>NZ_JAMQON010000005.1:0-300000 GCF_031624395.1 Halomicroarcula saliterrae
GATAAGCTCACCAGCGTTCCGGCGAGTACTGGAGTGCGCGAGCCTCTGGGAAATCCGGTTCGCCGCCACCATTCATTCCGGTTTTTCAGCCTACTGCGGAGAGTCATCTCTCCGCAGTGGGCTTTCCGTATTTACGCAAAATGACAGCGATGTGGCTGTACGGAAACAACCGAAGAGAGTGTCGACCCTCTCGCGACAGCGGATTTTACGTAGCTGATCGGCAGCGGGCGCGAGTCCGTCGTGCTGCTGTTCGTACTTTCGACGGAGTCGTTCGGCTGTGGGCCTCACGGACGCTTCGGCCTGGCATCGAATTCCAGTGACAAAAAACGACACTCAGGCGTCCAACGCCGCAGCTTTCGGGACCTGTTACGGACAGTAGTCCACGAAACACGAGGCCGGCGCGACGGCGCCGGCCAATTGGGTGTTCCTCTGACAGCCCAAGCCGCACCGGGAGTAGTCGCCCCGGTGACAAAATAACACCAGTTACACCTGTGTAACCGGGACCCGACGCCATCGCACTCCTCGAATGGCTGCACGGCTCGACGGCGATCGAACAGGGCTCCCACCAGAGCGGTCCCTCGTCGCTGGGGCGCCTGTGGACTGTCGCTCAAGTCGAGGGCCTCGCAGTCGCGGGAGACGCTTTGTAGCTATCAAAATCCAGTACGGGGGCACATCCAGCACAGTCGCTCCTCGAGTCGAGGACTTGCCGGGCGTGACCAGCGCCCGGTAGCAGACACACGGGACGGGGACCCGAGCGGTGGTGCCAAACATGACCGACAGCGGCGCCGGGTCCTGTCCCACTTGGACCCACCGCGACCCGCCTGATAACTGTTCGGTCACCGGCTGGAGGCGGGGCTGATGTGTGACTCCGGCGACGTGATCGTCTACGACGGGACAACTACTCGCACACGCTCGTCCTCGACGGCGATTCTGACGATGTCTGTGGAGACTGCAGAGGAGTTGCTCGAGAAACGTTATCTCGGGGACGGCTTACGTCTCCTGCTCTATACTGGACGGATCCTGTCACACGCTCTGGACCCTTTCTTTGCATGACATTGGACAACCTCGGCGATTGTCCACTGTGTGGGCGTCGATTACTGAGTCGTGGCTCCTCAGCGAGTACGAGACCACCGAAGGGCCGACTGGCATGTGGGCCGAGTGTCCGAACTGTAGCGATGTCGTCGAGCCCGAGTAGCAGTCACAGGCGGACTATCTGCACACCTGCCCGTCAGTGCAGATAGAATCGGTCGATACGGGTAATGTAGTGAACGGATATCTGACCACAACACGTTTTGCGCTCAGTTGTGACTTGCACGATATGTCGCTGGTGAAAGCGCTGCGCACTGAGCTCTCCTTTCAGCTCCCCGTGATCTTCTGTCTCGGATTGCTTGCCGTTACAGCGATTGGTAACGAACTGCTGCGAATAGCGTTTTCAGGCTTTGCAACGGGATCTGCCGACTTACCTGTGTGGCTTCCACAACTAGGTTCAGTCGGTCAGACAGCTGTCCTCTACATCACGGTTATGGAGTTCCTGAAATACATCGCCATTCCGGCCTCGCTCATCTGGCTTGCGTATAGCTATGGTCGCTACGTGTCCGGTAATTCTGGTAACTAGACTTTGCTCGTTCGCGCGCGCAATCCATCAGGCTGGAACTGAACGCAACTACGTCTGAACAGGCGCTGGTTGCCACAGTTAGCCCGCAGTAGCCGGTCACGACGACGATTTTGCGTTCCGCTGTGGGGTGCGGGGGTCTGAAAATCAGCTCTGGTCCACAGTCCGTCGACGACCGAGACCTCCCAGAACCGACTGACAACAGCACCGAGCCCGAACACTGTCGAGCCAAGACTCAGGCGCGGTGTTCGCCGGTCAGCAACACGGCGGGCGGGGCCGACAACGCAGCGTTCGGAGAGGTGTCCTACCGCCGGTTATCAAGCAGCTATCGTGTCCTAGAACGCACCGACACTGTGTCCTCACGGGGGCACAATCCCCGGCCCGAACCGGTCGTGGCGTGCGAAGCCAGCTGTGTGGCCGGTGGTAGAATCAGCCGGAGCGGTAGTACAGCGCCCCCCCGACGAGTGCGACGACGACCGCCCCGAGAGCCAGCGGCGCCAGTGGCAGGCCGGAATCGCTTTGGGCCGTGGCAGTGCTCGTCGCGGTTCCGTCGGTCGACGGGGTCGGCTCAGGTTGCTCCGTGGGTGGGCCAGTAGCGGTCTCGGTCGTGGGTGTGACAGTCGCGGTCTCAGTTGGGGCCGGCGTGACAGTTTCCGGGGTTGTGGTCGGCGTTGCCGTCGCAGTGTCAGTCTCGGTGGGTTCGGGACTGTCGTCGTCGGAGGCGTCGTCCCTGCCGCTGTAGGGGTCGCTCCCACCGTCCGAGCCAGCATCAGAATCATCGTTGTCATCGTCTGGCGTCGGCGTCGGCGTTGGTGTCGGAGTCGGAGTGGGAGTCGGAGTACTGGCGCCCTCGACAGTGAGTGTGCCACCGTTCGTCCCACTCACGTCGTAGGTCGACCCGGACTCGTTCCCCAGTGCGGCGACCGTTAGGTCGAGGTCGGTCGTCCCCGCCGCTTTCCCGATGACCGACACCGTAGCGACGGTGACTGACCCCGTGTCCGCGGTGTCCATCCCGGTAGCCCCGATACGGACACTGTCGTCTCCACCTCTGGTCCGGACTCTGTCGGGATTGCCGGCGACACTGACGTTCGTGATGGCGGCCACTCGGCTATCGTTGACGGCGACCTCGATATCGATCGACCCGACGCCGTCGTCGACCGAGTCGACAACGACGTCCACCGTGGCCGTGTCGCCACTTTCGAGTGTCGCTGTTTCCGGCTGTATGCCCACTGTGGTCGTCCCAGCGCCGAGGACGAGCCCCGTGGTAACTACGATAACGAGTGCGACACTTCCCCCGATAGCCGTGGCGTTCCCCCATACCATGATAGTAAATGCTGATGACGGGCAGTTAAATACTTCGCAATTGAACAGAATTTTACACTGGTAGCGGTGTAAGATAACGGGTTGCAGCCGACTACTTGCTCGTCATACTGTACAGCTGGACCGTGACGACGCTTCCTTCTGGGTCGTTCCGATGGAAGGAAAGCTCGCCACCCAACTGCGTGACGGCCCAGCTGACAAACCAGAGCCCGATTCCTCGTGCGTGCTTCAGTTGGGTCTCGGTTCCGGCGGCCAAGATTTCCTGTTCCCGTTCCGGGAGGCCGGGTCCGTTGTCGGCGACGGTTATTCTGGTTGCTGTGTCAGGCTCCTGTCGAACGCGCACGTCGACTCGCGGTGTCTCTTTGTCCGAGTGGACGAGCGCGTTTTCGACTAGTTCAGCGAGCAGTTGTCTGAGGACGAATCGATGAGAGGAGAGCGAGGCCTCCTCGGGGCAGTCGAGCGATATCTCACCGCTGCACTCACTCGTCTCGAACTCGTTTACCACGGACTCCGCGACCTCGGTGAGGTCGACCGGCTCCGGGGTGTCGGTGCTCGCCGTCATGAGCTCTTCGGACTCTCTGATCTTCTTGCTCAGTTCGAGGAGTTCGGTCGCGCTGTCTCGGATGCTCGTCTGTATGCCGTCGTCGTCGATGTGGTCGGCATACGCCAGTATCACATCGAGGTCGCTCCGCACGTTGTGTCGGAGAATACGGTTGAGGACAGCGAGCCGCTGCTCCCTGGTTTGCTGTTCGGTCACGTCCCGGAAGAGCACCGTTCTGGCCACGGGGTCGTCACCGTCGCCTGCCGGCGAGTCCGTAACCGAGGAGACGCTAAATTGGAACTGGCGACGGCCCATCGAGCTCTGGAGTCCGACGGTACCCGTCGCACCGGCTGAGAGTTCGGTCTGTTCGAGGCCGTCGATGACCGTCCGGATCGGTTCACCGATCATCGTCGCCACTGAGCCGCCGAACGCCTCCACCGCCGTCTCGTTGACATCGAGGACGTGGTCGTCCCAGTCCAGAACCACGACTGCCTCCTGAAGCGTCTCGACCACACGCGTTCGTGCGATGTAATCCGCTTTCGGAAAGCCGGTCATGACCGGATACCGCCGCACGGCAACCGCGAGAAGTCCACCTGACAGAAGCAGGCCGACGGTCGTGTTGGCGACCATCGAGGTGTTGTTCCCGACCAGACTGACGAGATACGGTGCGAAGACACCGACTGTCAGTATCGCTACGTGGGTGTTGGACACACGGGCGTGGTTGCCACCGAGGTCGACCAGGAGATACGTCGCGTACAGGAACAGCGCGAACAGATACAGCAGTTCGGTGCCAACCAGTGGAGCAATCAGTTGTTCGACGGGGGCCTCCGGCGGTGCCACCGCAAGGACAATCCCGCCCAGGAGGACCGGAAGCGCGATGCCAGCGAGCAACGCGACCCGTCGCCACGTCAGCCCGGTTCCGCGACCGGTGTAACTCAGTACGTAGATGGTCCAGAGACCGGGGATAATCATCGCGATGCCGATCTCTCCCAGTTCCAAGACCGACTGGAGGGAACTCACACCAGGCACGCTGGGGAGTTCGGCCACGAAAGAGAACACCCCCCACAGCGTCAGCATAGCGAGTATTGCGATGAACGGTTCCGCACTGGGTTGCTCCCGGGCCTGTAGCGCTCTCCAGGCCGTCCAGCCCAGCAACGCGACTGCCACCGCGTTCAACAGGAGGGAACTCAAAGTTGCAATCAGGGCCATCGATAGGGTCTCTCGCTGTAGTCTTAATTTTCTGGCGTTGGACAGCCGATGATACGGTGGGTGCCGTCGGTGGCTTCCAAATCCGGGACGGGCTCGGATTTCCGCAGATCGGCGTAACCGACGCTCCGACGGCGCTTACGGCTCGATACGGCGGCGGGGGCCGTCTCACCCCGCTATCAGTATCGTGTCCTCGTTCTCGGAGCCCAGTGACCGGTCCACGGCAGTGTGCCGTGGTCCGGGGCAGACGGGTACAACGCGTGTTTTAGAATCCGATCTCGAAACGCGCGCCGCCGTCCGTGGCCGACGTCACTGTCAGCTCCCAGCCGTGTGCAGCGACGATCTGTTCGACAATCGCGAGACCGAGGCCAGTACCGCCACTCCGAGTCGAGTAGCCGGGCTCGGTGATTCTGTCCCGTTCGTCCGGCGGAATACCGACCCCGTCGTCGGACACGTAGAAGCCGTTTTCCAGCGGACCGACGGTAACTGTCACCTGGCTCCCGGCAGTTCCGGCTTCGGACTGACTGTCGACCTCCGAGCCGTGTTCCGCGCTGTTCCGGAAGAGATTCTCGAACAGTCTCCGGACGCGATCAGCGTCGGCGGTGACCGTCGGCAGCGCGTTTCCGATATCGAGTGTCGCCGCCCCGGTATCGACGGATTGCCACGCCTCGGTTACCGTGTTCCTGATTGTGACCTGTTCGGAGGAGGTCACAACGGGCTCGTCTCGCGTGACCGTGAGGACGTCGCGGATAATCCGTTCCATCCGGTCGTGCGCGTTAGATATCGCCTCGAAGTGTTCGGGGGCGCCCGTCTCCTGTGCGGCCTGAAGGTGCGCTTTGGCGACATCCAGATGGTTGCGGAGGTCGTGACTGATTACACTGCTAGCCCGACTTACTGCCGGCGTGTCGGTGATATCGGGATACCCACTCACATCGGAGAAAACGAGATACCCCGTGGCATCGCCGGTGGGGAGGACTCGGACGAAGAACGGCCCCAGTTCGCCGCTGTCGTCGAGGTAGATACTGACGCTGTCACCGCGGGTGACGTGTGTTACCGGCTCCTCGTCACCGTTCGACTCGACCACGCTAAATCGCTCGAAGAGCTCGGTGACTGGCGTCTCGGCGGAGACCGCGGAGAGACGCGACTCGAAGGCTTCGTTTATCGCCGCGATACGGGGCTCGTCGCCCTCCATAGCGTAGGCGACGACGGGATCCGGGAATTCGCTGAACGCGATCGCTACCGTGTGTTCGTCCGTCATCGTGTCCTAGGTCTCCCCTGTGAGTTCACACCGGATATCGACTCGACTCGATGGCTGCCGGGTGTGCCCTCGGCCGAGTGCGTTCTGATGACCGTACATACGCTACTGCTGGTTTGGATACCGGTATAGTATTGCTTGCCGATTCTGACGCGGAAACACGGGGCGGACGTTAAAGGCGGCTGTGACAGATGCACTGTGGCGGTTCACACTGCTCACGTGGAGCACAGCGTAGATTTAACGGTGACCGACCAGCCGTGGGAAACTCGTCACCCATCGCTGACAACACCATCCAGTGTGCACCCATACTGCGCCGACGTACCCGGCCGTCACAACTCTCTCAGGGGTTCGCACTCGCGATGGGGCGACGACAGTTCTGCTCCGACCGTCGGAGGGTACCAAATATATCTTTGGGTGGTTTTCTGGCGTGGATACTTTGTTCCCGCTATTATACCGGTTCCGTGGTAAACCTCGGACGTAATGAACCCTGACATACTCAAGGCCCCGCTCTTCGCGGTACTGATGGGGGCCCTCCTCGTGCTGGCCGGTGTGACAGCCGGCGCAGTACAGATGCCCCAACAGGACGCAGCAGCGGTACAGCCGACTCCGACACCGACTGACGACGCCACCGAATCCGGCGAGAGCGATACCGAACACGGCAACGAGACACCTACCGCGGACGAGGTTCTGTCGACCTTCCAGAACCGCACCTCCTCGCTCGATACGCTCGTGATGACCGTCGAGACGGACATCACGATGGACGGTAACGAGACTCACAGCACCGAGCGAACCGTGTGGGTCGACTACGAAAACAACCGAACCCGGACCGAACGCACGTCCGACTACGGCGAGACTATCACCGTCCGCAACGGGAGCGCCACGGTGACGTACAACGCCGAGGAGAACACGGTCTCCCGGTTCAACTCCTCTTTCGGCGACCGACAGCTCGACCCGACTGGACTCGACCGACTAATCAACAACAGCGACGCAGCGTTCGAGGGACGCGAACAACTCGACGGCGAGGAGACCTACCGGCTCTCGCTCGAACCGAACACGACGGGCACGATGGTGACGGGCTCGGTCGACGTCACCGTGTGGCTCGACGCGGAGACCTACTTCCCGACACAGGCACAGACGGCCGTCAGTTCCGACGACTACAGCTTCGAGACGACCCAGCGGTACCGGAACGTGAGCCTGAACGAGTCGCTGTCGGACGACCGGTTCACTATCGATATCCCCGATGACGCCGAGGAACCCGGGAGCGCCGGATACGACATGACGAGCTACGAGTCGCTCTCGAACCTCCGAGCGAACGCGACGCAGAACGTTCCCTCGCCGACGCTGCCCGCCAACTACAGCTTCGACGACGGGTACATCGTCGAGCACGAGGACGACGTCTCTCTCACTCTCCGGTATACGGCCGGCGCGAACGAGACGCTGACAGTCAGTCAGCGTTCCGGGGACGGCTTCAACTACAGCGAGAGCGAGCAGTTCGAGTCCGTCGACGTCGGTGCCCGGACCGGCTGGTACGACGAACTCGACGTCGGCGACTCCACCGTGGCGATGCTCGCCTGGGACTGCGGTAGTAACCGATACACGGTCTCCGGCCCGCTGGAGAAATCCGAGACCGTCGACGTCGCCGAGTCCATCGCCTGTCAGTGACCCGCCGCTGAAGCGGTGGACTGCCGTTCTGCCGACACGGGCGTCTCCGACGCCACGGCGAGATGGTCGTCGACGTTGCACGTCGAGAAACCCTCGCCTTTCTCCGTCGACACGCTCAATCGCCGCGTGGAGGGACGACTCGTCTTTCCGACCGAGGGTAGCGTCCAACCCGTCGGTCTGATAGCGAAGCTCGTCGTACAGTGTGGCTTCGCTCTTGGGTCACGCGGTCTTCCTCGGGATAGCGCCACGCCTACGCTGTGGTTCAGTAAGCGCAATACCGGAACGATTCGATGGTGGCGTGGCGGTCGTCGGGCCCACCGAGGCGACCTCGAACCGTTCGAGCGACATCCCGCGCCGCGTGTCTCACAGCACCAGCGACGCTGCCTCGCTGGTCTCGAACGCACTGAGCGGCTAAATAAAGCCGATTCGGTGGGTTCGCCGCGGAGCTGACGCGCTTTCTCCCACGGCTACAGCGTGGGGTCTCGCGTTGCTACCGCCGCGAAGCCACGGAGTGGACTTCGGCACACGACCATGGAGGGCAACTGCAACGGGCACTGTCAGAGGCACGTCGTCGTTGCCCCAGGCTACCTGTCGGGTCGCCCAGTAGTATACCCTGCAGCCGTGTTTCTGCTCGTGAAACACGGCCCCGTCTCGACCGTGACGGGTCCGAGAACCGAACGCGGCTAGAGGTCAGCCATACTGAACCGACGAAAGCCGAGTACGATAGGGACGGTACACCACGCGAGCAACGCTACCAGTCCCATCCACCAGTCCACGTAGATGGGGCCGCCGACGTACCGTACCGCCTGCTCGATTTCGAAGCCCGCGTCGATGAGGCGGTAGTACGCCTCAGTGGGCGCCCACAGCCGGACCAGGAGCGCCCAGCCGGGCATGTCGGACAACACGCTCAGGTCGAACCGGTGGAGAATCAGCAGTCCGAACGCGTGAACGCTGTCCCAGAACGGTCCCAGGAGCACGTAGCTGCCGAGCGCGCCGAGCGTGACTCGGCGGTCGACAGTCGTCGACATGGACAGTCCAACCGCCAGCGCGACGAACGCGACGCCGTAGAGCGCGGTCACGAACAGGAACCAGGGATAGAACAGGGCGCCCTGCGTACCGTATCGGACGGCCCCGACGACACCCGCGAGCGCGAGCGAGACGACTGTCGGGACGAGCAACACAACCACGCGGCCGACGACCGTCCCGACGACGAGCTCACTCCGTGACTGCGGGGCCGACAGCGTCAGGAAGAGGCTGCCGCTCTTTCGTTCGTGGATAATCGATTTGTACCCCAGCAAGAGCCCGAACACCGGGAGACTCAGCGCGGTCACGTTCGAGAGCCCGCTCACGAACGCACCGAAGGAGGGGGCGCCCAGATACGTGTGCGCGAGGGCGTATCCCACGTACAGAACTAGTGAGAGACACGTGAGCAACCAGCTCCCGGCCGACAGTCTCGCCTGGTGGAGGTCCTTGGTGGCGATGTGTCGCCAGCTCATGACACGTCCCTCCGGGCGAAGCTCGCGTAGGCGAGCCCGAGCGGCCCGACGCTCCACAGCACCAGCAGGGCCAGCGCAACCCACCCGCCGAGGTACCACGGGCCGTCGACTGGCCCGCCATTGGTCACGAACCCGGCGACGACTCGCTGGAACACGTGTCCGGGTTCGAGGCCGAGGAGGAACTGCGCCGGGCCGGGCAGACCGCCGTCGACGACGCCGGCGGCGTTCAGCCCGACCCTGAGCGCCGTCCCGACAGCGTCCCAGACGACGACGAACAGGAAGACCAGGGCGAACGAGAGCACCAGCGCCCGGCGCCTCGTGGCGACGACGAGCGAGGTCGCGAGGCCGAGTCCACACCAGACTACCCCGAAGAGAACCGTCAGTAGCGCGAACGCCAGGAACCGGCCGACCACGAGCTCGCCGAACGGATAGACGACGAGCACCCCGGCGCCGGCCATGGCCGCCAGCAGCGCCCCGGTCAGGAGGCCCGCGCGGCTACAGAACTTCCCGAGAACCACGTCCAGTCGGCTGTTCGGCAGGGAGAGCGAGAGGCGGAGGGCGCCGGATTCGCGTTCGTTCACCACCGCGCCGTAGCCCAGCAACACGCCGACGAACGGCAGCAGCGTCGTGAGCCAGCCCGTGACAAAGCCGCCGAACCGGGCCGTCGTTATCGGGGCGGACCCGACTATCGGGTAGATATACGCCGCGAGGAGGACACTGATGACTGTCAGCCAGAGCAGTAGCTTGCTCGACCGAGCGCCGACAGTCAGCTCGACGTCCTGTCGAGCGATGGTCTGCCAGGTCATCGGTTACGGGCCCCGGTGTACTCTATGAACATGTCCTCCAGTGAGGCCTCGTCGGTCCGGAAGTTCACGACGTCGACGCCCAGCGACCGGAGTTCGACGAGGATGTCCATCTTCGCGTCGTCGACGCAGGTGACCTCTATCGTCTGGTCGCCGGCTGTGACCACCGTCTCGACGCCGTCGACGGCTCTGATCGCTTCCAGCATTCCCTCGACGAACTCGGCGACGGTGATGACGAGTTTGGTCCCGCCGCCGAGGGAACTGCGGAGCCCCGCGATGGTGTCGACAGCGACGAGTTCGCCGTCCTGCAGGATGCCGACGCGGTCACAGACGGCTTCGACCTGTTCGAGGATGTGGCTCGAAAAGAAGACGGTCGCACCGCGTGCGTTCTCCTCGCGGAGAATCTCACGCATCTGTGCGGCGCCGTTGGGGTCCAGCCCGGTACTGGGTTCGTCGAGTATCAACAGGTCCGGCTCCCCGACTAGGGCCATCCCCAACACGAGCCGCTGGGCCATCCCCTTGGAGTACTCACTGGCCTGCCGGTCCGCGTCACCGCGGATACCGACGCGGTCCAGGATCTCTATCGGGTCGTCGTCGACTTCCTTCGAGTTGATCGCGTACTCTATGTGCTGGCGGCCGGTGAGTCCCTCGAACACCGAGTATCCCTCCGGGAGCACGCCGACCCGTTCGCGCGCTGCGACCCCCGCCCGCTGACAGTCGTACCCGAAGATGCTGACCGACCCCTCCGTCGGTTTCGCGAAGTCGAGCAGCATGTTGATGAAGGTCGATTTCCCGGCGCCGTTGGGCCCGAGAAAGCCGAACGTCTCGCCTTCCTCGACCTCGAAATCGACCCGGTCGAGCGCTACCTGTTTTCGATACTGCTTCGATACATCTACCGCATCAATCGCTGCCATATCCGTACGGAGTAGTGACAGCGGTATAATCCATCCACCAGAGTCTCTGACCCAGAAACCGGACCGCACCGATACTCGACGCGTTACCCGAGCACCACAGTCATCGGTATGCCCGCTGTCAGTGAAGACACGGACGACCGAGACGACCCGGGGCTGTTCCGACGGGCCATCGCCGGACGCAATAGATTATCACCGTTCAATTTAAGACTACTACTCATGGACGAATGGCTACGTCGGGCACCGGTCGGCCTCATCAAGGTCGCGACCGATGGCACCGTCGTCGACGTCAACGAGGCCGCACAGTCGTTGCTTCAGACCGCGGACGACCCGGCCGGGGCCCCGCTCTCCGAGACGTTTCCCCGCTCCGTCGAAGACACCCTGTTGGTCGCGTTCGACGGCGACTCTGTCACTGAGACCGCCTTCGAGGAGTACTATCCGGACCCGGAGCGGTGGCTCAGTGTCTCGGTCGTGCCCACCGACGACGGGGCCGCGGTCTACGTGCAGAATATCACCGCCCGGCGGCGGGGCCAACAGTCCGTCGAGCGGTTGCAGAAAGAACGCGAACGGACGGCCGTCATCGACCGGGTACAGTCGGAGATTCTCGGTGAGCTCGTCAGTGCGTCGTCCCGCGCGGAAATCGCCGAAACGCTCTGTCGGGGGCTCGGCGAAACCGAACTGTACGAATTCGCGTGGGTCGGCGCGCGCGATATCGGTGGAGACGAGCTCACAGTTCAGGCGGTGGCGGGCGACACCGGTCAGATTGCCACCGCGATACGCGACGCGGTTGCGGACGATACTGCGACGACTATCGAAGAACACGCCGTCGCGGACGGCCGGCTACGGACAGCGCAACCACTCGCAGCGAGTGAGCGCGTGCCCGAAGCCGTTCGCATCGCCGGGTTCGCCGCCGGTGTGCAGTCGGCACTGGCCATCCCGCTGGTGTACGGTTCGAGCGTCCACGGTGTGGTCGGCGTCTATGCCGGCGGCACCGAGGCGTTCTCCGACCGGGAACGCACCAGTTTCGAGACCCTGGGCGAGGTAGCCGGATTCGGGGTCACTGCCGCCCGAAACCGGAATCTCCTGCTCTCCGATAGTGTCGCCGAGATAACGTTCGAGGTCGGTGACAGCTCGGTGCTGGCAGAGCTGAGCCGGCTGTTCGACTCGGAGCTGACACTGGGCGGACTCGTTCCGAGCGGCGATGACGGGCTGCTGTGTTTCGTCTCCGTTAGGGACTACGACGTCCAGACGACCGAGGCCGTGATTTCGAGGGTCGACGGCATCGACGAAGCCAGAGTCATCGATGCGTCCGACCGAGGGGGGACTCTCGAACTCGGAATCACCGGGTCGACACCGCTGCTCGCGGTCTCGTCTCTCGGGGGGACTGTTCGGCGAGGGAGCTTCGACAGGGGGACCGGCGAAATCGTGGTCGACCTGCCGCCGGACGGTGACGTTCGCCGGATCGTAGAGACGGTGCGAAACGAGTACGACGCCGAGTTCGTCGCCAAAACGGAACGGGAACGGACGGTGAGTACTGCGCGCGAGTTCCGCGACCAGCTGGACGACCGGCTGACTGAGCGACAGCGGACTGCCCTCCGGACGGCCTACCTCGCGGACTATTTCGAATCACCTCGGGGGAGCACCGCAGCGGAGGTCGCGTCCGCGCTCGATATCAGCGATTCCACGCTGCTGTATCATCTCCGAGCGGGACAACGAAAACTACTGGACGCGTATCTCGTGGAAGAAGGGGTTCGCGAGTAGCGTCGCGAGGTGAGCGCCAGTCAGAACTCCTCGCGTTCGATCTGTGCGAACTGATCGAGGATACTGTCGTCGGTCAGGAGCCGTCGGGCGCGTCGTTCCAGTCGCTGGGCCCTGTCCGCCGTCGCCGCGTATCCGTCGTGACCATCACGTTGCTCGGCGTTCATCTCGGCAGCGAGCACCGCCCGCTTCGATTCGGCACTGAAGAACTCCCCGAGCGTTTCGTACGCCAGCAGCTTCCGTTGCTGGTCGACGACCGCCTGTATATCGTCGCGTTCGACGGGCTTGCACAGGTAATCGTCGAAGGGCATGTCGAGCACCTCGAACCCGGGGTCGACTGCGGTCACCATCACGACCCGGCCGTAATACCCGCGTTCGACTAGCGCCTCCAGCACGTCGTCGCCGGACATACCCGGCATGTGGCGGTCCAGGAGGACGATGTCGACCGTCGATTCGTCGATGATCGAGAGGGCCGTCTCACCGCTGTAGGCTGTCTCGACGTCGCAGTGCCCTCGAAGCCGAAGGGCATACGCATCTGCTACTTCCTGCTCGTCATCGACGACAAGCGCACGCAGTGTGGTCACGGCATCACGTTCTGGCATCTGTTTCGATAGGTCGTCTGGGGTTCGTCACTGAATCCTCATAACTGATGGGCTTCGCCGGTCGTACTGTCTGCATAGCTAGAGTCTACCGAGCGGTGTATGCGGAATAGCTAGCATCGATACTCAGTGTGCCCGGGCCACTCTCTCGTAGTATGTCCGCCCAACTCACGAAAGGCCAATCGAACCACACCACGGACGATCTGACGACCGTCGATCTCTCGACGGCCGAACTGTTCGACCTCTTTGGCGACCAGTACACCCGTCGCGTGTACGAGGCGGTGGCGGAGCAACCGCGGTGTGGCCGTGCCGTCGCCGAAGCGGCCGACGTCTCGCGACCGACTGCGTACCGCCGTCTCAACGACCTCCGTGACGCCGGTCTCGTCCGAACTGAGCGGACCATCTGTATGGACGGCCATCACCGCGAACAGTTTGAAGCCGTAGCCACGTCGATAGTGGTGTCCGTCGACCAGGATGGACTCGATACCCCAGTCACCGTTACGGAGTAGTGTCGCCGTTTCTCCGGACTGTTGAATATTCGCTGGCGCGCGGCTACAACTCAGACCTGTCGTCCTCGCCGCGCAACTGGACGAACGCCTCTGCCAGGATTCCCAGTACGAGCAGTGAGAACGGCAGCGTGACCAGGCCGGACGCGAGGGTGCTCATCGCCGGGCCCGCGACCGCGCCGACGACGAACGAAACCAGTGCGGCCAGAATCCCCGGGACGAGCCCGAAGCCGACGAAGACGATCAGGAGCAGCCCGAACAGCGGGATCCAGTGGCCGCGTGTCAGGGTCCAGCTATTCCGGAGGGCGGCGACGAAATTGTCGTCCTCGACGGCGATATAGACGAGCGTGAACAGGAACGCGACGTAGGCGACGATTCCGGGGACGAGAAACAGGAGTGACCCAAGGAACACGAGGAGACCGTACACGAAGCCGCCTACCAGTGCGTTGGCCACAACGATGACCATATTCCGGGTGTAGTATTCAGACGGAATTCCGTCCGTCTGCCCGCCGACGAAGGTCCGGATCGAAACGATGGCCGCTACTTGCAGTAACAGCAGGGAGAGGACCGCAACAGCCGCCGAGATGGCGAGCGGAACGTCCAGGGCCGGAAGTGGCACGTCTGTCATCTGGGGGTTCGATCGGTGTAGCGCCGTGACGAACGCGCTGTAGAACGCCACCTGCCAGACGAGCCCAAGTAGCATGTACGCGAGGGTGAGGACCACTCCGTTTCTATTTGCGATACGACTGAATCCACCAGTCAGGGCGGAACCGATATTCAGGGTCACAGCAACGCTATATCCGCCGACCGAGTAGATGCTTCGCAGCGTTGCTCACACAGAGACGCACGACAACGTTTATATGGACCGGTTCTCGCGAGGAGAAATGATAAACAGCAGTCAGATTTGCACGGCAGAGATATCACTTTCACATATAATATAATATTCCAATAGGACTGCCTACGTCACTCTCGAAAGACTGTCCACGATTGGATGCGGAAAGCCGATAGATAGCCTGTCAGCTCCGAAGCTCCGAATCTGATCGCAGTCAGCGAACCGGTGATTGGCATCGAGTACCAGTGGTTCCGACTGTACGCTGCCCCGAAGCCACAGAGGCAGTCGAAAATACCAATATGAGGTGCAATTCGGCAATCAAGACCACTCACACGGGCATATTTTCAATCTACTACGGCCGAAACGTACTGTCGAAACGCTGTGTCTCCCGTTGGCGGCGCAAAACACCTCCGTGTTGTGCTACCCGAGACGGGAGCCGATTTTCAGACGGAACACCGCTGCAACCGGACCGGTGACAGATATATAATTTTAGTGGCAAAACTACAGAATCACCAATTTCCAAACTAGTCACGGCCGACTCGAACCGACGACAGCTGAAAGCGGTCTCGGGAGTCTCACTCGCTGGCAGACAGTTCCGAACGAGACAGTACCTCGTTCGGTTGTGTTTTCCACACTCGACATCGCTCACCCGCTTCTACCGTACTCGGTTTCAGCTAGCCCGCCCAGTCCCGGAAGACCTAATCCTGCGAGTGTCGCAGTGGATGTATGCGACGTTCGCTACGGGACCAGCGACCGGCAGTCGACCAGACCGCGTTCGAGTCCGAACTGGCGTATCTCGTGGGAGACGTCACTGTCGGCGCTCGGTCGAGCCTCTGGCCGTTCGTTTGCCTGCGGGGCGACCGAGGCGCGACAGTCGTCGGCGAGGAGACCAACGTACAGGAGTTCTCGATGCTACACGGGGCGAGCATCGGCGACGGCGTGACTATCGGCCACAACGTCGTCGTCGATTACGCGACCGTCGAGTCCCACTCGCTCGTCGGGATGTCGAGCACCGTTCAGGCGGACGCAGTCGTCGAATCCGACTGTCTCGTGGCGGCGGGAAGCCTCGTGACGCAGGGACAGACCGTTCCGGAGGGGCATCTCGCGTACGGCGCGCCCGCCGAGACCAGGCCCCTCACCGACGACCAGCGAGCCGAGATCAGCCGGGTTCACGAACTCTACGTCGAACACGCACAGCAGTACAGAGACGAGGGCCATTTCGAGTGACCGTTCGTTCCGACGGACTGCCGTGTGTATTTTGACCGCCAGCTATACTATCCGGCCACACACACGTCAAAGCAGCTATGTCAGAGGACTCGCTGACAGAGACCGGTGTCGTCCACGAACCGACGCAGTCGTTCGTCGAATCAACGAACGTCTGGCAGTTCATGCAGGCCTACGATATCGACGATTACGACGAACTCATCGAACGGACGACGACGGATATCGACGGCGTCCCCGATTCCGGCGTCGAGTGGTTCTGGGACGAACTCGTCGACTACCTCGACATCGAGTTCTACGAGGCGTACGACCGAGTCCGGGACGACAGCGATGGGCCACAGTTCACCGACTGGTACCCCGGTGGTGAACTCAACGCCGCACACAACGTTCTGGACCGGCACGCGGCGCCCGATTCCGAGACCCGGAACAAAGTCGCCTGTATCTGGGAGGGCGAGGACGGCGAGGTCCGTGACGTGACCTATCACGAACTCCAGCGCCAAGCCAACAAGGTCGCGAACGCTCTCGACGAACGTGGCATCGAGACGGGTGACACCGTCGGCCTGTACATGCCGATGGTCCCCGAAGTCATCTCGATTCTGTACGGCTGTTTCAAGATAGGCGCCATCGCTGTCCCTATCTTCTCCGGATTCGGTGTCGACGCGGCCGCGACCCGCATCGAGGACGCCGAGTGCAGTGTCCTGTTCACCGGCGACGGCTTCCAGCGGCGTGGCGGCCAGATTACGCTAAAGGAAACCGCCGACAGCGCCATCGACGCGGCCGGCCACGTCGAGCACACCGTCGTCTACGACCGGCTCGGTCTCGCCGGTGGCGGCGACATCCCCTGGGACGACGACCGCGACGAGCTCTGGATCGACGCCGTCGAGCCACAGGACGACAGCTACGAGACGAAGTCGCTCGACTCGGCCCAGGAGTCGATGCTGCTGTACTCCTCGGGCACGACGGGCAAACCCAAGGGCATCGTCCACACGCACGCGGGGGCGCTCATGCAGGCGGCAAAAGAGCTCCACTTCGGCTTCGACCTCAAACCCGCTGACCGCTTTTTCTGGGTCTCAGACATCGGGTGGATGATGGGGCCGTGGACGCTGATGGGTACCCACGCATTCGGCGGCACGATGTTCATGTACGAGGGCGCGCCCGACCACCCCCAGCCCGACCGATTCTGGGAGATGATCGACCGCCACAAGCTCACCCAGTTTGGCATCTCGCCGACCGCTATCCGCGCGCTTCGAAAGCACGGCGACGAGTGGGTCGAGAACCACGACCTCTCCAGTCTGCGTCTGCTCGGCTCGACGGGTGAGCCGTGGGACGCGGAATCCTGGCAATGGTTCTACGAACAGGTCGGCGGCGGCGAAACGCCCATCATCAACATCTCCGGGGGAACCGAGATCATGGGCTGCTTCCTCATGCCGATGCCGACGCAGCCACTCAAACCCGGGACGCTCGGCGGGCCCGGCCTCGGCATGCACATCGACATCGTCGACGCCGACGGGACCAGTGTCAGGGAGTCGCACGAGCGCGGCTACCTCGTGGCCCGTGACTCCTGCCCGTCGATGACGAAATCGCTGTGGAGCGGCGACGAGCGGTATCTCGAGGAGTACTGGTCGACCTTCGATGACCTCTGGGACCACGGCGACTGGGCGCAGAAAGACGAGGACGGGCTCTGGTTCCTGCACGGGCGGGCAGACGACGCGCTGAACGTCGCCGGCCGCAAGGTCGGGCCGGCCGAAGTCGAGGGGGCAGCGATGGAACACGACGACGTGAACCAGGCCGCCGCTGTCGGCGTCCCCGACGAGACGACGGGGACTGCCGTCGTGCTCTACGTCATCGTCGAGGACGGCGTCACCGAGACCGACGAGTTGCGCACGGACATCCGTGCCATCATCGGCCAGGAGCACGGGAAGCCGTTCCGGCCCCGGGAGGTGCTGTTCGTCGACGAGTTCCCCAAGACCCAGTCGGGCAAAATCATCCGCCGGGCGGTCGAGGCGACGTACACCGGCGACGACCTCGGTGATATGAGCAGTATCGAGAATCCGGAAGCGCTCGAAACCGTCGAGAACGCGCGATAAGTACCGCGGGCGTCACGTACGACCGTGGCTGACTGGGCACGCAGTCACCGTTTCTCAGGGGGCGGGAATCGCGACGACTGGCCCGTCGGCCGACAGCAGCACGTCCTGGGCCGTCGACCCGAAGACGGCTTTGCCGGTCCGGCTCCGCTTTCGCATTCCCATGACGATAGTGTCGATGTCGTGGTCGGCGGCGTACTGGGTGATCTCGCTCGACGGTTTTCCGTCCACGATATCGCTGGACAACTCGACGCCGTGGTCGGCGGCGGTCTCCCTGGCCGCGTCGAACAGCTCCTCGGCCGCTTCGCGTTCCGCGGCGTACCAGCCCTCGTCGCGGCCGCGGCCACCCCGACTGGGACTGGTTTTCTTTTCGGTGTACTCGATGACGTGCAGCAGCGTGATATCGGCGTCCGCGTGGCGCGAGACGGCGTACGTAACAGCCGCGTTCGATTGCGGTGAGTCGTCGACCGCGACCAGAATCCTGTGAGTCATGACTCCGAGGACTGCTCGGCGTACGGGGTGATATCCGCGGCCTCGATGCGTTCCTCGAAGCGCTCGCGGCGCTCGGTCTGCTGTTCCTCTGACATCCGTTCGGCCGTCCAGACTTTGCCGCTGGTCACCTGATGGACGTCGGCCGTCTCGATGCCCGAGAGGGATTCGACACGCTCTCTGATCTCGTCGGTGATGTCCAGCACGTACATACATCGCTGTGAGGTCAGCAGGATGTCGATGCGGGCTTCCCGGGCCGCCTCGTCGACTGCGATGTCGTCGACGAGCCCCAGGTCGATGATGTCGATCGGATGGTTACTCATGCAGCTGCAGGGGTCGAGCACCTCTCGCAACTGTCCTTTGACGGCCGTCGCGAGGTCGCTGTCGAACTCGGTCTCCGGTGTGACGTGGCCGGTGTCGTCGATTACAGTCATGGGTTACGCCGGGGTGTCGTAGGTCGACCATGGTTCGGCCGGGAAGTCGTCCGCTTCCCTGCGTTCCTGGCGCAGTCTGTCCCACTTGTCGCCCTCGATGTTTCGCTTGACCTGTTCGGGGTCCTTGTCCATGAGACGGAGCGCGTTCCTGCCGAGAATCTTCTCCTTGATCTCGTCGGTGAGTTCGGGGTAGTCCTCGCCAGCACGCATCTCCTCGGGAATCTGGAAGTCCCAGAAGGCGTCGATGGCCGCCTGCGGGTGGAGTGCGGTCGAGCCACCGGAGAAGACGATCCGGTCCGGGCCGGCCCAGTAGAGCATCTCGCCCAGCGAACGGGCGAATTTCTCGGGGCGGGAACAGGCCATGTGGATCGTGTTTTCGAGGTTCGCGTAGACGTTCTCGTGACTCGCCATCGCGAAGACGGTCTCTTCGAGGAACGAGAAGCCGGCGTGGATGACCTCGAAGTTGAGGTCGGGGAACGCGTTGGCGGCGTCCTCGACGTCGCCCATCCTGAAGTAGCGAACCGGTGCCGTCGCGAAGGGGATGAACTTGTGGATGCCGACCGATGTCACGTCGAGGTCCGCGGCCTTCTCGAGGACGGGGCGAACGGCGTCTTCGTTCAGCTGGAGCGAGAGGTCCTGACCGTTCTGGTACCGTGCCGGATACAGCTTGATACCCTCGACGTTCTCCTCTTTGACGTAGTGTTCGACCTGCTCGACGGCGTCGTCTTCGAGCGGGTTAATGTCGACGTACATCGACACCCGGTCGGGGTTGCGCTCGCGGAGCTTGAAGCCCTTCTCGCGGGAGACCAGCCCGTCGTGGAAATAATCGTCGAGCGGCAGCGAGTGGTAGTTCGTGTAATCGACCTGGCTCTCGAGGAAGAGGAGCCGTTCGAGTTCCTCGACCGAGTGGTCACGGTAGAAAACCTCCTTGGGGTGGACGTACTCGTCGGGCATCAGCTGTTCCCCGAGCTCGTACGTTTCGTCGTCCCACCGCTCAGCGTGTGGATGCTTGCGGTTTTCCTCTGTGTGGTTGAAACAGTGAGACACTGAGTCAACGACTAATGCGTCACTCTCTAACATAGCATACGAGGATTTAGCAGAATAGTTAATAAACATTCGCATATGTTAGGCGCAATTGGTTAGTTAACCTTCACGACTGGTGTGTGATGAGTCACCGGACACAAAGATATTTGCGCGGGGCCGTCATGGGTCTGGCTGTCAATGTCGAACAAAGCGCCTGCTGCGATTAGCGACCAGTACGAGCTGTGGATCGACGGCGAAGAGCGGTCTGCCGGGACTGACGACCGGTTCACAGTGGTCGACCCGGCGACCGAAGACACCGTCGCGGATGTGGGAATGGCGAGCGGGGACGACGTCGACCGGGCCGTGTCCGTCGCTCGCGACGCCTTCGAGTCCTGGCGGTCCCGGCCACCGAAAGAGCGTGTGCAGGTCCTGACAGCTATCGCGGCGGCCATCCGTGAGCAGTCGGAGTATCTGGCGACTGTCGAGACCATGGAGAACGGGAAACCCATCTCCAGCTCCCGCAGTCAGGTCGAACGCGCCGCCCGGCACTTCGAGTACTACGCCGGTATTGCCGACAAAATCCAGGGCGAAAGCATCCCGCTCTCAGACGGGTACGTCGATTACACGATACGGGAGCCCCTCGGCGTCACCGCACACATCGTGCCGTGGAACGTTCCGATATACCTCTTTGCGCGAAGCGTCGCCCCGGCGCTGGCGGCCGGAAACGCTGCCGTTGTAAAGCCGGCCGAACAGACGCCGATCGGCGCGCTCGAACTGGCTCGCGTCGCCACCGAGGCCGGCCTACCCGATGGCCTCCTGAACGTCGTCCCCGGATTCGGTGCTGAGGCGGGAGCCGCTCTGACGGGCCATCCCCACGTGAACGGTATCACGTTCACCGGTTCGGGCCCGACCGGCACCGCCGTCGCACAGAGCGCAGTCGAGAACGTGACCGAGACCCATCTCGAACTCGGCGGGAAGAGCCCGAACGTGGTCTTCCCGGACGCGGAGTGGGAGGCGGCACTCGACGGGACGATAACCGCTATCATGACCAACGCCGGGCAGGTCTGCTCTGCGGGGTCGCGACTGCTCGTCCACGAGGACATCCACGACGAGTTCCTCGACGACCTCGTCGACCGGGCCGCGGCTCTCGAACTCGGCCCCGGTATCGACGACTACGATATGGGCCCGCTCGTCTCGGCTGACCATCTGGAAAAGGTCCAGAACTACATCGACATCGGCCGCGAGGAGGTCGGCGACCCGGTCATCGGTGGTGGGCGACTCGACAGGGACGGCTACTTCGTCGAACCGACGATTTTCGACGGCGTGTCCCACGATACTCGCATCGCACAGGAGGAAATCTTCGGGCCGGTGTTGACCGTCTCGACGTTCGCCGACGAGGACGAGGCGGTCGAACTCGCCGACGCCACCGACTACGGACTCGTCGCCGGGATATACACGTCGGACGTCGGACGGGCTCACCGCTTTGCCCGCGACGTGGACGCCGGGCAGGTGTATATCAACGAATACTACGCCGGGGGCAACGAGACGCCCTTCGGCGGGTACAAACAGAGCGGCATCGGCCGGGAGAACGGCGTGCAGGCCATCGACAACTACACGCAGATAAAGAACGTCTGTGCGAACATCGACCTCCGCTGACACTGCCGGCTGCCGTTCGCACCGATATTCGCCACCGCGAATTCCTTGGGTCTGTTACTGCCGGCAGTACGAGCCGGAGACCGACTTTTAGCGAGCGCCGTCCCTGAGGGAACGCTTATGTGGTGAGGCCGTACAACACAAGCCATGGCAGGTAAACTCACAGACACAGCGACGGTTGTCACTGGCGGTTCGTCCGGGAACGGTCGCGCGATTGCTCGACTGTTCGCCGAGGAGGGTGCGAGCGTGACCGTCGCCGACATCAGAGCGGACCCGCGGATGGGCGGCGACCCGACACACGAACTCATCACCGAGGCGGGCGGCGAGGCCCAGTTCGTCCAGTGTGACGTGACGGACATCGACGACCTCGGCCGCGCGGTCGACGCGACCGTCGACGCCTACGGCTCGCTCGACGTGATGGTCAACAACGCCGGTGTGGACCGTCAGCTCCCCATCGAAGACGCAGACGAGGACGATTTCCGGTGGCTGATGGACATCAACCTCAAGGGCGTCTACTTCGGCTGTCAGGCCGCCATCGAGCAGATGTGTGCCCAAGGGGGCGGTGGGTCGATAATCAACATGTCGTCGATCGCCGGCATTCGCGGACTGGACAACTCCTCGCTGTACTGTACCTCGAAGGGCGGCGTGACGAATCTGACGCGCGAACTCGCCGTCGAACACGGGGCCAACGACATCCGGGTCAACGCGCTCAACCCGGGGTTCATCGAGACGGCCATGACGATGGAAGACGGCGACACGGCCGGTGGGATTCTCGACCAGACGCCGCTGGGTCGTGCCGGCCAGCCGTCGGAAGTCGCTGACGCCGCGCTGTTCTTGGCGAGCGATGACTCCTCGTTCGTGACGGGTCACAACCTCGTCATGGACGGCGGGTTCACTGCGTAAGCGGAGACGTGCCACAGGCGTCTTGACAGTGACCCACTTCTGCGATACGTGCGTCGGGGAAACGGCTTCCGCGCGCCTTATTTGACCACGTCGATCTTCTCGCGGTCGATGGACAGCGCGACTGCGCTGACGACGACGAGCCCGAGGATGATCTCCTGGACGAACGGGTTGATAGACAGCAGGTTCATCCCGTTCTGGAGGACGGCGATGACCAGCACGCCGAGGATGGTCCGGTGTGGGCCACCCACGCCGCCGGTCAGTGCCGTCCCGCCCATGACGATGGCCGCGATACTCGGCAACAGCAGCCCGCCCGCGATGTTCGGCGATGCGGACGAGATGCGGAGCGTCAGCAACACACCCGCGGTCCCACAGAGCAGCCCCGAGAGGACGAACGGGTATATCTTGTACCGGTCGACCTTCGCCCCCGCGAGCTCGACGACGCGCTCGTTCTCACCGAGGGCGAAACAGTAGCGGCCGAACTTGGTTCGCCAGGCCAGGAACACCGTCCCGCCGTAGATGAGGAGCCCCCACATCACGAGGTTCGGCACACCGGGAATCCACGTCCCGGTCGCGATGTCCCGGATGGCCTGGTTGCGGAAGGTTATCGTCGACCCACCAGTCACGATGAGCGCGACTCCCATCAGTATCGACAGCGTTCCGAGCGTCACGAGGAACGAGGGGACTTTGAGCTTCGTGAAGACGATGCCGTTGACGAGTCCGGCGAGCATTCCGAAGACGATGGCGAGCGGTATCGCGAGCAGTCCCATCTGGTACTCCGAGATGAGGACCACCGTCAGCACGCCGGTCAACGTGACGATCGATTCGACCGAGAGGTCGATGCTTTGCTGGAGAATCGGAAAGGTCCCGGCGAGTGCGACCAACAGCAGGAAGGCGCTGTTCTTCGCGACGTTGTTTATGAGATTCTGGTACGTCAGAAACTCGCGGGTCCCTACCGCAAACAGCAGGGACAGCATCAGCAACATCGCGAACGGACCGACGTCCGTTATCCAATCGTGTACTGTCCGTTGCTCGCGCTGTTTGGCGAGCCACTCCTGAATCGCGTTCGTACTGGTACTCATTCAAATCATCTCCTGAATCAGCTCTTCTTCGGTCGGTTTCGCACCGATGGATGCGTCGAACGGCTCACCGGCGAACTGCCCGTTGTTCATCACGGCGATACGGTTCGACATACCGATGACCTCCGGGAGTTCGTCGCCGATGAACACGAGCGAGACGCCCTTGTCGGTCAGTTCACGACAGAGCCGGTACACCTCTTCTTTCGCGCCGACGTCGATACCGCGTGTCACGTTGTCCATCACGAGAATCGGCGTGTCCTGGGCGAGCCAGCGAGCGATGACTACCTTCTGCTGATTCCCCCCGCTCAGCCCGTGGACGAGGGCCTCCGGGCCGGGCGTCTTGATGTTGAGTTCCTCGATGGCTTCGTCCGTCGCCGCGGCCTCGCTGTCGAGGTCCAACAGCGGGAGTTTGCCGTTCATCGTGCGGATCATCGCGAGTGAGGTGTTCGTGAGCACGGACTGGTACAGCAGCAGTCCCTCGGATTTCCGGTCTTTCGGGATGTACCCGACACCGGCGTCGACCATGTCCGCGATCGACGGTGACTCGACCGTCTCGCCGTTGACAGCGACCGTCCCGTCCTCCGGCGTGATATCACCGGCGAGGATGCGGCCGAGCCGCTCCTTCCCGGAGCCCTCGACACCGACGATGCCGAAGATTTCCCCTTCGCGGACGGACAACGAGAGCGGGCCGAGCGCCTCGGTTTCCAGGTTCTCGACGGCGAGTGTCTCCGAACCCAGTTGCGTCTCCGTCAGCTGCTGGGGAACGCGGTAGTACTCGTCGGCGGCCTCGCGACCGACCATGCTCTGCTGGAGGCTGTCGGGTGTCGCCGCCGTCGCGGTGGTCTCGTCGACGAGTTCGCCGTCTTTGAGGACGTAGATGCGGTCTGATACGTGCAGTACTTCGTCGAGTTCGTGCGAGACGAACACGAACGTCGCCCGGTCCCGGAGGTCGTCTATCAACTCGAACAGGATTTCGCGCCCCGCTTCCTCCAGTGCCGCCGTGGGCTCGTCCAGCAGGATGACGGGATTCGCTGACTTCTGTGAGACGTGGAACGACTTGGCGATCTCTAGCATCTGGCGCTCGTTGAACGAGTAGTCCTGCACGAACGCGTCGACGTCGATGTCGATGCCCAGGTCGTCGACGAACGCCTGGGCATCCTCGCGCATCTCGTCGCGACTGAGGACACCGAACCGTTCCTCCTCGCGACCGAGATAGAGGTTCTCGTACCCGCGGAAGTTCGTGATGACGTCCTGTTCCTGCCTGACGAGCGAGACGCCGTAGTCTGCCGCCTCCCGCGGACTGGAGAACTCGACTGCTTCCCCGTCGACGGCCAGTTGTCCCTCGTCCGCCGAGAGGACGCCGGTGAGTATGTTCAGCAACGTGCTCTTGCCCGCGCCGTTTTCACCGACCAGCCCGACGACCTCGCCGCGGTTAATTTCGAGTGAAACGTCCGAGAGCGCCTGGACGTGGCGGAACGATTTCGAGATGCCGTCGACGCGGAGGCTCGTCTCCGCAGTGTCGGCCGTCACTTCCGGTGCGACACTGTCACTCATACTCACACCTCTCTAGACGGATGTCTGGTGGACGTTCGTGCATCGTGTTTCTGTTACTGCCTCAGCGGATTGTTGTTGAAGCGGTCCTGATACAGCTGGGTAATCTCTTCCTGTGCGCTGCTGTCCGTGTAGGCACTGTTGAGCGAGTAGCCGTCCGGTTTCTCGGAGTCCTGCCAGTCGAGAACCTCCTCCATGTCCGCGAGGTTCATCGGCTGCATGTCGATCTGTGGGTCCCAGCTGTCCTCGCCGGATTCGGCGACGGACATCTTCGCCCAGTCGTACGGCGTCTCGCCCGCGAATATCGCTTCGTTGTACGCAGCGGCATCGACGACGGGCAGTCGATCGACCGTGTCCCGCCACTCGTCGGGGTCCTTGACACAGACCGGCGCGTTGAACGACATCATCCGTTCGGCCGGCTGTAGGGTGTGTCCGTTGAGGAAGTCGTGGCACTTCACGAGCGACCAACCGCCCTGCCACGGCCCCATCCCGGAGACCGAGGCGGTGATGTTCCCCGCGTCGATCTCGGCGAGCCCGGGTTCGCTGGCGTCGATACCGACCGTCGGAACGTCGATGTTGTTCTCCTGAAGGATGGTGTTGCCGCCGATGGCGACGGCGTCGTTCTGGCCGAAAAAGCCCTGGATGTCGTCGCCGTACTGCGAGACCTTGTCGGCCATCGCGTCACGGGCATCGGACCGGATGAAGTTCCCCTGTAGCCGGTCACCGAGCATCTCGATGTCCGGGTACTCTTCGAGCGCCAGGTCGACGCCTTTGTTCCGACCGATGTTGGGGGCTGTGCCGCGATTGCCCTCGATGTGAACGAAGCCGCCCTCCCCGCCCATGGCCTCGAAGAGGATCTTCGCCGCCGAGTAGGCGTGGTTGACGAAGTGGGGGGCGAAGAACTGGACGTACTCGTCGCCGGCGTCCTGCGGTGTGTACCAGTCCGCGATGGTCACGGCCAGAATGGTCGGGACCCCTGCTTCGACACAGGTCTCGGCCAACGAAATCGCCGCCGCGTTCGTGTAGGTCTGGCCGACGATCGTATCCGTGTTGTTGGAGATCGCCGTGTCGAACTGTTCCTGCTGGGTCGTGACGTTCCCGTCGTTGGTCTGGACGTTCGTACTGTACCCCAGTGCTTCTGCGGCCTCTAAATACCCCTTCTGCCACGACAGCCAGTAGGAGTTCTGCAGGTTCGCGATCGATCCCATCGACGACAGCGAGTCACTACTCGCCTCTCCCTGGAGACAGCCAGCGAGACCTGTGAGGCCCGCGGCCGCCCCGGCTCCAGCCGTGCCCTTCATGAACTGACGCCTGGACGGGGTACTGGTATTCCTTGTCATGCGAATGCAATTCAACCCTACTGTTTAACCCATATATATAACTACTGATACTCCTAAGAACTTTGCAATATTGACCGGGAGTCCTGCTGGTCAAGCCAGCAGAAACGCGCCTGTTCTGTCTCGCCGCTCGGCAGCTCGTGGCGGATTTAGTACATTACTTTGCCAGCTGAGACGTTGATGTCCTGGCCCGTGATGCGGGTCGCCTGTTCGGAACAGAGGAAGGCGACGAGGTCAGCGACGTCCTCACGCTGGACGAGTTCACCGCGGGGGCTTTCCGCTTCAACCTCGCTTCGTACCTGTTCGTACGTCTGCTCAGAGGCCTCGGCCTGCTTCTCGAAGACTCGTCTGATGCGTGGCCCGTCAACTGAACCCGGGCAGACGGCGTTGACGTTGATATCGTGGGAACCGACTTCCGCCGCGAGCGTTCGAGTGAGTCCGATCAGCCCCAGTTTACTGGTCGCGTACGGCGTTCGGTTGACGAGCGGGCGCTTACCGGTGACAGAGGCGATGTTGACGATGCGACCGTAGCCCACGTCCTTCATATGGGGCAGGAGGGCGCGACACATCGCGAACGGTCCCGTTAGATTGACCGCCATGGTCTGTTCCCACTCGTCGGTGTCGACGTCCTCACAGGGCGCAGTCGGCCCAGCGATACCGGCGTTGTTGACCAGTACCTCGATGGAGCCGGCGACGTCGATGGCCTCCTCGATGCTCGATTCGACGCTTTCGATATCGCCGAGGTCGGTATGCAGCGGTCGGCCGGTCTGTCCCTCCGCCTCGATCAGGTCTACCGTCTCCTCCATCGCCGCTTCGTCGATATCCGCGAGGACGACGTCGAAGCCGTGGGCAGCGAGTTCGACACTGATCGCCTGACCGATTCCGCGACCACCGCCCGTTACAATCGCAGTGCTATCATGCGTCACGTACTCACGACCTACGTTCATCATAATAAATCTAGTGAGTTACCGGGTCCGCCATCGACCGTCCCGCCCTCCACTGTGGCACGAATGTTTAAATAACAGTCAACGTATTCTGGAGGCGTATGGCATACAGTGGCTACGAGGACTACTTCTCGAAGAACGTAATCATCAGTGTGGCAACTACCGGCGGGCACCACGGGAAAGAGGCCAATCCGAATCTGCCGACACAACCCGCGGAAGTCGCCGAAGATATCAAGGCCTGCGAGGAAGCCGGCGCGTCGATGGTTCACCTCCACGCCAGAGACGAGGACGGCGAGAACACGAAATCCGTCGCTCGCTATCAGCAACTGCGTGACGAAATCGAGGCGGTCTGTGACGACATCATCGTCAATTTCACGACCGGTGGCGGTGGTATCTACTCGCGCGAGAAACGGATCGCTCCCATCTTAGAGACTGACCCGCGGCCGGAGGTGGCGACCGTCGACCTCGGGCCGATAAACTTCGGCCAGACACGGACGGCCGTCAATACCAGAGAACAGAACGAGGAGTACGCCGAACGGATGCGGGCGGCCGGCGTCAAACCGGAACTCGAACTGTTCAACCCCGGTCACATTCCAGAGGCCGAGCACCTGATAGAGGAGGGGCTGCTGGCGGAACCCTACTGGGCGACGGTCATTTTCGGCATGCAAAACGGGATGCCCGCCAGTCCGCACAATCTCGTTACGTTCGTCGAGAACCTCCCCGACCCCGTGGAGTGGCAGTGTCTGGCTGTCGGCAAACACCAGGTGCCACTGACCACGATGGCGATGACGATGGGTGGACACGTTCGGGTCGGGATGGAGGACAACGTCTACTACCGGAAAGGTGAACTCGCCGAGAGCAACGCACAACTGGTCCGTCGGACCGCCCGCATCGCTGACGAACTCGAACGCCCAGTCGCCACCCCGGCCGAGGCCCGTGCGATGCTCGATATCTGAACTGTGCCCTGATACGTACCATCCTGTGACTCGGATAAACTACCGAATCACGGCCCGAAACCCTCTTTCGCACATGTCGAACGCGAACGAGTGAATTCCGAGCGCGGACAGCGATTCTTCCAGTCGACGACGCTCGGTAATCAGACGCACGTGTGGGCAAGACGCGCGTTGGGACGCGAAAACGCTAGCACTACAGCTGGAAACTCGCTGTATATCACGATTCAACATGTACAAAGGGGCCCCGGTGTTCCAACCACTATTCTGCGATAGATATCCACCGACACGACCTGATAGAGATCGGTATCGGGTCTAGTTCGGCCAAGACCGAACTATCGGCCAACGCGTACACATCGATACGTCGATTTGCCGGACACGGCCAGCCGCGTATTCCCGAGAGGCGAATTTTATAAGTACCCGGTCGGCTGGTCCCGAGTGAGACCACCTGCAGAGTCGGTGCCAACCGGACAGTGGGGTGTGATTTGTCCATCACGAATTTTAAATATGGTTGGATATAATGGACGGCAAATGGCAGAAAATTCGGCGCCACGGACACTGTCGACGACACGAACGTCGTTCAAGATTATCGAGGAAATCGCAAACCGTGGCGGCGGGCGCGTGACGGAGCTGGCGAGCGCGGTAGACCTGGCACCGAGTACGGTTCACAGCCACCTGGCGACGCTTCGCGAGGCGGAGTACGTGACTAAAGAGGGCGACATCTATCAGCTCGGCCTCGCGTTTCTCGAACTCGGCGAACACGTCCGGACACGGACGGACGCCTACACTATCGCCGAGTCCTACACCGAGCAACTGGCTACGGAGACCGAGTCCCGTGCCGTGTTCGTCGTCGAGGAGTACGGCCGCGGTGTCTACTTACACACCTTTTCGGGCGAGCACGCTGTCTGGAAGTACTCGACCGTGGGCAAGCGTGCCCCGCTCCACGCCACCGCGGCCGGGAAGGCCGTTCTCTCGCAACTCCCCCGGGACAGGGTCGACGAGATCATCGACCAGCGGGGGTTAGCGGCCGAAACGGACAACACGATCACCGACCGCGAGACGCTGCTCGAGGAGCTGGAGGCGATCCGCGAACGCGGGTACGCGATCAACGACGAGGAGCAGTTGGACGGGGTCAAAGCCGTCGGCGTCCCCGTTTCCGGACCCACTGGGCAGGTTCTCGGCGCGTTCAGCGTTGCGAGCCCTGCCAACCGGATGCGGGGCGAGTGGTTCGAGACGGAACTGCCCGATATCGTCCTCGCGACGGTCAACGAGTTCCAGCTCGAAATTTCGCTCACCTGAGCGGCCGTTCGGTATCTCTATCGGACGACTGCAGTCGGTTACGCGGACTGCTCGACGCGGTCGGAGACCACGTCCCAGTCGTCCGGTGACAGCACGTGGCCATCGAACTCGCCGGCTTCGGGATACGCCGTCGTCACGAGGTACTCGGTTCGGGCTTCGAGATAGGTGACGAGCGTGTGCAGGTGTTCGCTCGCGAGGCCGCCGAGGTCGTCTATCAGGATACAGGGGACGTCTTCGGCGACGTCGAACGCTTCGTGACCGGCCAGCGCGGCGATGAGTCCGATCAGTTCCACTTCCCCCTCGGAGAGCGCATCGACGGATATCTCGCGGCCGTCCCGGGCGATGACCAGTTCCAGTTGCTCTGTCCGTCCCGTCTCCGGGTCGACGTGGTTGTCGAGGCGCGCGCTCTCGAAACTCGGGTTGAACTTCGTGACGATGTCCGCCAGCGCCTCGTCGAACGCGCTGCGGGCCGTTCTGATGACGCGTTCGCGGCGCGACCGCAGCGACTCTATCTCCGCCGTGAGGTCGCTGATCCGCTCTTCGAGCTGTTCACGTCTGTCCGCGCGCTCCGCCAGCTGTTCCTTTTCGTCACGAAGCGTTGCCAGCTCTGTTTCGGTCCGGGCGATCTCCTGTTCCAGTGACTTTCGCCGGTCGTCCGTTTCCGCCACCTGCTCTTCGAGCTCTTCGACTCGCTCGGTCCGGTCGGCGAGTTCGTCACGGGCGGCCGCCAGTTCTTCTCTGGAATCGACCAGATTCGTCCGGAGGTCGTCGAGATCGGCTTCGAGTGACTGTTTCCGGCGGCGCGTCTGTTCGGCCTCGCGCTGTTTGCTCTGCAGGTCAGAGACAGTCGACCGAAGCGAGGCCCGCTGCTCCCGCCGGCTCGTGATGGCGTCGCTCAGTCCGTCGATCTGTTCTTCCATCTCCTCCCGCGTCGTCTCACTCCCACAGGCCCAACAGGTGAGTCGGTCGCTGTCGATCCGACGATCGATATCCGCGACGAGGTCGAGTTGCCCCTCGTCGAGTACCCGGTTCGTCACGTTGTACAGCGCCTCCAGCGTCTCGATTTCTGCTTCGAGTTCCCTGAGCTCCGCCTGTTTTCGCTCGACTGTCTCTGCGTGGTCGGGTGACGCTGGGACCGTCAGGTCCGCCAGCTCTGTCTCCGTGTCCTCGATCTGTGACTCCAGCGATTCGATTTTCCGTTCGAGCCGATTGACTCGCTGGTTGACCTGTTCGCGCTCGCGTCGGGCCCGTGTGAGTTCCTCGCGACGTTCCGCCTGTTCACTGGAGTCGGCGGTGTCGCCGTCGAGCTCGTCTAAATCCGCCCGCAACTCCGATAGCTCGGCCTCGAGACGACTGATGGCCGCTGTTTTCTCCGACAGTTCCGTGGCCGCCGTCTGTGCACTGTCGAGCTCGGATTCGACCGTCTCCCGTTCTGCTTTGAGCGCCGCAATCTGGCCGTCGATATCCTCTCGCTTCAGGGGCTCTATGAGGTGCGGCGTGAGGTCGGCCCCCTCACGGACCGCCGTTCGGACTTCGTTGCGTTCGTCGAGAAACGCGAACAACTCCGCAGCCTTCTGTCGCTGTTCGTCGGCGAGGTACGGCTGTCCGTGTGCTGTGACCGTCGTGCCGTTTCGCTCGAGACGACGCTCGTATTCCTGCTCCGAGTCGGGCTCGGAGAGTCGAACGTGGCCCTCCGTCGCACCGTCGGTGAGCGTCGTCGGCGTTATCGACCCGCCCATGACCGTCCTGAGTGCCGTCAGCAGGGAGGTCTTTCCCTGCCAGTTGCTCGCCTGTACGGCGTTGACACCGGGCTTGACCGTCGGTGCCCCATCACGAATCCCAGCGATATTCGAGATTTCGAGGTTCCACATTGTTACGCGAATGGGACGGCCGATACTTAAATTAGTCGCCGCTGCGCAGTCCTCGACCGACTCAGACCGTGTCGTCCCTGTGGTCCGCACACACGTACCCCTGCGCGTACGCTTTTTCCACGGTGACACGGGTCGGACAGTGCGGGCAGGAGAGGGAGGCCCCGACCTGCAGTTCGGCCTCGCTGACGCCGACGATCTCGTCTTTGTTTCCGAGTGACTGGAGCGCGGATTCCAGGTGGTCCCGGTACGCTCGGGTCGCGACGCGAATCCGGTCGATCTCCCAGTCCGACGACGAAACGGGCGTGTCCTTGTTCGCGTCGAGACACCCCTTCAGGTGCCGGGATAGTGTGCTTTTGCCGATAAAGTCCTTCGCCACGGCGTCGCCATCGATACCGTCCTCACTCAGTTCCGAGAGCAGCTCCGCTCGCTCGTATGCCGGGATATCGTTACCACGAAGCGCCTCGTAGTCCGCATCGAGGCGAACGCTCGAATCGGCCCGGCCGTTGATACGGTAGACCGACCGGAGCACGCGCTTGTTGAACCACTCCGAGAGTGTCCGGACACCGACGGGGTCGTTTCCGCCCTCGCCCTTCCACCTCTCGAGGAGATACGTATCCAGGTCACCACTCACGCGACTCGGTGGACGGATATCATGCGTGTCACGGACTCGGTCGACTTTACAACAGTGCTCTGAAGCCATCGATGGGAACAGTTCTCGGTCGGTTTTTCTAAACGTTATGGTTCGGGTGACACGTCCTTCGGACGGACGATTTCTGGGACGGATATAGTGGTGTCCCAATGTAGCAGTGTTTGGGACGGACATGGTGGTGTCCCAAATCTCCGAAGCGACCACTCTCACGGACGTACTGACGAGACAGTTGCCGATATCAGGACCGCCACAGCGACGGTCGGAGGACCCACCGAATTCGGGTGCGGTACATCCTTCTGGTGTGGAACTGCTACAGCTCGACCGTGCCCTACTCGTCCCGCGGGACCGGGAACGAACGGTCGTGTTTAGATGATCATCGAAACTGACGCGGGCGAACTTCTCCGTCGTTCGGCCCAGAAACCGGTCGTTTCAGTGGACACGACGACTGGAACGACGTGGATCCGGTCGAGCGCGAGCGGACCCGAGCGCCGAAGCTCGGTATTCAGGCTCACGTGGCAAAAACATCATTTTCAAAGATAACCACATTATATGATATTTCTGGCGTTAGCTGCGCTCGAATAGCTGGCCCCGACCGGATTCAGACGCCCGAGTTACCGACCGTTACCGCCAAAGCTCCGACTCAGAGCGCGGTCGCCGACGCGGTGATCCGAATCGACGACCCGTGGTTCTGGCCGTGTGCGGCTGGGAACCTATGGACGAACGAAGACCGCATGTACGGCTGTTTCCGACTAATGCGATCGCTCTCATAGAACCCTTTCAGGAAGAACCCCCACGGACACACGGTGTCGAAACTGGCGTCTTTCTCGTAGACGGCAGAAAAATTGCCGCGGTACGCTGCAACGAGCCGGACCTCGATTTCGGACCGAACTAACTGAAATCGGAACGCTCCCGAATATATTTGAGAAAAAATATAATCCAGAAAGTACAACTTTCCGTACTGGTACCGGCGACGTCGGGCCGAGCACAGCTGAAAACTGCTGTGGCAGTCCCGCCCGGAGCTGGTAGCCGCTCGCCCTGACTGCCGTTTCGTCGCCGGCTGTGTCGACGGCTGGGGTTCGCTCCCGAATCAAGAAAGGTTGGCTTGCTACGCTCTGTGGACATTTTGTGACCTCTCGGGGGACCGAGAGCGAGCAGTGAGCGGGAGCCACCAACGCCGGTCTCAGACCGCTACCGACACGAGTGGCGCTGGAAGGACGAAAACGAGGGCCCCGACTATGCGAGCCCGCCTGATGACGCAGAAGACAGCGATAGCTCGGGATACTGGGCAGCTAGTACACTGGTTTAGAAGTATCCCAGGTCCGAAAGCCGTTCCTGGACCGTCGAACTGTCCTCGATTTCGTTCGTCTGTTCGACGAGGCTCTGCAGCGGGTCGCGATATGTGGGCTCGTCACGGGCGGTGTTTGCTTCGGTAATCGGTGTCCCTTCGAAACTGGTCGGAACATCTAGGCCCATGGCATACAGCACCGTCGGCGCGATATCGAGGATACTAGTGGGGGCTAGTCCCCCTGCTGACTCGACATTCGGGCCTACAGCGGCGAACACCCCGTCCCGCCGGTTTTCAGCCTCCCATCGACGTGGCGTCCCGAACACGGACTCGGAACCGACAGCGTCGGAGGTGTGGATTCCGGGCCCCTGCTCGAAGACGATATCCGGCCGATATCGAGGCGTCCCGTTCGGATACAGCTCTTCTCCCCGGTGGATTTCCGGCGCTACAGGGACACTGTCGGGGGTCTGTAACTGCGACAATTCCTCGATGATGGTCTGTCTCGTCTCGGCGTAGGCTCTCGAATCCGGCGGCTCCAGTACGTACACGACACCCTGGCCGCTGGCGATCGCGTTACTCGCCGCTAGATTCACGCTCTCGAACTTCGATTGTCGCGTCGCGCCCTCTTTGGTCGGAACGCGGTCGACGATATCCGCCGGAACCAGATTTTTGACGACTCGTTCGAGATTCAACGCTCCGAGTACCGTCGTCGCTTTTTCCTGTGTGACTCCCAAGCGGTCGAGATACCCGACGTACGAACTCCCGGTCGTCAGGTATCCTCGCTCGTTGAGCCAGCTGTTGATGTGAAATTCGGTGTCGATATCCGCACACCCGTGGTCGCTCATGAGAAAGAGCGTCTCGGTGGACTCCCGGAAGGTCCCGACCCAGTCGTCGATGAGCTGCCACGCCTGCTTCGTCGGAACACCCGACCCGTGGAAGTGCTGGATATTGTTCAGATAAAACAGCGTGAGATGGACGAAATCCGGGTCGTGTGTTTCGATCAGATGCTGTGCTACCTCACATCGCGTTTCGAGTAACGACAGCGCCTTCTCGATACCACCGCGGGCTTCACCGTTGATTACTTTTGCCGGCCGAACTCGGTAATCGAACTCGGCTTCTAGCTCGGACTGGTACGCTCGGGGAACTGTGTAATCCGTGTTTTGGGCCTGGGGCCCGCCTGCGATCATGTGCCCGTCGACTGACCGTGGAGGGAACGACATGGGGAGGTTGATAATATCCGTTGTCAATCCCTCGTCGTTGAGATAATCCCATAATTCAGGTTCGGTAAACGATGTGGAATCAGGAATTGTGACGGAGTTCGTTTCTCGGTCGAAGAGGTCCCACCAGTACACGTCGTGCGTTCCGGGCGATTTGGAGGACGCGTAGCACTTCCAGTTCGGGCACGTCACTGGTGGCAACACGCTGTTCGAGACGCTGTAGATCCCCTCCTCGCATATGGCACGGATATTCGGGAGCAGTCCCTGCCGGAGCCACGGGTCGATACGGTCCCAGTCACCACCATCTAAACCGAGCACGAGCGTTGTCACACTCCGAGAGGAGACCGGAAGACTGTATTGTAATTATTGGAGTATCGACTGTTTTGACTGCGTCCCCTCCCTCGGGAAAATATAACTTGAATCTACCCACTGAGCGGATGTCTCCGGTCGATCTACCGGCTGACAGTAAGGGCGGCACGTTGTCCTCCAGTGGTATCGCTTACACGTGTCGCTCGCCCCATACAATCAGTACTTTCACGATATTGGTGTCGCTTGCCCGGCTATCAGTCGACGCTCCGCGATATTTTGCGACCGGACTCTCTGATATTATAGCAACGGACTATCCGATCTCTCTGTTATCGCTCGGGTTCGGGCAGTACGGTCGTGTATCCAGCCAGCCACGAACTGCTGGGACCGGGTACCAGTGTCCCTACCAGTCGACCAGCGCTCATCCACCCGTACAGTGCCATGGCACCTGCGAGCATAAGGAACGCAGAGACGACGGTCTGTAGGTTCAGATTGCCGATCTGGGTCACGAACCGTACAAGTACCGAGACAGATGAGGACCCTACTCGCGACCCGGATAAGGGTTTCACTGTCGGTGCGTCCGAGCCCGACAGAGTCAACTTTCGTGTCCCGATCACTCTCGCTGTCATGCACACCCCTCCGACAGCCGGGGGATGGAACGAACCCGTCTTCGGTCCGGTTTCCCCATCGTGAGCCGGGGACCTCACCGGTTCGTTACCCACAGTGGTGCGGCTTTGTTGGTGAAGCGAGACGGCGTCTCGAACCCCGCTACTACCTAAAACACGCGCGGTGAGAGCACCTACTTTAGGCGCAGAACGCCATCAGGTATCTTGCGAGTTCAAACCAGCTACCCCGACCGTGTTCCACAACATCGTCTCGCCTCCCGGGTTTTGCCTGCCGCTTTCGTCTCCGTCCGAGGCACCTGCCCCTCGCATCTCTTCAGTCGTCTCGATGGCGATTTCGAGGGCCTCGTTCAACCGCGCTCGGCTCTGTTCGAGTTCGTGCACCAGTGCGTCTAACTCCGTCTCGGCGATTTCAGACGCGTCCGACCGGTTCTCCGTTACCGCCGTTCGTAGCGCCGCGAGATGGCTATGCGCTTCGTTCAATCGAACTCCAGTAGACCCCAGCGCTCTGTGTATTTCTGCGGGTACTTTCGGGTCGATGTCGTCTGCCGACCCTGCTTCTCGGTCAGTACCACGGTACGGATCCGTCATTGTTTGAGTGTCGCTAACGCTTCGCGGACGATTCGAGCGGGCATTCCCGTGTCCGTGCTAATCGTACCGGCGTCAGCGACCGAGATGTCCTCCGGGAACCGCTCGTTCAGTCGCGCCCAGTTCTTCACGGCCACCTCCGGTGTCTCCGTGTAGTAGATTTTCCGTCCGTCGGGATACCGTCCGAGTTCGCCCTCCTCGGCCAGTGCCTTGAGCTGTTCGCTCACCCACGAGCGGTACTGCGCGGAGCGGTACTGCTGTCTGAACCCCGCGTTCTCGGCCCCGACGGTGTCTACGATCTCGTCGATCGATCTGGGTTCCGATAGCTCACCGCTGAGTGCATCCCTGAGGTCCTGTTGTGCCGACGATAGCGCGCCGGAGTCCCGATTGACGATCATCCCATCGTCGCCGTCCTCCTCTTCGAGGAACCCGTATTCAGTCAGCGTCTGGCGCAGCAACTCGGGACTCTCGCCGACCATCTCGTTGAGCGCCTGTATATCCTCGTCCTCTAGCTGTTCGAGTATCTCGTTAACCTGGGACCGTGCGTTGGTTGGACTCATCGTTGATCTCCTCTGTTTACCGTGACCGTTTGTTGTTCGTCGAACCCACGCCCGAACACCCCAAGCCGGTGTCTGTATCGCTCGCCAACCCACTCTAAGACATCGTCCGTGACTGACGGGTCCTGTCGCTGTTCGGGCCCGGGACTCTCTCCGTGTTCTTCGAGCCCGTGAATCCCGTGAAAGAACTCGAAGTCGTCGGTTCCGAACGCGTCGACGAACGCACTTTCGACGGCTGGCGCGCTCTGTTTGTCCTGGTGACTCGCCGACACGGAGCCGCTGGGATGCGTGTGAAAGCGCGCCACGAGTCCCGGCGTGTTCCCCGCCGGATACAGGCTTGCGACCTTCTCCGCCATCCTCGTCGGATTGAACTCCAGGCTCGTCCGGGTCACGGACCCGTAGAACGCCGGGTTCTCCAGACCGATCAGGTCCGTCGGCTGCGTTCGTGTCGGCCCCGTCAGCACGTACATCGTTTCGACCAACCGTCCCTGCCCGTCTTTACCGCGACTCTCCAGCTTCTGCAGGAAGTCCCTGTTCGCCGGGACCACGAACGAGCCGGCCGGACGGGTGTCCGGCTCTACTGCCGTCGTGTCGTCTTCGATCGACGGTTGGTCCGGACTCGTCGCCGCTCTCACGCCGGCGGCTGCATCCCCATCGCTGTCGTCGTCGCCCACCGAAATCGTGTGGACACGGAGACCGCCGACCGTCGTCGACGTACCCGGCTCCAGCTCGGACGTCGATATCTCGGTCACATCGAGGTTCTTCCGGTTCGACGTGATCGTCATATCGCCTACCTGCTCTTTCGTCGCTGGTTCGTCGTCATCGTCGTCTCCGAAAAATGGTAACCAAGACATTGTTCCGGTCTCAGGAGGAGAACGCGATGATATCTCGGCCCTTCCAGGCCAGAACGAGGCCGATGAGGCCGATCGAGACGACGGCCAGAACCGTCACGAGGTTCTCCGCGATCGCCTCTATGATTCCCGGACCGTCCCCGCCCGTCTCGGTGGTGGAGCCGGGCTCTTGCACCTCGAAGTCCTGGCGGACACCGGAAATCTGCCGGGAGTCCTCGCGGTCGCCCTGGTACCAGATTTCGTAGTCTGCCACGACGGTCACGTCGTCTCCGACGTTCGCCCCATTTGCGGCGATCTCCGCGTCGATGCTCCGGATTTCGCCCGAGGCAAGGGTGAACTCAGTCGCTAGGATGTCCGTCGCCGACTGGTCCCACGCTGAACCGCCCTCGAACTGGAACCCCGACTGCGCGAAGGAGTACTGGAGGTCGACGACGACCGTACAGTCCTCGGGGACGTTCTCGCTCACGCGGAAGTTCGCTTCGATGAGGCCGGCGTTGTCTGCCGTGATGATGTTCTGCGGGGAGGTGATGGAGGTGCGGGCCATCGTCGGCGAACCGTCGCAGTTCGCCGCATCTGCCGCCGTCGCAGTTGCATCGTTACCCGTTTCCTGTGCTTGGACTGGTCCGACACCGATCGCGAGCACGCTGAACGCCACCAGCCCCGTGATGACGATCGCACGCAGGTTTTCGTTCTTGGTCATGTTGTCTACCGCTAATTGTATCTAATACAGGCTTTACTATTAAGTCTTTTCCAGTACACGGTTACTTGTTCTATACTTGGTTACTAGCTTATCATTTATGGCTACCAGTTTTCCGCGGACTGTTCCAGAACCGACACTACCGTACCGCCCGCAGTATCCGAGCCCGACTGTTCCAGCGCGTGGCTCGTAGATCGCTCCGCTTTTCGAAGCCGTATGGGGCTCGCTCTCGATGCCTCGCGTCCCGAGTCTCGAACTCACACCACTGTTCCGCGCGTTCAACGCCCCCGAGCCGCTGGAACCGATGGGGAGCGTGACTGCCACTTTCGGCCGCTTGGCCGGCGACGAGGTCGATCGCTATACCGCTGTCGCCGACGAGGGCGGTGAAATATGCGCCAGAGCCGCTGCCGAAGGGCTCTGAACGTCCCGACCGTTCCGAGCACTACTGTTAAATATATAAAAACACCATCATATTGTATGGGCTATACGATGCACGAACCGGTGGGCGGTGAGTTCGACCAGGTGGTCCAGCGGACTTCCGAGGCGCTCGACTCGATGGCAACGGCTGTCCGCGACCGATTCGGCCGGCTGCTATCGACTGTCGGCAACGAGTCCCGATAACCGTTCACAATGTCAACCGACCACACTTCCGACGGCCTGCTCCGCGCCGTCTTGCTCGTCCTCGCGGTCATCGTCCTGTTGCCGGTGTTGATGATGGTGTTCGCGATGCCGATGATGGGGATGATGGGCTGGTGGTGGGACGGCGGGATGGCCGGCGGCCTCTCGCCCCTGTGGGGCATCGGGATGATGCTCGTCTGGGTGCTCGTCCTGGGTGGTATCGGATACCTCCTGTATCGCGGCTTCGCCGGCCGCACAGGCCCGTCGACGACCACTGACCCCGCCCTCGAAGAGCTCCGGATAGCGTACGCTCGCGGCGAGCTCTCCGACGAGGAGTTCGAGGAGCGCCGCGCGAAACTCAGTCGCCGGGAGTCGAACTAGTCCACGAGCATGCCTCTACGTGTACCGCGCCCGGAATTTTCCGGCGACGTTCTGCCTCGGCCGACGGTCACGGCAAGTCGCCCTGGGAACAACCGACAGCTGGTCACTGGGGCCACCGGCGTTCGTCGGACTGCAGGAGGCCCGACAGTTGCCGACGGCGGTCGTCCACCGCCGGCAGCGCGTCACGGAACTCCTCGACACCGACTGTCGGGACGCCCCCGTCACGGACGGCGGAAATCGCTGGCATCGGAGGCGGTTCGTCGGCCGGTTCGACGAACGTCGTGTCGACCGTGTCGAGATACGAACCGACGCTCGTGCGGGCCTGTCTGATAGCGAGTTCGTTCGGGCGGTGCTGTTCCGGAACACCGAACCGGAGGAGTGTCAGCGTCTCGTCGAAGACCGTGATGGCCGTCGCCGGGGCTCGCTCGGTGTCAGGCGCGTAGAAATAGTGAAGTATCGGATACGCTTTGTGGTTCGACGTGAGCGTGTTTATCTGGGTCGCAATCGTGTTCAGCGGGAGTTCGAGGCCGTGAAACTCTTCCCCGTCCCAACTCGTCACCAGTATCTCGGCACTACGGGGACCGAGCCCCGAGATACTACTCGCGAGTGACCGCTTCTGCGTGACGGCGTCGAGTACGGAGAGCACGTAGGTGACGCTCAGGGTCACGAAAAGCATCCCACTCGCAGTGGTGAGCGCCGTGACGACCTGCCACACTCCGTCCCGCGGCGTGAAATCGCCGTTGCCCATCGTGAACACCGAATAGCCGACGAAGTAGAGCCGTTCGGTCCACGAGATGGGGCCCGCGTTTCGCGTATCGACGAGCGCGTTCTCCGCGGCGGCGAAGACGAACGTCCAGCCGGCCCACAGCAACGTTATCCAGACGACGAGACTGCCGACGAGAATCACTGGCCCGGCGACCGATAACCACCGTGGACGGTTGCCGGCGACGCCCCGAAACGCGTTCCACGTCCAGCCCATCAGTCGACTCGTCATCGGCCCAGCCCCGCCCTCGACCCAGACTGTCGTCCAGAGCAGGTCGCCGACTGCGAGCAGGAGACACAGCGAGCCCAGACCCAGATAGACGTAGTTCACTGTCCGCTCTCGTCGCTCTCAGTCGTCACCGGACCGTCCGGCGGTACGCTCACTTTCTCGTACTATCGAGTATCTCGACCGCCCGGGAACGCATGTCGGGGTCGAGAACGTCTCTGTCGACGAGGAACTGGAGCGTATCGTCACACCGAGGCGTCCCCATCGCTTCGAGCGCTTCGTTTCGAAACTGTCTCTCTATGTCGTGATTCCGGACGAGCGCGGCCAGTTCGTCACATTCGTTGGCTGTTTTGAGCGCGTGAATCGCCTCTATGCGGTCCGCCTCGCTGGCAGTCGAATCGGTCGCACGGTCGACGTATTCGGTTGGGGTTCGTGAGCTCATGGTTTCGGTGGGGGTCGCGTGGATGGATGAGAACGGCCTGTTCGACATCGTGGGCTCCGCTGACCTCGAGGGACCGACAGTGTCTCACCCGGGGCAGGCCGAGCGGATGGCGTTCGGTACGTCGTCACACGGCGCGGCGACGCGCGCACTCTCGCCCGCCAGATGCGCGAAGACGTCGTCCAGCGTGAGGATACCGACGAGTTCGCCTTTCTCGCCGACCGGCGCACGTTCGTCGACGACGACTACGCTCCCGACGGCCCGATCGAACATCGTCTCGGCGCTCTCCCGGACGGGAGCGTCTCGGCCGACACTGGCAACGCCCTCCCGGACGAGCTGTTCCACCCGCATCCGGAGGTCGGACCGATTCGATCCCGTGACGAAGCGTTCGCGCGGGAGCCTCAAAAAGTGTAGCTACAGATAAATATCTGCTCCTGTTCTCGCGACGTGGGTCAGCTCCCGGCCACCGAGTTGTGGCGGTGACTAGACGGCGACCAACGTGTACGACCTCTGCATAAAGTCGCTTTTGTCGCAGGCGCCAACTTCTCTCCGGGATGAACACTGACACAGAGACAGTCGAAAGCTACGTGATGGACGTGGGCTGTATCAGGAAGACCGCGCGGGACGAACTGCTAGAACAGGCCCGAGTCCACACCCGAGACTGTGCGCCGCGGGCGCCCTCTACTGTCTGTGCAATCGCACACGAACAGCGGCGTTGAACTAACGCAGTCCTCGCATCAAATTACGATACCGGCCGAACATTGATATACAGTATTCCACAAGGCTAACCTGATTAGTCAATGGGTGTGAAACGACAGTTGGGTGGGGGCACGCTAGCAAAATTACTGCTGGTCGTCTGTGTTCTGGGGCTCGTCGGTATCGCTGCAGAACCCGTTGCGGCGTCGAATCACGGCTGCTTCGCCGTCTTCACCGAAGACGGGGACGGTGACGATGCGTCTACGTACGTGTATCTCGAGTCGATAGATGGCGACTATTCCACCGGGAGTGAAACGACGGACGACAGCTCTTGCAGTCGGGACGGAACGAGCGAAGACAGCTACGACGGGTATATTTTCGACGTTCCCTCTGACGATTATTACCTGCAGATCTACGGGGACGACTCGAACCACTTCTGGGGACTCTACGAAGTGTACGTCTCAGAAGAGGGGGTCGTCACCAGCAACACCGAAATTCTGGACCGCGGTGCGGTCTATGCGACAGACGCCGACGTTTCTTCCTCTCGTGACACGACTCGATTCCAACCCGGAGAGACTGCGACGCTAGATCTGGACGTCTACAACGGGCAACCGTCCGGCTCGAACGACATCGAGGTCGAAGTGTTTGTCCACGACCCGTCCGAGTCCCCGTCTGCCGCTACGGAAACGTATACTTACGACGTGTCCGCGGAGGACAGCGAGACGTTCACTCCGGAGTTCACTGCGCCCGACGACGAGGGCGAATACGAGGTGACGGTGAAAATACGGACCGACACAGTTCGCGGGTATTTCCTCTCTGACGAGGTCACCGCGGAGACGATCGACGTAGAGGCGTTTGAGCCGCCCGAAATCGACAGCAGTACGCCGAGCGACAGTGCTGTCACAGTTACGGGAGACGACGCGACGACGTTTTCCGTTTCGGCGAGTGACCCGGACACAGCGACCAGTTCGCTCACGCACACGTGGTACGTCGACGGTCGGGAAGTCACGACGGGAGAGCGCTTCAGATTCGACGCGGGTGACTACCGTGGCGGCGAGCGCGATGTCGAAGTCGTCGTTTCAGACGGCACAACCGAGACGCGAGACGTCTCCGAGTCCTGGACTGTCGAGGTGGTCGAGGCCCCATCTATCGAGACGGTAACTCCGGGCAATTCCGAAGTCGATACCGGCTCCGAGGTCACGTTCAGTGCCGATGCGACTGATCCGGGTGGCTACACGCCGCTGCGTTACGAGTGGCGGATAGATGGACGAACGTACGAGGGGTCGGACGTCTCTCGAACGTTTACGTCGTCCGGGGAAGTGCGGGCCGAGGTTACGGTCACGAATTCCCAGGGCGTCTCGACGACTCAATCGTTCGACATCGACGTCGAAGCCGTGGAACCGCGAATCGACGACGTGACCGGCGGTGGGGCCGAAATCACTGCCGGCGAATCAGTCACGCTGTCGGCCACTGCCTCTGACCCGGCCGGCCGAGACGTCGGCATGTCTTACAGCTGGACCGTCCTCGGCGACACCTACGACGGTTCGTCCGTCACCGTCTCGCCGAGAGAGGTCGGCCAACACGACATCGAACTGGTGGTGACCAACGAGTACGGAACGGAAACGACCCAGCGGACGACGATTACAGTCACCAACGAGCGGCCGGCACTCTCAGCAGCGGGTTCGCCGGACCGGAGCCTGACCGCTGGACAGTCAGAGCGTTTCACCGTTTCGGTCGCGGACAGCGACGCCTCGGATACAGAACTGCAACTGAGCGTCAACGGAGCGGTCGTGAGTGAACGGCGTCTCTCCCAGCAGCGCGCTGAGGCGACTTTTTCACACCGGTTCAGTACGCCCGGCGAGTACTCTATCGAAATCACTGCCACCGACGGAAACGGGGCCTCCGCTACTGTCGGCTGGGAGGCCGACGTCGCCAGCCGACCACCGGAGTTCCGGAACTGGGACCCGGAGACGTCGAGGTTGTCCGCATTAACCGGTGATACGCTCACGTTCGACGTGGACGCCTCCGACCCCGACGGTCAGCTTGTCGGGTACCAGTGGTATATCGACGACAGCTACGCGGGCAGCGGCCAGACGTTCACTCGACAGTTCGACCGACACGGTCAGTACACTGTCACCGTCGTCGCCAGCGACGCGGACAACGCGAGTCGCGAACGCAGCTGGGACGTGACCGTCAACAGTTTCAATCAGGAGCCGCGTATCGACGACCAAATCAGCGCGGTTCGCCTGGATCGAAACAGCTCGACCGAATTCGCCACGGTGTCGCTGTTGAACCCGAGCGTGAACGATAGAACGGCGAAGGTCGAAGTTATCGTCCGTCCCCCGGACGGTCTGTCCGTGACCTCGGCCGAGAACGTCCAATCCGGGAACCCATCGCAGTACCGTGTCTCCGGCCGGGCCGCTCCCGGGGCGAGTACGAGCCTCACGCTGGGACTGCTGCTGGAGGACGCTTCGATGCTCGGCCGCACCGTCGGTGTCGACTACTCCGTGATTTACTACCCCGAAGGGCAACGTGCCGACAGCGTCGTACTGGACAACTCCACACGGGAGATCGCGATAGGGAACCAGGAGACGGCGACGTCGAGCGCGGGTCGACCCACCAGTGGGTCGGGCGACGGATTTACCGTGCTGACCGCTCTGGCCGGGAGCGTGCTCTCCGCCTGGCTCCTCTCACGTCGACGGGAGTGAGTTCTATGCCAGCGCTGTTCCGGCCGGAGTAGGTTTGTTCACCGAGCATGTTCTCATCTCTCTACCGTCGCGGTCTACAACTCGTAGACGTCTGCCGGATACTCGCGAGTATCCTGTCGATACCGGGGACAGTCCTCCACGAGACCGCTCACGCCTGCGGGTGCGTGCTGACCGGCACGGAAATCATCGAGATCCAGTTCTGGCAGTGGCAGAACTATCTGGACTGGGAGGCCACGGAACAGCCCTCGGGTACCGTCTGGCACGCCAGCCCGGAAAAACCGTGGCACGGTGTCGTGATATCCTCGGCCCCGGTGGCCCTCTGTTTCAGTTGTGGCGTTCTGGTGTTCGGAATCGCGGACCTATTGGCGTTTCCGTCCTCGCTGGTTCCAGTTTACCTCGCTAGCGTGTTCGTATTTCATATGCAGTTGAGCGGGAGTGACGTCCGGAATATCGAACGCCACACCGCCGACCTGTCCGGACTCGAAGCGGTGATTCGGGACGCTTTCGTCCGCCTGTCCCGGAGCCACTGGCTTCCGTTGGTCTGCATCGCGACCGGCGTCGTGCTGCTTTTCGACCTCCCGCTCTGGCTCGTGGGCCCGGTTCTCGCCTCCCAGCTACTCGTGGCCGGCTTGTTCGCGCTGTACGACTGGGTAGCGGATTCGAGTCGCGTAGCTCAATAACGCCCTGTAGTTGTGCCCGCTCACGATACACAATAGCCCGAAACATTTTGTCCGCGTATAGACACCACTTCGTATGCGAGCAATCACGTTACTCGTCGTCTGCACCGTCCTCGTCGCCGGGTGTAGTGGATTCGGCGGGACGGACCCCGCGACTCCGGACACGGACGACCCGCTCACAGAACCGTCGACGGAAGGCAGTGAAACTCCCGAGCAATCGGAGACGGCGGAGACGTATTCCGGTGGAGAGACCCCACCCGGGCCACCCGCCCCGCCTGATTCCTCCGGCAGAGTCGACGCATCCGCCGAGGAGTACGAGTGGTCGGATTCGACGCCACAGTTTATCGCTGCAAACCAGTCCGCACAGGAGTACTGCACCTCCGACTCGGTGAGCCCAGAGAACTACGACGAGTACTGTACCACCGTTTAGCGGCCGAAAATCATCGGCGACAACTGCGCTCACACCGACGAGTACGCGACGAACCGAAGAATCCGGGCGGGGTCAGGGCCCGGTTCGAACGGACTTCGGGCTGGTCCCCCCCACCCCGGCTCGGGCTGGAGGCCTGCGGGGACCATGGCCCATCGGGACAGTGGTGTCGGTCGCGCAATAGGCTTTGTGGTGTCAACTGTCTGGGGAGAACGCGGTCCCGACCGGCGGAAGGGCTCTTGCACGTCGGTGTCGACGTGTGGCCGGGTTGACCCGGGGACCCAGCCGTACATGTACGGGACAGGGGGGCCGAGTGATACTGGCAACCAGCCTCCAGGGGGCGTGCTGGGCCCCTGTCCCAGTTGGGCCTATCGCGGCCCCACCACCTTACTATGTGGTTGCTAAGTGGCGGTGATGATGGTCCGCGCCGTCGTCACTACTGCCGCCGCGTGGCGGCCGCACACCCCCTCGACGATTCGAGGTTTGCAGCGATGCCGAACTCACCTTCGGGATAGAGCAGGGAAGACGCCGCTCTGGTTACCTGTTTTGCCTCGCTTGTCTCGACCATATCGACCCAACGACCGCGAAAATAATCGTCGCTGGCTGCTTCAGCAACTACTGTACAGCCGTGGGTTTTCGCCTCCCACTTTTTATAAGCTAAACTTCTTCAGCCACACGGTCAACACAGCCCGCTGGTTCGAAAACGTCCTACGTGCTGACTACTACACATGAGCTATCTGGAATTATCGAAACATTATTTTTATATCAAGTTATAAAGAATAATATGGCTCACGAGACTCCCGCTATCGAGACTAACAATCTCCGAAAGGAGTACCCCGATACCGTGGCAGTCAACGGCATATCACTCTCTGTCGATTATGGCACAATCTTCGGCCTGCTCGGTCCAAACGGGGCTGGAAAGACGACGACGATGCGGATGTTGACGACGCTGACACAACCGACCGCAGGCACGGCCCGCATCGACGGGATTGCGATAGAGCAACAAGAGACGGTCAGATCTCGGATAGGGTTCCTGCCGGAAAACCCACCAATCCACGACGAACTTTCCGGCCGCGAACAGCTCGAATACGTCGCAAAACTGCGCGACGTTCCACCGACAGCACGCGAGGAACGAATTGAAACCTATCTGAATCGGTTAGACCTTGATGCGGCAGACAGTCGAATCAGTACGTACTCTAAAGGGATGCGACAGAAGATCGGTTTGATCCAGACACTCCTCCACGAACCGAACGTCGTTTTTCTGGACGAACCTACGAGTGGACTAGACCCTAGGGCCGCAAAGCAGATGCAGGAGATCATCGAAGAACTCGCTGCAGAGGAGACTACTATCGTTCTCTCGACTCATATCTTACCAGTAGTGGACAAGTTAGCGGATAGAGTGGGCGTCGTACATGACGGGGATTTCGTTGCTGAGGCCGCTCCGGATGAGATCAAGTCTCGCGCCGGGACCGAAGGAAACGAGTCACTGGAAGATGCTTTCCTCTCTATTACGCGGGATTCTAGACCCCCCGCGAAATAAGCGATCTCTCACGAAGCTGCCGTGGAAGACGTGAGACCGATTTCGGGGAGCACGCCCAGGGTCGAGACAGCGCAGTGCCGATTCGACGGGTATCGCGTCCTCGAAAGCCATACTCGGTGAGTGCTGTCAATAATCTCCAAGAACGCCGAGGTGACGCGCTCTCCGTTGACAAACAGTGAAGAAAGCGTAACCGACGACGAGATAACCGACCCCCGTCGCGACCAGGAGCCCGATTTCGGTCGCGCTGAACGACCAGAGGCGAACTCCATCTTTCATGGCTGCCTGAAGCATGTTGCTCCCCTGCACGAGGGGCAGGAGACGGAGAAGCCAGAAATCAGTGGTTGGTGCCGCGATCAATCCAGCGAACGCGAACTGCAAGAGCGGCATCCAGTTACTGACCTGCTTGTAGAGTACCGACAGGCCACCGATGGCAAATCCAACGCCGAACACCGAGGAGAGCGAGAACAAGACAACTGGAACGATAGTGAGGGCGTCAAATTGCAACTGTTCCCCCGTGAGAACGAGCATAATAGCCAGCATCACCAGCGACAGTACCGCTGTGACGACCAGCTTCAGTGCTGCCTTCGTAAACAGGACAAACCCGAAGCTGAATGGAGTGATGAAGTGACGTTCGAGCGTTCCCCACTCGGCTTCCTTCCCGATTTCTTGGCCGATGTCCATGAACGCAGTCGTCGACATCATCCACAGGAAGTAGCCAATAACTATCCCGGAAATCGACTCGTCCATAGCCTGGCCGGCAATCGCACGCCCGCCGAAAAATATCACCGAGAATACCAGTAGGAACGTGGCGAGGATACCAGCGAGGTTGAGCGGGTATCGGAACTGGAGCAGAACTTCACGCTCGGCGACGACTCGAATCAAGTTCAACACCGAGCGATCCGTCGAGTTCGACCGGAGGGACATCAGTCGTCGTCCCTCCCGATCAGCTCCAGAAACACGTTTTCCATGTCGGGCGTCCCGGTAGCGATATCGACGATTGAAACGCTGTACTGCTGAAAGTGAGACATAAGACTGTAGAACCCGTCATCCCCGACGGACACCGCCACCTGAATCCGGTCCCCGACCGATTCGATTTCGGCAGTCGGAAACGACCTCTCGATAGTTGAACGAACGTCATTGTCGAGGCCCTCGACTTCGATCTCGAATCGCTGTCGATCAAACATTTCTAGCAGTGCATCGACCTGCTCATTGGCGATGATACGCCCGTCCTCCATGATAATCACCCTATCACAGACCGCCTCGATGACATCCATGTCATGACTCGAGAGGAATACCGTCAGGTCCCGTTCGTCGATGATCTTGGTGAGCTCACGACGGAGTACTGCCGTGCTCTCGACGTCGAGGCCGAGTGTTGGCTCGTCAAGGAACACAATCGATGACTCACTGGCCAGGACACTCGCAACGGACACCTTCTGCTTCATGCCCCGTGAGAGGTTCCGAACCACGACGTCACGCTTGTCATCGAGGTCGAACTTCTCGAGGAGGTCCGTATACCGTTCGTTCGCAACCGTCGGGTCAGTGCCACTGAGCCCGGCGAAGTATCGAAGGTTCTCCTCGACCGTGAGTCGCCAGTAATCGTTGCGAGCACCCTCGAGCATCGCGTCAACGTGTTCGTGCATACGATGGGGATTCGCTCTCGCGTCTACCCCGTTGATTTCGATATCGCCCTCGTCGGGCTTGACAAGACCCAGTATCGATTTGATTGTCGTCGTCTTCCCGGCCCCGTTCGGTCCGAGGAGGCCCACGACCGAATTCCGTGGCACTGAAAACGAAACGTCGTCGACAGCGGTTACGGCGTCTTCAGCGGCGTCGAACTGTTTCGTGAGGCCCTCCACTTTGAGGGCCACCTCTTTTGTGGCAACTGAGGACTCGCTAGCACTCCTGGAATCCGACTCCTGCAACCCGGAGGTCTCGGAATTGAATGTCATTTCTGTTGACCACTCATGCTGATGCTCGTACGATGTAATAGCCAAGGACATCCTTTTTGAACAGTTTGTAGGAGTGGTATGAACCGTGTACGAGATCCGATTTCGGCCTGTTCGCAATACCGAGCGGAGTCATCAACTTGTACCACGGGAGTGTCGCGACCGAGAGACGGTACTGACTTTTGATACTGGGCAAGACGTACTCGCTGATGTCACGGACCTCGACGTCGGAGAAGCCACCAGCAGTCAGTTCCTCTTTGATCGTTTCTATCTCTGTGAGATTGTACCGCAATCGGTCGTTCATTGTCTCGATTCGTTTCTGATCGCGCCCTGAGCGTTCTGACGTACTGATAAAATTGTCCGCGAACACGGCAACGCCGTCGTCTTTGAGGACCCGTCGGACCGTCTCGACCGCGGTCTCGAGGTCTGATGAATGTTCGATAGATTCGAGCCCCCAAACGACATCGAATTCCTCATCGATACTCGACAGCTCGTGAAAGTCGTCCTGGACAAACGAGGTCTGGTCGTCGGCTTCGAACTCAAAAGCATGTTCCCGAGCCTCATCGAGGAGTGGTTCACAGATGTCCACACCTACGACCTCTGCATCGCGCTCTCTCACGAGCCAGACGGCGGCATCGCCGGCACCGCAACCGATATTGAGGACACGGTCGGTGGAGTCGACCTCCGCTGTTTCAGCTAGCTCCCGGATCATGTTTCGGGCCGCCGATTCTTCACTGTCGGGATGGTCGTCATGGTATCCGGCGTGGATGCTCTTGTGGCCCGACATCGACCACACTTGTTTGAACTGACCAATCATGTCGGTGTAGTGGGATTCTACCTCTCCTACAGCGAGGTCTGAGCTGCTCATACATGATATAAATAATACAAGACATATAAAATTAATCCTTCAATTTACATTAATTATCTGCAGAGCCAATTCATTATATCACACCGTCGTCAATGGGGTCTGACCTACGGGGTGCAACCGTACTCTGGGCAAATTGAGCGGTCAGTCGATTTCCAGAGCCTGAAGCTTTCCGAGGCCGTACCGCCACGACCCTACACTCACAATCGCCGCTGCGAGTGCGGTCACGACAAGTACAGAGAGTGTGGTGAGGGGCTGAGAGATGCCAGTGGCTGTCGAAATATACGGCACCATCTGAAGGCCATAGACAGTCGGGAGTCCCAGACCGAAAATCGCGAGAAGATATATCATCACTGCTTCCGTCTGCGGGGCCTGCATCCCGCGGTTTCTGACGATTGACGTTCCTTCGTACTGCGGAAACAGGATACCGACTGCAGCAGAGCTGACCGACGATACGATAACGAGAATGACGCCGATAGTGACGCTACCTGCTACCACAGATACCGACACGTCCAGGAGTATCCCGGCGATGACAGTCGCGAGACTGACTAGCAATACACCGGGGAGTGCAACAGCACAGATGAGCCCGGCCAGGAGGTGTCGACAACCCTGTGGAGTCATCAGTGGGACTTGGATGAACGCTCCTTCGTTCCCAATCGGATTGAGTGTCGGACCGAGTCCGACGATCGCTGCCCCGGTGATTGCGACCATGGATAATCCCACACTCGGGGCAGTGTTGAGTACAGGGAGAATCGCCACACCCAGAATCGGTATAAACATCAGAGAGTACATCAAAACGTTGGGGTTCCGGTAGACACGTCGCCAGGTGGTCGTTATACCTGCGGCAGTGGCCTGTGAAACCACCATCTCGACGGCTTTCGGTTCGATACCGTCAGAGCTGCGTGTCTCGGTGCCGAGTCCGTCGCCACCCGGTTCTGTTAGCCACGACAACTCTCCAATCCTGGACACGACCGTGAGATTGAACGCGAGGGCGAGCGGCAAGATGGCTACAACCACGAAACTGTGGGTCAGTGATACAGCGTCTGTTACGAGTATGAATCCGAGATCCGCGTACCACCCGAGGGGAAACGACGAAAAGGTTAGAACTGCTCGACGAGCCATCACGAACATCGTCGCGAACCCGAGAGTAAGCGTTCCGCCCAGTAGGCGCCTTCGTTTGCGGACACTCTCGAAACGTTTGAAGCTATACTGTGTTCCGACCGCGACCGGAAAAGCGACCGCAACGGCGGAGACAATCAGGAGGGCGCTTCCCGCCAAGAGGCCCAGTGCCACAACCGGTGAACCCGCTCCGAGTGCGAACGATATCGAGCCCGCTGCGAGCACGGTGCCGACAAATCGGACCGCTGTGCCGGTGTGCATGAGAAGTTTCGCAACGACAATCTCACGGGGCGAGGCGAGCAGCAGATTCATCTCTTCGTCGATACCTGCTCGTTCCCCGCCGCGGAGTTCCCGAGTGACCACGAAGAACAGGACTACCAGAAAGGCCATTCCAGCGACGCCTCGGGCAGTCCCAAGCGCCGTGAACTGTCCGGTGGCAGCGTACTCGGCCCCGAACACGAACGCACCAGCCGTCGGCCAGACCTCCCGGTAACCAGTTATAGGAAGGCGTCCGACGATTGCCACGACCGACACTAGTACTGGTATTGATAGAACTAACGGCGTAAGCGGTTGCGACTGCAGCTTCCGCCGTTCCCGGGTCCAGTGAGTCCGTGCAATCGTAACGGAGTTCTTTAGTGACATACGCTCTTGTTGGTAAAACAAACTGTTACGAAGGGATTGGGCGGCCCCTTCAACAGCCAGCGCAAGAGATGACCCAACTCGTCGTGACTGTCGTTACCGTCGTTGTGGTGTTGGCCTTGGCCGGCCCCACCGAATCCTGAACTTCGAAGTCGGCGTCGAACGCTTTTTTGTTCCGCTCGTTGCCACCGATGGTCGCCTGGAGAGTAACAGTTGACATCTCCGTGCTTGGATTAATGTCAAAACTATATTAAACTACCGATTACATCTTTCATTTACATAAAAATAAGATATTAGTTCTACGGCGATTACCACCGAGACGACAACAGTTCGGTTGAGGCGACGTCTATTCTGCGACCGTGGCTGTCGTGGACGTAGTAGCCACGTCCGGTGGCAGCGTACTCGGCCCCGAACACGAACGCACCAGTCGTCGGCCAGACCTCTCGGTAACCTGATAAAGTAAGGCCCGACGATTGCCACGACCGACACTAGTACTGGTATTGATAGCACTAACGGCGTAGGCGGTTGTGACTGCAGCTTCCGCCGTTCACGGGTCCAGTGAGTCCATGCAATTGTAATGGGGGTTCGTTAGCGACATAGGTTCTTGATAGTAAAACAAACTGCTACGAAGGGGATGGGTGCCCCCTTCAGCAGCCAGCGCAAGAAATGACCGTACTCGTCGTGACTGTCGTGAACGTCGTTGTGGTCGTATTTGCCTTAGCCGGGCCCAGCGTCTCCTGAACTTCGAAGTCGGCGTCGAACGCTTTTTTGTTCCGCTCGTTGCCACCGATGGTCGCTTGGAGAGTAACAGTTGACATCTCCGTGCTTAGATTAATGTCATAACTATATTAAACTATCGATTACATATTTCATTTACATAAAAAATAAGATATCACTTCTAGGTGACTACTACCAAGACGACAACAGTGCGATTGAGACGACCTCTATTCTGCGACCGTGGTCGTCGTGGTGACTGTCGTGGACGTAGTAGTTACCGTGGTCGGAGTTCCGAGCGACTTCTCCATACCATGATCGTCGACCTCGAAGTCAGCATCAAATCCACTTTTTACTTGGTCCATTTGATTGGTTTGTACCTGTTCCAGTCGGCTGGGTGAATTTAAGTGCATTGGGTAGCACCGATTGCTAAATTTATCCTATAGTTTTAAAAATTTTTCCCTTATCCATCTATAACAACGGTAGAAGGCCTGAAGACGGACAACTCATCTAATTCTGTCCGTGGCTATCAGGGGGTCTGTCTGACACCCGTAACTTATTTACAGTTGACCTGATTATTGAGCGACAGGCATTAGTTACATGCCAATTCAGGAAATATTTACTGAAAAGCAAAAGAGATGTATTGCAGGACAGGCGAGAACCCTCCAGGAACGACTGGAGAACCCCGACCGTTGCTCTGTAGGGGACCGAACTGACTCCGAAATCGATGAGCTCCTCGCTCAGTGGCGAGACGTCTTTCCGGACCAGCGAAGTTTCGAGTGCCGATTGCGGAGAGACGATCTGGAGATATCAGAGTGCCGTGACGCGATCGGGCGAGACGAACTCAAGCCGAGTGAACCGATTCCGGAGTGGATCGACCAGCTGGAGCGGGTCATCACCACGATACGTCGGGAATTTCCGGACGAGTACCACGAGATTGCGTCGGAGACACGTCCTGTCACTGAAGACAATTTAGTGTTTCGTGAACTCGCACATGGGGTGGCAGCAGCCGCCCGCAAGGGCCTTCGATCAGAACCAGTGACGGACCAACTGAGCGAGCAAGCTATCAACGAACTCAGCAGCTGGTTCGAGCAGCGTTTCTCGAGCCGCTTTTCGCGTATCCTCTATGTCGAGCTGAAGACTTTCGTCGCCGCAAACGACGAAGAACTCGCCTACGCCGATCCAGCCGAGTGCGACGAGCATCCGACCGAGTATTACGAGCGGTTCATCGAATCACTGTTCTCGGGTGGGTTTGCCGAGTTGTGCTTGGAATATCCGGTTTTTTCCAGACTACTCACGACCCAGATCAGGCAATGGCAGGAACATATCGGTGAGTTTAGCGCGAGACTCGAGCACGACCGGCCCCAGATAGCGTCTACGTTCGCGGACGGTGAAACGCTCGGTGATGTCCACAAAATCTCGGTGTTAGCAAACGATACTCACGGCGACGGCCGGGCCGTAATGGCTGTCGAGTTCTCGTCAGGTGAACGCATCGTATACAAACCAAGAAGTGTAGAAATCGGCCAGCGGTTCTATCGCACCATCGACCAACTGATGGAGCACGTTACGGTGCCATCGTTTGATTCGCCTCGGTATCTGAGCAGGGACGAATACGGATGGATGGAATGGATACCGAACGAGGAGTGTTCGACCGAACGCGAGGTTGCTCGCTATTACGAGCGTGCCGGCGCACTGTCGTGTCTTGCGTACTTCTTCGAGTTTACGGACTGCCACTACGAGAACCTCATCTCATCTGGGTCGCAACCGATGCTGGTTGACGCCGAGACCATTTTTCATCCGTACGTGGACTCGGACAGAATACCCCGTCCGACCGGTGTCCACGCGACGGTCACAGAGAACGCCCCCCTCAGTATGCTCTTGCCGTACGATATAGATGTTCCGGCGGTACCAGAAAAGTCGGACAGTATGGCCGCTGTAATGGCTGGCTTCGGTGTTTCTTCTGAGAAGGCGATCATCGAGGGTAGAACGTTTCCACGGCTGAAGGCAGTCAACACTGATGTCATGTCAGTTGAACCGACGCCTATCGAAATCGAACGAGAAGGGAACATCCCACAGTTAGATGATCGCGATCAGGTACCGACCGATTATATATCAGAACTTCTCGACGGGTTCGAAACCACTTACGAATCGATACTTCGGCTACGCGACGAAGGACGACTCTCCGATATTCTCGACCTCTCAGGTCGCTTCAGTGGCATAGAGAATCGGATCGTGTATCGGCCAACGATGGAGTATGTACAGTTGACCCGCTCGCTCAACGCTCGTGATTGCCTTCGTGACGGCGTCAGGTTCGGAATTGAGATGGAAGAGCTCGCCGTGCCGTTCTGTGACGACACGGTTGCAGAGCCCGTGCCATGGGACCTGTTCGCTGCCGAACGGAGCCGATTGAAGAAGCTCGACCCCCCTCGACTGACGTGTCAGCCGGATAGTGTCGGCGTTGGCGTCGACGGCGACGAAATCGGCATCGACGCGGAAGCGTCCGGGTTACAGCGAAGCCTCGACCGTATCGCCGACGCTGACCGTGAGGACCTCCGAGACCAACTCGAAATTATTCGCGGATGCTTCGGTATCAACACCCGTTCTCCGAGCTCCACGTCACCAGGAGAGCAGTCCCCGGTGCAGGTCACTCCCTCACAGTTGCGAGCGGAGGCGGAGTCGCTCTTTGATACGATCCAAGAGGCGGAAATCCCCTCACAACGCGGCCCGGCTTGGGTTTCAGTGTGCTCGCTCGACGAAACGAACCACCTCACGCTTCGGCCGGTCGACAGTACGTTACATCTCGGTAAGAGCGGCATCGCGCTACTCGCCGCTGCACTGTACCGAGTAACAGGCGAGGAACGGTATAGGGACAGAGCCCTCGAAATCGTTCAGCCCGTTCGAGAGCGTGTTCGAGAGACACGGCCAGACCCGATGTTCCTCAAACATGGCGGGACCAATGGACTCGGTTCAGTGCTCTATGGGCTGGGAGCAGTCGGTTCGTTGACCGACTGTCAACAGCTACTGGAGGACGCGAGCAATATCACGTCGCTACTTCAGGACCGGGAGTTACACGATCAGATGCACGACGTGGGGTCGGGAGCCGCGGGAACAATTCTTGGTCTGCTCGCACTTCACCGCCGATATCCTGACCCCGAAATTGTCCAAACAGCCGTTTCGTTTGGTGATACCTTGCTCGAATCGCGGGTCGAAACGGACAGCGGCAAGCAGGTCTGGCAGACAATCGACCAGTGTCCGCCGTTGACGGGCTTTCTCCACGGAAACTGCGGCATAGCATATGCCCTCAGCCGTCTCTGGGACGTAACCAACTCCAGTGCGTATCTGGAGGCGGCGCGAGAGGCGCTCGAATTCGAGGCCGAAATGTATTCTCAGACGGCGAACAACTGGCCGGACCGACGACCGTGGAGCGAACAACGCTACCCGGATCAGTGGTGTCACGGCAAAACGGGTGGTGGATTGGCCCGACTCGGCATCGAAGAACTGATCGAGGATGACATTGTCACGCGGGGAATCGACCGTTCGGTTACCGATTACGAGTCAGACCGATTGAGTGCTTGCGATCACGTCTGCTGTGGCAATGCCGGACGGATCGAGTTCCTCATCGAGTCGGAACAGCGACGGGACGGCCGGCCCGGATCCGCAGACGATCTCGTCACGCAGATGGTTGAACGGAAACAACAGACTGGAAGGTACCGAACGCGAGCAGACCTCGAATCACTTTCGACGCCGACGTTTCTTGACGGAAATGCCGGCATCGCGTACACTTTGCTTCGGTCGACAGCGCCGGAAAAATTGCCTTGTGTTCTGTTGTGGGAGTGATAGCTGAGGGGTGTTCGTTCTCGGTCAGCGATTCTAAACGCAGTGGATGGCGAAATCCCCAGTGTTGATATCCTCCCCGCCCTGAAGGGCGAGGATTCCAGCGGGGGACAGCGGGCCGGTCCCGCACCGATAGCAGTGGAGTGTCAGAAACCTCGTTTTCACTCCCGGATATAGCCTCCTCGCACGTCCCCGGTTGGCATAGACGTCGTCGACGGCTGCGGCAACACGGGTCCCGGAGATACCCAGTTACCCTGGCTCGTCGAGCGCCACCTCGGAAATGCTGAATAACTGCTCGTGCTTCTCGCAGCATTCTCGACCAACCTATCTAACGACCAGTACAGTAGGCTTATTCGCCACGTCGCACACCGAGAACCGGCAAGTGTCTGAATCGCTCAGGACAGGTTCTGTTTCAGACGATTGGACTCAAGCCATCAATGGCTGAAATCCAGTAGACAGTTTAAATTTTTTGCGAGATGCTTGAAGTACGTGGTGTCCAGAGGCCATATAATATCAGACATAGTCCGACAGTCTGATTGATAGCACTGATAGCATAGAGAGTAGCCTCCTCTGCTATTGGAAATACAAACCCCACCAACAGTGGAAATGGCGTCAAGAGTACCAAGACGAACCCAGCAGCAATAAACAACATCGGTCGTTGACCGTTCCGAAGATAGCCGCGCACGGCAAGGTACGCAGTACTGATTCCGAGTATAAGCGCTACAATGGAAAAGACCAACCCAACTACTGCAACTGGGTGCCATGAGCCAACGTCTATCATTGATCCCTCACTTGGTTTATGAACTCGCTGAAACGGTCGGCCATCTTTTCCCGTTTGCTGATAGTCACCTCAGCATTCTCCTCAGAAATGCCTATCACAATCTGAGTTGGAGCAGCGGTATACGTCTGAAAATGATGTCCATCTTCGTCATGCTCCATTTCTGTATCTAAAAGATCATAAGACGAGAGCTTGTCCGTCCGGCGATAGACTGACTGTGGAGAGATATCACACACCTCACTCAATTCTTCGGCTGACATCGGCCGTTTCATTGTTTCTTGGAGGATCTTTCTCGAGTGTTCGTCGCTTAAGAGTTTCAAGATGTCACTCAACTCCTCATCAGTCATCGTATCTATATATTCATGGGCGCGTTCTACCTGCCATTGTCATCCAGAGTTAGACTGGGGCGGATAATAAGTGGTAATTCACAGTCCCAAATCATGGAACTGTGCCTGGCCCTTCTTTTTGCATCGGGTAATAACATACAGTGTACCGATGACAGCGAACAGTACTGGAAGAAGGAATAGTCCCAATCAAAATACCACCATTGCAGCGTTGGTCCACGTTGCTGGCCTGTTCTTTGGTTTTGTTGCTATTGCCTTTGCTTATTTAGTTACCGATGACGAGTTTACAAAAGCAAATGCAGCTAATGCGTTAAATTGGCATGTTCCTGTCGCTTTGATAGCTGTACCAGTCGCTGTGATTGGTGTTGTCGTGAGTGAAACCGCCGGTGTAGCGATAGCGATGATAATAGCGATCGGAACAATCTGCTTTGCGTTAATAGCAAGTATGAAAGCGTATCGAGGCCGAGCGTGGAAGTACCCATTAGTTCCTAGTGTGATCAGTACGTCTTGAGCAGCAATTCTACAGTCTACCTTCCTCTGTTGAAATAATGCACTTCTATCCGGACCCACTGAGCAACTGGTTCGTCCCAACCGTTCTGAACTCAACTCTGTGAGAACTTTACGTTGACTCCGTATCTGCAGATTCGATTGCCGTGCGTGTGTCTCGCGCTAATTCGCATGGCAACTTTCTCCAAGAAAACAGGTCGTGCTTCTCGCAGCTGCAGGTGGCTTCAACCGGCTTAGCACCATTGGCCGGCAATCAGCTGCGGTCTCGGCCTCTTCAGATGGGATCTATCTCGTTGATTGCTTCGGTCGCGACTGGGCCCTCGTTATAAAGGAACAGCGATGCTGGTGTATCCCGCTGAGCGAGTAGCGATTCGATCAGAGATGCCCTTTCAACTGAAGCGGTAGCGTGGAGTCCCCTTCCTCAAGGAGCGACCGTAGGGAGCGAATAGGGAGGGGAGAGCGCGTTCGTATAGCTCGCAGAAACTAACCTATGAGTAGCCACAATACTACATTGAAACTGTGGCAGACGATTACGTACGCCGGACAGCAATCACCAGACTCTCTGTAGATGGTAAACAACGCGAGTTGCTTGAGGAACCCATCTCTGAGTGGAAGCGTGGTTGCCAGCTCGCCACGGACATGGCGTGGGGCAAGTGCAACGCCAAGAGCGACGTACAGCCCCTCGCCTACGACGACGTGCGTGAGCAAACCGACCTCGGGAGTCAGCACGCGATTCTCGCCACCCACCAAGCCGCACAAGCCATCACCGGCTGTATCGAACGGCGGGCCAACGGAAAGAAGGTCAGCAAGCCGACGTTCACCGCACCCACGGTGAAGTACGACACCCGGACGATGACGCTGTTCGATGACGACGCAGTTTCTCTCTCCACCACGGAGAGTCGCGTCCGGTGTTCGCTCGTCCTTCCCGATGCTGACGACGGCTACCAACGGCAGTACCTCAACGCTGACGAATGGAGCGTTACGGAAAGTACGCTCACCGCCCGTGACGGCGACTACTTCTTGCACATCGGCTTCCGACGACCGAAGACCGACACCGAACGGAACACCGCCGAGGACGGAACGGTTCTCGGGGTAGACCTTGGCATCGAAAACCTCGCCGTCACCAGCCCTGCCTTCTTTTTCAGCGGGCGAGAGTTGGCCCACAACCTCCGAGAGTTCGAGAAAGTACGCGGCGGACTCCAACAGACAGGCACTCGAAGCGCCCACCGAACGCTAGAACAGTCGAGTGGCCGCGAACTTCGGTACGTACGTGACGTACTCCACCGGGCGTCGAACGCCATCGTAGACGAAGCACTCCGATACGAGTGTGATGTGATCGCGTTCGAGGACTTGACGAACATCCGCGACCGCACGGGTGCGTCATGGGGCCACAAGTGGGCGTTCCGAACGCTGTACGAACAAGTAGAGTACAAAGCCGAAGCGGAAGGTATCTCGGTGCAGCAGGTGGGTTCGGCGTACACGTCGAAACGGTGCGCCGAGTGTGGCTTCACAGCCGGCGAGAATCGCCCGAATCGAACCGATTTCTGCTGTCAGGAGTGCGAGTCGGAAGCGAACGCTGACTACAACGCGGCCAAGAACATCGGTATGCGGTACGTCCGCCGAGGCCAACAGTCGTCTCGGCGGACGGGCAACAGTCAGCTTGCCCTGAAGTCCGGAACGGTGACGCCGAGTGGCGGATTTACCGCCCACCCGAACGGGTTCGAGGTCGAGGACACGGACAAGCCCAACCCTCAACGAGCGAAGTCGTCAGACTGAGCGAAGTAGGGTGGGGTAGTTGACTAGAAACATTACAACGAACGCGCTTACTGTAATCGGCAGGCCGGATTCTATCGAGGAGCCGCCCAAGACAACGAATCCGATGAGTGACCCGACTGCAACTGCGAGACCGTATACGATAGGACGACGAAACCTGCGCATAGTTCCGTGTCGTTTTCCTGCGTAGAAAGTGTTCTGTAGCGAGCGTGTAATTCCCGGAACGAGTCAGAGTTCTCCGAACGCATCGACCCATCCGTTCTCGTTAGGAACGTACAGTGCGTCGCCCGAGACGAGCGGTGCTCTGTAATACCCCTCTTCGGCGTGATGGGTCCACAGTATCGATCCGTCAGAGATGTTCCGTGCTTGGACCAGATCGTCACCGGCGACGTACGCGACGCCATCGGCAACGGCAGCCGAGCCCAGATCTCGATACCCTAGCGCTGCACACCAGCGATGTTCACCGGTCGCCCGGTCGAGGGCGTAGACGTTGCCACCGCCGCCTTCGGTCGTGGAGGAGGCCGCGATAATCGTATCGTCGGTCACGGCGGGCACCTCGAAGGACTCCGCTTCGCCGCCGAACTTCCAGTCGGTGGTGCCATCGGCCAGGCTCAACGCTAGAACATTACCCAGTACCCCGGCGTATACTGTCTCATCTGCGATACAGAGAGAACTGTAGACGTAGATGTTCCGCCGCGTCCACACCACTTCTCCGGTCTCTGTGTCGTAGGCCCGCAGTCCACTATCGGTGTCGGCCAGCACGATCCCGTTGGCGATGGGCCCATCGTCGTGAAGGCCGTCAAGACGCCATCGTCTACTCCCGCTGGCCAGGTCAATGGCCTGAATACTCCTGTTGCCGGTCGTGTACACGGATTCGTCGTCCCCGGCGATACTGAAGAAGTCGCCGCCAGACAGCCGAAACTGGCGCCGTGAGGTGTCCGGAGTGAGGGCGTGTAGTCCATCCTGACCGGTGACGATTAGCGTCCGGTTATCTGGTGGGCCGACCACGCCGACGTCTCTGGGCCGCCGGAGTTGGTCGTACTCCGCCATGATCTCTCCAGTCGCTGGGTCGGCGACGAGTACACGCCCGTCGTCGGATATCAGATACAGCCGTCCGTCGTCGATGGCAGCCTGGGGGCTAATCGAATCAGCTCGCCAGAACCGGCCGACGTTCGTCCGGGGGCCGCTCGCATCTGTGACACGGCGGTAATCACCGCTCTGGTTCTGGAGTGGCCAGCCGGCTCCCTCTGGCCGAGATTCCAGTGAACGATCGGTCACGTCTGTAACCGTCGATTCGAACTCGACAGCGTCGTCGCCACAGATATCGTCTGTCGCGTCGCACCCGGCCAGCCCCAGCGTTCCGGCGGCGATTGTCGTTCGGAGGAAGGTGCGACGGGTCGACGCGGTGGAGGGCGGCATAGAATCGATACAGTTTAGACTGAAAAATAGCTAGGGGGACAGAACAGTCCACTTGGTTTGTCTTTCTTCGGGGCGTACTGAACCAACTTCTCGGTATGCACATCTACCGACCGGTTGCTTCACACGAGAAAATATCTGAAGAATAGGAACTCAACAGAACCGTACTAACATATCTGTGACGCAGGTTCCCTAGACAGACGAGTTGACCATCGAGAGATGATTACGAGTCGTCAGGGCCGTTCTGGGACATCCATCGCTGACCGTAGGACCGGTACCCATCGAACTCCCCGTTCTTGATCTCCCGTTCGATTTCGTCGCGTGTCTCCGCACTAATACTGACGAGGTGACAGACTGGGTGGCCCGGCAACGCCACGGGATTCTCCAGTACCCCGACGATCAGTCCGGTAAAGGGCGCCTCGATACGGTGTTCTTCGGTCTTGAACTGGTCTGTGATGGTACAGATGGTCTCACCGTCGTGGACGAGCGGGCTGGGTCCCCACTCCATCTCGACGAGACCGCCCGTGTCCGCCCGGAGCCACCGTTTCTCTTCGCTCGCACCCATCACTTTCCGCCACAGGGGGTCTACTCGGGTCGCCTCCGGAACGATGTCGTAGGAAGCGAGGACACTCTCGACACCGTCGAGTGCCTTCTCGATGAGTGCCGGCTGGAATCGGTGTGCTTTCCCCATCTCGACAGTGATCGTCGGAATCCCGTCCTGTGAAGCGACCGCTCGGAGCGAGTCCGATTCGCCTTCACCTGACAGGATGACGTTGGTGCCAAAGGCATCGGCGAGGCGTTCGACGGCAGGGTTGTCTACGTCGGCACGAGCGTGATACATCGTGGTTCGGTTCCGGGTCGACGTGTGGAAGTCGATACCGAGGTCACACTGACTGATGAACCGTTCGTACACCTGGTTGGCGATTCGTCCAGCCGTATTGGATGACGATTTCCCCGGGAACGACCGGTTCAGGTCCTGGTCGTAGATGGGGAGATACCGCTGCTGGGCCTGGTAGCCGGGGACGTTCACCACGTGGAGTAGCACCAGTGTTCCGTGGAGGTCCTTCGGCGTGTACCGGTCGGCCACTTCCTGAAGGACCTTGACCCCGTTCAGTTCGTCGCCGTGGATAGCCGCAGTCATGAACAGGCGTGGACCGGGATTGTCCCCGTTGATGATTGTAATCGGTATCTCGACCGAGTCGCCGAGATACGTCTCGCTCACTTCGTAGCGAAACTGCCGCTTCTCACCGGGTTTGACCTCGCCGTCGTATTTGAAAGAACGGGCCTCGGTATCGGACATGGGTACGTCTTGGAGGATGATAGCTTAAGATTGAGTGTGACTTTGCTCTTCCTTCTCTCGGCGAGCTATAGTGACGGGCTACCGACAGCATTACAGAAGCCGTGGCGCGTCCACAGACTCTTCAGAGTTAGTTGCTATCATCCGACGGTGGCATTGCTGTGTCGTCGCGTCGTCGGATGCGGAGTCGGCGAGCGATAGCTACGGCAGCGACACCGACAATGGCGGTGAGGGTCGCCCCAACGACGAGCCGGCGCCCCGGTTGACCGGCAGCTGATGCAGTCTCTTCGTTGGTGTCAGTATCCGTCTTGGCGTGGGTAGTCGGTGGTAGTCGTTCCTTCGCTTTCTGCAGATACGGAGTGAAAACCACTGGCATACCCCTGACCAGACAGCCGATGCACTTAGCTCCCACACACTGCCGGTCAGTAGGTAAGGCTCATCCCACCTTCGTGAGTCATATCGCCGCCGTTGAGATGCCTGCTGTGATGAGAACAGCCCATGACGAACAGATTTGCCACCTCGTAGGGCTCCATCATCTCCTTGACGCGGGTGCGTTCGAGCATCACCTTCTCGACGACCTCGTCGACCGTCATCCCACGGCGGTCGGCGGTATCGGGAAGCTGTTTGGCAACCAGCGCGGTCTTGACGTAAGCGGTACTGACGGTGAAGGCTCGGACTTTGCCGTCGCCTTCAGCGGCGGTCGACTGTGTCAGCCCGCGTAATCCGAACTTCGTCGTGTTGTACGCAACTTTGTCCTTCGTCACGATATGGCCGTGAACCGAGCACATGTTACCGATAGCGCCACGGCCGTCGTCGTTGTCCCGCATGTGCGGGAGGCAGTGTTTGGTGAGCACCAGTGGCGCTCGCTGCATGATGTCGTGCATCAGGTCGTACTTCTCGATGGGGAATGATTCGATGGGAGCGACAGTCTGGATGCCGGCGTTGTTGATTAGGTAGCGGAGTGAGCCCTGTTCCGTAGCGGTTTCGACGATTCGCTCGAGGTCATCGTCGTCGGTCAGATTCGCGGTAACAGTGACGATCTCTCCAGGGAGTGATAGCTCCGTAGCCTCAGCCTGGACGGCATCGAGCCCGTCCTCGTCGCGGTCAGTTGCAACGACTGTGAGGCCGTTGGCGGCGAACGCCAGTGCCGTTGCACGGCCGATACCCGCGCCGCCACCCGTAACGATGACGACGTTTTCGTCGGTGAAGTTCGGGTCGTCTATCGTCAACAGGTCATCGCGTGTCAACTCACTGGGACCGTACTTTGCCATCGCCTCGTCGCCAGTCATGTCAGCCATACTCCGACCGTCGGGCCATACCGGGGAATAGTTACTGGGAACACTGTCCTGCGGCCGGGAAACTGCTTCGATGGCAGTCGAAACGCACAATGATCCCTGCTCCCTTCTCGCTGCCCTAAAACCAGTGGAGGGAGTCGGTGTCTTGATACGTAGTGATACTGTTTCACCTGCATGCTCGCTCTACTCCGACGGTTCGGAGAACTGTGTTCCGACCTCTCGGAGGAGTACATCCCCGACCCGTACGTTATTGCGATTCTGCTGACGTTCATCGCCTCGGCAGCGGCGCTGCTGACCGGCGCTGGGCCACAGGAGACGCTGGTCGCGTGGAACAGGGGTGTCTGGACGTTACTTCCCTTCATGGCCTCTATCGCCGTGTTGCTGATGGCCGGGGACGCCATCGCGAAGTCACCGAAGTTCACCAGCCAACTCGAAAAATTGGCGCGTCTCCCGAACTCCCAGTTTACAGCCGTCTGGTTCGTCGGGTTCGTGGCGATGGCCGCGGCGCTCGTTTCGTGGGCTATCGGCCTCATCGTTGGGGCGATTATGGCCAAGCGTGTCGCCTACGAGTGTCGAGAGAAGGGAATCGCAGTCCACTACCCCCTGTTGGCCGCGGCAGGATACACGAGTCTGATGATTTACCACGGTGGACTCACGTCGTCGGTGAGCCTGATGATGGCTGACTCGACGCTCGTTCCGACGGCGTGGGCACCGGAGTTCCGGCAGACGATTCCCCTCTCGGAGACCATCGGCTCGACGGCTAACATCGTTACGACAGGGACACTGCTTGCGATTATTCCTGTCGTGATGGGACTGCTTCATCCCAAGGATGGGATCACACAGCTACCCCGACCGGATTTCAAAGAGATAGACCAAATCGTCCACGCGACAGCCGAGAAGCCAGCAGCCGCAGTGACGGCCGACGGCGGTCGGGAACGGGTCGCCGACCGGCTGAACGATTCTCGGCTCATCGGCCTCTCTATCGCGCTCTTTCCCGCGTACTTCGTCATCAATGCGTGGGTTCTGACGCCGGGTGGTGTCTCCAACTTGACGCTTAACAGCATCAACGCGCTGTTCATCACTGTTGCAGTCCTCCTGTGGGTCCGACCGATGGCGTTAGTCGACCAGATGAAACAGAGCGTCAGCAATATCTCGGGGGTCATCTTCCAGTTTCCGTTCTATGCCGGTATCGCCGGTATCCTCACGGGGACGGGACTCGCGACGCTCATCGTCGAGTTCGTCGGTGCGTTCGCGACGCCGGCTACGTGGCCAGTCATCGGAGTGCTCGTCGCCGGTTTCGTCAACATCTTCATCCCCTCGGGTGGCGGGCAATGGGTCGCGATGGGGCCGATAATGCTCGAAATAACGGCTCAGATGGGAATGGAACCGCGCGACGCCTTGCTCATCGAGATGCTGGGTGACCAGTTGACGAACATGATACAGCCGTTCTGGGCGATTCCACTGTTGGCGATTGCAAACCTGCGAGCCCGTGACATCATCGGGTACACTACCGTGGCGATGCTGGTCGGGCTAATCGTGGTCTGTGGCTGGCTGACGGTGTTTCTGGTCGTCCTCTAATTCCGAGCGAACGGTTTTTGCCGCTGTTCGACGAGGGAGGAACTATGAGAAGATGGTTGTTTGTGGGCGCGGTCGTCATCGGCGTGGTGCTGCTCGGTGGGATAGCGAATTCGACCGCAGTGCACAGCGCCGGTGAGGCCGACTGTTCGGGCCTCGAATCGAACACGACGGTGCCCGAACACGGCGCTCACGAGAGTGATATGTACGCCGAAGAAAACGGCTCCTCCAGTGACTGTCCTATCGATGACGGGGCACAGATGGGCGGGGCCACCGTAGCTACCTGAGTAGCTACAGTGCTTCGAGGAACGTCTGTGCCTGCTTCTCGCCGTCGCTGACGAGCCGGTCGAGAAATTCGGGGTCGCGGTCGAGTTTCGTCCGCCAGTCGAGCTTCCGACTCTTCGGGAATCGGATTCGTCGAATCTCGGTGTGCGTGTACCGCTCGGGGAGATATCCCTTGTCGATGAAGTCGTTGATGCGCTCGATAAACCGTATCTCGGCGGTCATCGAGAGGTTTCCGGAGAGTTCGTTCCGACGGTTGTGGATTGCTTCCATGCTCCGTGGGACTTCCGCCCGTTCCTGTGGGTTGATTTTGACGAGCCAGATTTCGTCGGGGTCCGGATTGTCCGTGGCCTCCATGAAGTCCTTCAGCGGCGGATTCTTCGAGAACAGCCCGTCCCAGTAGTGTTTGCCGTCGATTTCGACCGCTTCGAACAGATGGGGTTCGGCGGCCGACGCGAGAATCGCGTCGCTGGAGAGGTCCTCCTCACGGAAGAGCTCGAAGGTGCCACCGCAGACGTCGATTGCACTGAGAAACAGACCGGGCTCAGTACCATCGAGCAGCTCCGGAACTGCGTCGAAATCGACGTACGATTCGAGGAGGTCACGGAACTCGTTTTTGCCCCACTTCGAACCCGGCGAGTCGGCTGGACTTATATCAGGGAACGGGACGCCGGCCCGCTGGAGTCCGATACTCCATCGGATGATATTGTTCACAGCCCGATGGAGCGGTGAGGAAGCCGAGAGGTCCTTCCAGAACCCAGTCAGTAGGTCTCCCGGATTCTTTTCGGGATGGATGTGGCCGTACCAGGCCAGTGTTGCACAGGCAGCGCCCCCAGACGTGCCACTAAAACCAACGATATTGTACTCCTCGGGGATATCTCGAAGGAGCTCTCGAAGGACACCTGCGGTGAAGGCAGTGTGACTACCGCCCCCCTGACAGGCGATAGCGACGTTTGTCTGGTCAGTGGGCATCTACAACGGGTCGTTAGCGAACGACATTAAGCAGTCCGTCTCAGAGTTGTCCCCCAAGTCTGAAATCGAGAGTGGAGACAGGAACCCGTGTTCTTGGCGCGTTCACCTACGTCTCTTCACCAAAGAACCGTACTCGAACTGTTTCAGCGACACCGGTCAGATATGATGCTGCCGACGCACGCAGTTGTAGGGCTGGCTCTCGCGACGCCGCTTGCCCTCCTGGCACCGGAGTTCGCGACGGCAGCTCTGACCGGTGGATTCGTCGGTGGTGTGCTTCCGGATTTGGATCTCTATGCCGGCCACAGGCGGTCATTACACTACCCGACTGGATACACGCTTGCGGCCATTTTCGTGGGTCTCGGCGCTTTGCTCCTGCAAACGCAACTGCTCGTCGCGCTGGCGTTCCTGCTTGTTGGTGCGGCGGCCCACTGTCGGATGGACCGATATGGTGGCGGGCTCGAACTCCGCCCGTGGGAGGAGACATCCGAGAGAGCCGTCTACGACCACGTCCGAGGGCGCTGGCGGACACCGAAACGGTGGATACGGTACGACGGCTCGCCCCAAGATATCGTTTTGCTGGTTGTCGTCAGCACGCCAGTGGCAGCGGTTCTGAACGGCCCATTCCAATGGGTCGTCTTGGTGGCCCTCCTCGTCGGAGGCACGTATGGACTACTGCGCCAGCGGTTGGCGGAGCTGGCACCAACCATCTTCGAACAAGTTCCGTAGTCGGTATCGTCCTATGTCCCGGAGAGGTACAAACGCTGAGAGTTCAGACTGTGGTCGTGGACGCCACGCAGACCTGAACGCGTCGGAGAATATCGCACAACGGGAGGGTGAACCATGCACGGGCTAACGTTTCGGGCGTGTCGAACAGTGCTACCTCGCGGACTGAACAACCCGCCGTCGTTGACGCCTGCTGTATGCAAGGAGGAAGGCCCCATTGACAGGGCTATACGCGCTGTAACGCACACCGTTGGTCACAACTCGGTAGCGACCTTCGACGTTCCACGCGAAAGCGTACGTGAGAACCAAGGAAACGCGCAACCTGAATATCCCCTTCGAGGAATCCTCGCCCTTTAGCGCGGGGAGGATGTCAATACGGGTGCTTATCTGAAACCGCGGCGGTAGGGCCAAAAGCTCATGTCGTCTCTACGTAATATACAACTGGTGCATTGGTTTCAGAAAGCACGGTATGTCGTTGCGTTGTGTGTCATCGTCTTCACCGGACTCAGCTTGGCCACCGAAGTTGGCGAGGCGCCTATCCAAGCCCTTGCCTCTCGGTATCTACTGTTAGCAGCGATGCTGGGTCTACTGGGTCTCGTTTTCTGGTTCGATAACCGATACTAGAGTGGCTCCGCAGTTACAACTCGTACGAGGCTCATGAGACTATCTCTCGGCCAATCCGCGACCCTGCTGAACAGCTGGTCCGCCCCAATAGTTTTGAACGAAACTCAGTGAGTCTGGTCCTGTTGCTCCGTCCCTGCGTAGTCGAATCTCCCGCGGAGTGGCAGGGCTGCCGCCCGGTACCACGGGAGAGCGGCTCGGGGACGACGGCGGGGGGTGACGTGGTGGTCGGGACGGCTCGGTCATCCCTCGGCCACGTCAGTCCAACCAGTCAGTTCGCTCCCGTATCGTCTCGGTGATAAACTCGAACTCGTCACCGAGGCTCACCAGCTGATACCCCTGCGCCACAGTCCGCCAGTCCGTCCGGGCCTGCAAAATTACTGTTGTGCACGTCCACAAGCGGGACGCCCCGTTCGGCGCAGGTCGCTCCCATCGATACTGCTGTCCTCCTTCGGGTGCCAGGGCTGTGGCCTGTTCCTGCTGGCTGTGTATCCCGGAGCAGTGGTCGCGTTTACCCTCCCGATGGGACTGTTGAACGGAGCGGCGCTGTTCGGGTCTGGATTCGCCCTGGGTTTCCCGCTTCTCCGGGACGTAGCGCTCTCGATGGGGCGGCTACCTAGACCGGCAACGTCACCGCCACGCTGCTTGTCGGCATGGGAGTTGGTGTCGGAGCGGGGTCAGTACTCGCCGGGACGGCGGCGAGTGTTGTCGGCCTGTCGAGCGTGTATGCCCTCCTGCTCGTCTTTCCGGAGGCGGGAGTGGGGCTGACTACGCTGACCGCGTCTCGCCTGATGGTCGGCGGACACGATCGACGAACTCCCTGATAGCTCGGGACCCGCGGGGATTGTCTCACGAAAACGTTCGGTCGGCTCCCAGTCCGTCACCGGATGGCGTCCCGCAGTCGTTTCTGGGCTTCTCTGGGTTCGCCCGACCGGACCGACGATAGGGGGAACCGTCCGGCTCACCGCTAATCCAACGGCTTCGCGTGCATACCATAGCACCCGGATATTATTACAATAAAAATATTAGTTTAATCTAACTGGTTAGGACATGTGATTTTTTATAGTTGTATATTACCTATACCCATGTCGTTACTCGCTAACGTAGTGTTGGTGTTCGTCGCGGGCTTGGTAACAGCGCTGGCGACAGGTATCGGAGTCCTCCCGTTTTTCGTGATAGGGACCGTCAGCGAACGGCTGCAGGTCGCCCTCTGGGGCCTCGCGTCGGGCATCATGGTATCGGCCTCGGTTTTCGGGTTGGTCGGCGAAGGCCTCGCCGAGGCCGATGGACAAACCGATATCTACCTGATGCTCGGTGGGCTGATAGCAGGCGCGATTCTCGTCGTCGTCGCCGACCGAATCATCTCGGACCACGAGTTCGACCCGGGCACCTACGAGGAGGCGGATTTCAGGAAGCTCGTGCTCGTACTCGGAATTCTCACGGTTCATAGCTTCCCCGAGGGGGTCGCCGTGGGCGTCTCCTTCGCCGAGTTGAATCTCGCGGGCGGCATCGAGTTCGGCCCGTTCGTCGTCCCCGTACTCGCGATATTCATGACCGTCGCGATATCGATTCACAACGTTCCGGAGGGACTCGCCATCTCCATCCCGCTACGGTCGATGGGCGTCTCGAACTGGCGGATGGTCTGGTGGGCCGTCTTCTCGAGTCTACCCCAGCCCATCGGAGCGGTACTCGCTTTCGCCTTCGTCCGGGTCGCCAGAGAGTTCCTGCCCGCCGGCTTCGGGTTCGCCGCGGGAGCGATGATATTCCTGGTCGTCTCGGAGTTCATCCCGGAGGCGCTGGAACACGGGTCCGAACTCGCCGGACGCGGATATCGGGAACTGGCAATCGGTGTCACATCCGGGTTCTCCATCATGATTCCACTGGTGTTCGTGTAGATGTCCGCCGTTCAGCCGCAATCGGGCCGAGCACAGCCAGAGGATAAATCGACTGATAGCTGTCTCGTTCCGGAACAAAATACGCCAATCAAAGTACTTATTAACTTTTTAGGTGAGCCTAAAGCATGGCACAGAACAGCGACGCTCCGATGCGTCGAGACACAATCAAATACGGCGGGACGCCGGTCGCCGGGGCAGGGCTTGCGGGCTGTTCGAAGATACTGGGTGACGGGCCGGGAACTGAGACGGCACGACGGGGCTCCTACTCCGTGACCATGGACCCGATCGGAACCGCCGAGTTCGACAGCGTTCCGGAGCGCTGGATGGCGTGGTCGACAGACTACTGCGATATCGGGTTCGTCCTCGGACACACAGATTCCGGTCGGCATCGTCACCGGCCTGATCGGTGGACCGGACTTCCTCTACCTGATGCGCAGACAGGAACAACTGGGTGAGATATAATGACGGAAAAACAACACGAAAGTGCACGGACCAACGGGAATATGGCGTACGAACACCATCGCGACGACGCCACGCTGGTCGGTGAGGAGCTCGTCCTGTCGTATCCGAGCACCGACGGGCCGGTCATCGGTGGCGAGTCGATCAGTGTCCGTCCCGGCGCTGTAACGGCCCTCGTTGGCCCGAACGGCTCGGGCAAAAGCACGCTTCTAAAGGGACTTGCCAATCAGCTCTCGCCCGACGACGGGTCGGTCCTCGTAGACGGGGAGGCGATTCAGTCCTACGGGAGCAAGGAGCTGGCCCGCAAGATGGGGCTGCTCTCACAGGAGAGTACCTCGCCGGACAGCATCACTGTCGAGGACCTCGTCTACCACGGTCGCTATCCGCATCGGGGATTCTTCGACAGCGTCACCGACGAGGACGAACGCGCCGTCGACAGGGCCATCGAGCTTGCGGGGTGTGACCATCTCCGTGACAGCGAGGTCGGCCAGCTTTCGGGCGTCCAGAAACAGCTGGCGTGGATCGCGATGGTGCTGGCCCAGGAGACCGACGTGTTGTTGCTGGACGAACCGACCACCTTCCTCGACCTCCATCATCAGCTCGAAGTGATGGAGATCATCGAAACGCTCCAGCGGGACAGCGAGATTACGGTCGTCGTCGTTCTGCACGACATCCAGCAGGCGGCCCGACTGGCCGACGAGATGGTCGCGCTCGAAGACGGCGAGATTCAATCCCGGGGGACGCCCGAGGAAGTCGTCACGGAAGGACTGCTCGCTGAGGTCTTCGAGATAGAAGCCGAGGTGGACCAGACAGCCCGTGGCCCGCGAATCGAGCCACTCCGACCGCGCCACAGCGGGGACGACGAGACGCGCTCGGAGACACCCGTCGCCCGGAGCGACGGCGGAGGCGGGGGATGAGCAGCTCGGAGGGGTTCGAAACCGAACTGGACGCCTATCGCGAGCGAGTCGAGCGACCGCTGTGGCGGCTTTTCCGAGCGTACGCACCGGGAAAAGTGGGCTGGCTCACGGTGGCGCTACTGACGAGCATCCTCGCGTACGGAAGCTTGCTCGTGACCCCAATCGTGCTGGGGACGACTATCGACGCGGTGTTTACCGGCGAGAGCGCGTACGCGCTGCCGTTCGTTCCCGGCGCGTGGCTCCCCGCCGAGCCGGCGATGCAGTTCTGGTTCTCCGCGGCAGTCGTCGGCGGGGCCCTGCTGGGCGGCGCAGTGTTCCAGTACGTCCGCGGGGTCGCTATCAACGTTTTCGCCCACGGCGTGATGTACGAAGTCCGCGTCGACGCCTACGAGAAGATGCAGCGTCTCGACATGACCTTTTTCGACAACAAAGAGACCGGCGAGGTCATGTCCATCCTCAACAACGACACCTCGAACTTGGAGACCTTTTTCGACAACGCCGTCGGCGACAGTGTACGCATCTGCGTCATCGTCGTCGGCATCACCACGGCGTTGCTGTACACGAACTGGCAGCTCGCGCTGGTCACGCTCGGCGCGGTGCCGCTGCTGGTCGCGTTCACGTGGTGGTTCATGCGCGTCATCGAACCCAGGTACACCCGCCAGCGTGAAACGATCGGCGACCTGAACACGCGCATCGAGAACGGACTGAGCGGCATCGAGCTCGTCAAGACCAGCAGTACCGAGACGTACGAGGACGACCGCGTTCGTCGGGTGTCCAGGGATGTCTACGACGCCAACATGGACGTGCTGAAGCTGAGTTACTTTTACCGGCCGGGGATGCAGCTCATCACCGGGGCGGCGCTGCTGGCGACGTTCGTTCTGGGTGGACTGTGGGTCTTTTCGGGCCCGCCGCTGTTTTTCACCGGCGAACTCACGACCGGTCAGTTCGTCGTGTTCATGCTGCTGACCCAGCGACTGACCGGGCCGATGGCACAGCTCTCGAACATCGTCGACTGGTACGAGAACGCGAAAGCGTCTGGCAAGCGTATCTGTGGGCTCATCGACGTCCCCGTCCGCATCGGGGATGCCGCGAATCCCATCGCGCTGGACGATGTCGATGGCCACGTCGAGTACGACGACGTGACCTTCGCCTACGACGGCGGCGAGCTCGGAAGCACCTCGGAAGAGTCGACCAGGGAACACCGTGACTCGGGAGACGGGACTGTCCTCGAAGCCGTCGACATCGACGTTTCGCCGGGCGAGACCGTCGCGATAGTCGGGCCGACCGGCGCGGGTAAATCGACTGTCGCGAAGCTACTTCTCAGGCTGTACGACGTCTCCGAGGGCGCACTCAGCGTCGACGGCCACGACGTTCGAGACGTCCGACTTTCCGACCTCCGCTCGTCTATCGGCTACGTCAGCCAGGATACGTTCCTCTTCGACGGAACAATCGCCGAGAACATCCGCTACGGCTGTTTCGACGCCGACCGCGACGCCGTGGTCGCCGCCGCCGAAGCCGCCGAAGCCCACGGCTTCATCGAGGGGCTGTCGGAGGGGTACGACACCCGCGTCGGCGAGCGCGGCGTCAAGCTGTCGGGTGGCCAGCGCCAGCGCATCGCCATCGCCCGCACCGTCCTGCAAGACCCCGAAATCCTCCTGCTGGACGAGGCCACGTCGGCGGTAGACACGGAGACGGAGTACCTGATTCAGCGCTCGCTCGACCGGCTGGCGGCCGACCGGACGACGCTGGTCATCGCTCACCGACTCTCGACGGTAAAAGACGCCGACCGGATAGTCGTCCTCGACGACGGCCGGGTCGCCGAACGGGGCACCCACGAGGAATTACTGGCCGCGGACGGGCTCTACGCCAAACTCTGGGGCGTCCAGGCGGGTGAAATCGAGGACCTCCCCGAGACGTTCCTCGAACGCACCGCGAGCGGCACCGTCGGCAGTGAGCCATGATTTAGGCCCACCTAAGAATCGAAGTCTTTTTGTGCATTTTAGGCTAGCCTAAAATCAGATGTCTAACGAGAACACAGCACGGACGCGCAGAGACACGCTGAAATACGGCGCCACGGCGGCCGCACTCGGACTGGCGGGCTGTTCGGACCTCGCGGGACAGAACAGCACACCGACAGGCCCGGGAGAGTACTCGGTGACGATGGCACCGATGGGCGAGGTGGAGTTCGAGAAGCCACCCGAGGACTGGGTGAGCTACCTCAGCACGTACGGCGACATGGGTATCGCCCTGGGCAAGGCCGATAGGCTCCAGGGCCTGTGGGACCCCGACGGCATGCCGAACGTGTTCTACGACGCGCTGCCGGACGTCGATGTTTCCTTCGAGGATGTCTCGCCGATATCCGGTGACAACGAGTTCGACAAGGAGATATTCTACGAACTAGACGCTGACGTCCACCTGTTCGATCCCAACTGGCTCGGCGTGCTGGCCGACGACTGGGGTGACGCCGACATCGAGGAGATTACCACCGGGGTCGCTCCGTTCCTCGGTAACTACATCCGGCGACGTGGCGACGACTGGCACGACTACCAGTACTACTCACTGTACGAAGCCTTCGAAATCGTCGCAGACGCCTTCGATGAACGAGAGCGATACGAGGCGCTCGTCGAAGTCCACGAGGATATGCAGGCGACCATCGAGGAGCGGTTGCCGCCGTCAGCGGACCGACCGACTGTCGGCCTCGTATCTGTCAATTCCAAATTCGAGGAGGCTGCGTTCTACGTGTATCCTGTCCAGAACGGGAACAATCACAAACAGTACCGTAACCTCGGGATGCGAGGGGCCTTCGACGACCACATCGAGGGAAACTACGGGGAGTTCGACTACGAGCAACTGCTTGAGGTCGACCCCGACGCCATCGTGTTCCAGTACGGCTTCTCGCACGTCTCGACCGAGGAGTTCGAGTCCCGGATGGAGACGATGCGTGAAGATTCGGTCGGCAGCCAGCTTTCGGCCGTCCAGAACGACCGGTTGTACCGCGGTGGCACCTCCTACCAGGGGCCGGTCATCAACCTCTTCCAGACGGAGGCGGCAGCGAGGCAGTTCTATCCCGAGGCATTCGGCGAGTGGAACGGGACAGAGACACTGCGGGAGGACTCACTCACACTGTTCGACCGACAGCGGGTTGCAGATATCATCAACGGAGATAGCTAGCCATGAGCAACGACAACGACGTACGACACGACGTGCCGACTCGCAGAGACACCCTCAAGTACGGCACCACGGCAGCAGCCGCCCTCGGACTAGCGGGCTGTTCGAATCTCGCCGAGCAGTCCAGCGGCAACGGTACACCGACCGACAGCGGGAGCTACACGGCGACGATGGCGCCCGTGGGCGAACTATCGCTCGAAGAACCGCCGTCCTCGTGGGTCGGCGGGCTCGGGTTCACCGCCGACGTGTTGACGGCGCTCGGCCAGGCCGACGGCGCCGTGGGCATGGCTGATCCCCAATTCTGGTACACCGGTTTCTACGAATTCCTCGACGGGGTCTCGGCCCCAACGAGTGACGAACTGACCCAGATTACGACCGAGGAACGCGACACAGACCCCGAAGTGGTCTACGAGCTGGACCCCGATCTGATGGCCATCGACCCGAACATCCTGCTCAGTATCTACGGGCTCGACGAAGACGAGGCCCAGGAGATACAGGACACCGTGGCACCGTGGTTCGGGAACGAGAGCCGCCGGAAACGGTTCGACGGGTGGACCTACTGGCCCGACGGTGAGGAGTACGCCTACCTCTCTGTCCCGGAGTACGTCACGGAGTACGGGGCGCTGTTCGGTGAGATGTCCCGTGCAGACGCGCTGCTCGACCTCTACGAGCCGTTCATCGAGGACGTTCGGTCACGTGTGCCCGAAGAGAGCGAGCGCAGGTCGATGGCGCTGGTAAACGGCCGGTACAATCCGGAGAACCGCGATGGCTGGGTCGTCTACAATCCGAAGTCGGAAATCGAGAAGACCTGGGGGAAAAAACAGTACCGGGACCTGGATGTCGTCGACGCTTTCGAAGGCGCCTACGGCGGCGAATCGTCGGTCAAAGTTGATTACGAGGGGCTGCTGGAGTACGATCCCGACGTGATTATCTTCAACTTCGGAATCACCTACCGCGATTTCGAAGGTGAAAACTATATCGACCAACAGCGGGAGCACCTCAAGGACGACCCGGTCGGCAGCCAGGTAACGGCCGTCCAGAACGACGATCTCTACGTCGGTGGGACGCCGTACCAGGGCCCCATCATCAACATGTTCCAGACAGAGATGGCCGCCAAACAGCTCTACCCCTCGGAGTTTGGCGCCTACCCGGGCTACGGTGAGCTCTCGGCGGACGAGCAGCTGTTCGACCGCGGGCGGCTGGCGGACATCGTCAACGGAGACATCGACAATGAGTGACGACAGCACGACGTCAACACGCAGAGAGACGCTCAAGTACGGCGGCGCGGCTGCTGCGACACTTGGACTCGCCGGCTGTTCGGACTTCGCTGGACAGGGCCGCACATCCGGCACACCAACGGCCAGGTCATACGAAGCCTGCATCGAGCCCGTCGGCTGCCAGACCTTCCAGACGGTGCCCGAGACGTACATGGTCAACAACGGGGAGTGGGCGGACATGGCCTTCGCGCTGGGCCAGCGCGACGGGTTCTTGACCGCGACCAACATGATTCCGGGGTTCCTCTTCGAGCCGTTCGGCCTCGACGTGGGGACCCGCTCGGAGACCGAGTCGCTGTCGGCCGGGGACTGGGACAAGGAGCTGTTCTACGAACTCGACCCCGACATCATCCTGATGGACCCCAACTACATGCACGAGACGGGATGGGACGAGTCCTGGGACGAATCCGACACCGGGGAGATATCCGAGAACGTCGCACCGTTCTTCGGGAACAACATCCTCCGTCGGCGCGAGTTCCACGACTACACGCTCTACTCGCTGTACGAGGCACTCGATAGGCTCGCCGACCTCTTCCAAGAACGGGAGCGATACGAGGCACTCGCCTCAGTCCACGACGGGCTCCAGTCCGAACTCCAATCCCGGCTCCCGCCGGCAGAGGAACGTCCCGACATCGCCCTGCTCAACAGCGCGTCGGCGCCCGGCGAGGGGACGTTCTACCCGACGGACACCGAGGCCGAAGGCGTCGAGATGAAGCCTTACCGGGACCTGCAAATCGGGAGCGCGTTCCCGGACGAGATGGTCGTAGAAGGGACCATCGACTACGAGCAGCTGCTGGACGTCGACCCCGAAATCATCGTCATCCACTGGGGTATCGCTACGACCGGCGACAGTGATAGTTTCTCGCGAGCGGCGTTCCGCGAGCAGTACGTCGAGCCGATGGAGCAAGACTCCGTGGGCAGCCAGCTCACGGCCGTCCAGGAGGGCAACGTCTATCCGGGCGCGTTCGGCTCGCAGGGGCCGCTCGTGAACCTGCTCCAGACCGAGATGGTCGCCCAGCAGTTCTTCCCCGAGGAGTTCGGTGCCTTCGACCCCGAGTCGTTCCCAGAGGTGCCAGCGGCGCAGCGACTGTTCGACCGACAGCGAGTCACCGATATCGTCAACGGAGACATCTAACGATGAGTAACAACGACAGCGGTACGACCGACACAACGCGCAGAGAGACACTGAAGTACGGCAGCGCAATCGCCGCGAGCCTGGGGCTCGCTGGCTGTTCCAATCTCACCGACGACCCCGAGAGGACACCCACGGAGACGCCGACCGGTTACTCGGTCGAGATGGCGCCGGAGGGGCGGGTCAGCTTCGACGCCGTCCCCGTGCGCTGGGTTCCCTACGGCGGTGACTACGCCGACATGGGCGTCGCACTCGGCCAGGTATCGGGCAACCCGGCGAGTACTACACCTACGTCTACGACGAGATCCCCGGCGTGAGCGTTGACGAGGACCGCATCGAGCAAAACGACCTCGTCGAGGCGGAGATGGACAAGGAGCTGTTCTACGAGATGGAGAACGACGTCCACGTCATCGACACCTGGATGCTCCGCAACTGGTTCGACTGGACGGACGAAGACGTCACGGAAATACGGGACAACGTCGCACCCTTCGTCGGGAACATGATATTCCGGCGGTCGGACAGCTGGCACGACTACCGGTACTACACGCTGTATCAGGCCTTCGAGAAGATGGCCACGCTGTTCGACGAACGCGAGCGCTACGAGGCGTTCCGTGACCTCCACGAGGAGTACATCGCCGACATCCAGTCGCGGCTGCCGCCGGCGACGGAGCGACCGACAGTCATGCTCACCTACGAGGGGACGAACGAGCCCGAGACGTTTTCGCCGTACCGACTCAACGACCAAGGGACGAGCAAGAAACAGTGGAACGACCTGGGTGTGAGCGACGCGCTGGCCGGCACCGGCGTCGAGAACCTGAGCACGGAGAACCGAACTGAACTGGACTACGAGAACCTGCTGGAGGTCGACCCGGACGTGTTGCTCGTTCGCGGTCACGAGGACAAGTCCGCCTCGGAGTTCCGCGACACGGTGCTTGGCTACATGCAGGAACACCCCGTCGGGAGCGAGCTGACCGCCGTCCAGAACGAGCGCGTGTATCGGGGCGGCTACCTGCGCCAGGGGCCGATTCACAACCTCTTCCTGACCGAGCGAGGGGCGAAACAGTTGTATCCCGACGAGTTCGGGGCGGTGACCGGCGACGAGGAGCTATTCGACCGCGGGCGGGTCGCGGACATCGTCAACGGAGACATCTAACGATGAGTACGACCGCCCCGTACGAGGTCGTCGTGGTCGGTGGGGGCGTCGCCGGCCTTTCGGCGGCCGTCTTCACGGCTCGCCACGGGCTGGACACGCTCGTGGTCGATTCGGGCGAGTCGATTCTCCGGCGGAACGCCCACCTGGAGAACTTCCCCGGCTTCCCAGCGGGCGTTAACGGCCGGCAACTGCTGGATTTGCTCGAAGACCAGGCAGCCGAAGCCGGCTGCGAGCAGGTGACCGAGATGGTCAGCCACGTCGAGCAGACTGCCGACGGGTTCGCCGTCGAGACTGACGACGAAGAGCGCTACCGGTCGGAGTACGTCGTCGCGGCGACGAAGAACACTACCGACTACCTCAGGGGTATCGACGGCGTGGGTATCATCGACCGCGGGAAGGCGTTCGTCGACACCGACGAACGCGGACGCACCAGCGTGGATGGCCTGTACGCCGCCGGCCGTCTCGCCGAGAAACCCCACCAGGCCGCCGTCTGTGCCGGCCACGGCGCGGAGGTCGCGGTGACGATTCTGGAAGACGACGACCGGCCGTTCTACCACGACTGGGTCGCGCCCGAGGGCTACTTCACCGACCGTGATCGAGACCTTCCACCGGGGTGTGAGGAAATCGGCGACGAAGAGCGTCGCAAGCGTGAACGCCGCTCACTCGAACGGGTGCAAGAGCAGTTTGCCGAGCCACATCCCGACGAGCAGGTCACGCATCCGAGCCTCCGAGACGACTGATCCTTGGCTAACTGTTTAGTCACCGATTCGTTTCGAAGATCTGTCTTCGTAGTCCTCGTCGGCCGCCGTGAGGACAAAGACTAAGATGTTTTAGGCCAACCTAAAAACATGGTCGCGGATGAATCCTCCACCGACAAACGACTCGCTCAGCGCATTCCCGAAGAGATAGCCAGCGAAGGTGCGATTGACGTCGTGGACGAGTTATTTGCCGAGGATGTCGTCGCCCATATCAATCCGCTCGGTGGGGTAGAAGGTCGGGACGAGTTCCAAGAGTTGCCACAGCGGATGCGCGCCGCGTTCCCAAATCTTCAGGCGACGGTCGACCAGATAGTCGCGGAGGGCGACCACGTAGCGATGCATGTGACCCTCTCTGGCACGCATCGAGGGCCGTTCATGGGCATCAACCCGACCGAAGAGTCCTTCGAAATCGAACACGCAATCTTCGTCCGGTTCGCGGACGACGAGATCGTCGAGTTGTGGGGCCAGCTAGATGCATTTGGCCTGCTTCGACAACTCGGAGTGATCGAGGCACCGATGGAATGATTTCGGACCCCATGACCGACTTACACGCGAGGAAAAGCGCGAGAACACATCGGCAGGCTTGGTCGGGCGGTCAGTCCGGGAACTAAACTATGGTAGGCACGACGTTGGTCGAGATCAGAACGCACATCGAGGCGTTAGCCAGCGATGACGGTGCGTACATCGTCCGCTGTGGTCGCACAGGGGAGCGGCCGGTGCCGGTATCGGGACTCCGTTTCGACAGCCGAACGACCGCCCACAGCGCTGCCAGAGCCACGGCCCAGTATCGAGCGGCCCTCCGCCGATACGACCCACAGGTGCCGTATTACGACCTGATCGTGTGTGAAAACACGAGTGAGCTGGGTTCGGCCGCCAAATCGGAAGTGCACTCAGTGCCCACTTCGCGGGAACCTTCCACCGAGCGTCGCCTCGACCCCATTGCCGACAGGGGCGAGCCAGCGCAACGACGGCTCGTCGAGTTCTGTCACAGCACAGCGGCAGCCGTCTTCGAGACACTATCCGACGACGGGTACGACGAAACCGAGACCGCAGTCATGGACACGTACTTCGACCACGCAGAGACAATCGCTGACCCCGACGACCTCTGTCTCCGCTTACTGGAGAGTATGGCGATGGAACTCGATAGCCGGTTACACCCGGAGGAGCAGGCGGCGGTTCTCGAATCGGCCGCTACCCGGCAGTCGCCCGTAGAGACGACGAACCGACCAGTTGCAGCCACGCTGTCGGTGCTCGAAGAGAACGGTCTTCTAGGAGGTTATTCGCAGTCTCCGTGGTCAGTTGCACTTCGGGATGGGACACGGTCGATTGTCGCACAGCTATCGGCGTACGCGCTGTCCCCACAGGACGGTCGGCTCCCGGTGTTACCGATTGCGCTCGAACTGTATCGGCACCGAGCTGAGTGGCAACCGATGTCGGTTCGAGTCGGCGATGTCGACGACGGCTGGCAACTCACGCTCACGATGGCGACGGAGGCGACGCCGAGCGGGCTCGCAACTGTACGAATCGAATCATAACGATGCCCTCACACACCCGTATTCACGACGCGCTCACACGCGTCCAGACAGAACAGGACGCAGTCGACGCAAAACGCGACGCTATCGACCAGTTCACCGAACGCGTCGAAGCCTGCTCACCAGCGCCGAGTCCGGCGGCTGCAACGGGTGCCACCGCGACGGTGGGCCTCACGCCACAGCGGAGTCAGGGGAGCGCCGACAAGTGCCAGGCCGTTCGGCAGGCCTTCGCGGAGACGATCCGACCACACAGTCTCGACGATGTCGATGACTCGGAGTCACTACACGAGACCATCCAGGCCGAGCTGTCGGAATCCATCGCAATCGCACTGGCTCCGACGACGGAAGCGACGTTTTCACCCGAGCTGAAACAGGCAGTGCTCTCGAAGAGCCACGTTCGTCGAGCAGCGACGGACACCCTCCGTCGAGCTCTCGACCGAGAAGTCTCGGAACTGGGTGATGCCCGTGACACTGTCGACGAGATTACCGAGTGGATTAGCACGGCCGACGAGACGGCGTTGACCCAGCTTGGTTTCAACGAGCTAAGAACCAGACACGAGACACTGGCGGTATATCGGTCACGGTGTGAAGAGCTTGCCAGTCACCGGCAGGATTTCCTAGATGGGGCCACGAGCCACGGCGAAACGATCGACGTCAGCCATCGTAATTTAGTCGACTACGCGTATCAGGACTTCCCGGTCGATCGGCCCGTGTTGACCACGATTACAAGACTCGACGAGACCTGCGACGAGTGTCAGCGAATCGTCCGACAGCATCTGGTCCGGAGGGTCTGAACGATGGCAGATGGTCCTCGGCGAAAACGCGCTCATCTGTGGGTGCGGGTGTACGCGGCGATATTCGATGTTGACGACACGCGTCTTCAGGAAGCGATGGAGAACCAATCGGAGAGCGACGAATCGGACACACCGGGCGACATGGACGGGAGAGACGACACGTCGAGCCACAATGAGAGGGGCGCCACAGTATCTGTTGGCCATCTATATCACACAGCACCGCCAGGACCCGCCCATCCCGTCCGGCGCCATCGCGGAGATGCTAGACCGGTCTCCGGCGGCAGTGACGGAGATGTGCCAGCGACTCGGGGAGAAGGGTCTCGTCACCTACGAACCATACGAGGGCGTGACCCTGACCGAATCGGGACGTGAACGAGCCATGACGCTACACGAAACGTACGTGACCGTCTCGTGGTTCTTTCGCGGTGTGCTCGAACTAGATGACTACGAGTCAGAAGCGATGGAAGTGGCTGGGCTAGTCAGCCCAGCGGTCGCCGAGCGGCTCGCAGACACGCTGCCACACCCAGACTCAGGTGCCAGGCTCGAAATCGACGGGACAGACGACGCACCCACCGATAACGACCCGACGTGATAGATGGCAGTATCAACCAGCGGCTGGGTGATTTTTAGGCGGTGCGAAAAATTACCAGATTCAGTAGATATTGTCTGCCATAAGTGAAGATTATCGTAATAGGGGCCTCTAGAAGCGAATATTTAGACATCCCCAAAAGCTAAGATTTATGATACTATGGGTGAGATAGGTAGTTGTCATGAGCGCAGAAGGACTCGAACGACAGACGCGTAACTACATGAGCAACAACGTCCCGCAGATTCAGCAACACGGAGGCAACTTCGAGGTCCGGGATGTCGATGAGGCGGCCGGTACTGCTACCGTCGCCATCGGCGGTGCCTGTTCCGGGTGTGGCATTGCACCGATGACGATGAAGGCCATCGAACGCCAACTCCCGGAGAGCGTGGACGGGCTCGACGACGTCGAAGTCGTCCGGTCGAGCGGCCCACGTGCGGCGGTGATGCCATCGAAGACTGACGAGATGGAAGATATGGACGAGTACGAGGATTACAGTCCACCGTTCTAGACGACTGAACTGTGCGACTTAAAATGTCAAGTGATTGAATAGAATATTCAGAAAGCGACTTCGGCTAATCTAGTTTTAGAAACTTTCCGTTGGAGACGTAAGAACAGATGGCACGCATCGATTCCATTCTCCGAGATTGTGGAGTCAGAAACAGAACACTCAAAACTGAATCATTATTAGAGTGGTAGATATTGCTAAGGCTAGTTAACTAAACCTAGATTATTATTACTCTTCGCCGGGAACTGTCCGTATGAGCTATCGCACTGTAAATTATGAAGACGTCGAACAGGTTTCAGACGCGATGCACTTCCTGAGTGAGCCACTGGGCTGTCGACAGGTGGGCGTGACGTTCTCGCGGTGTCCCCCGGACTGGAACAGTAAACCACACGACCACGCCGACGACGAACACGAGGAAGTCTACGTCTTGGTACAGGGGAGTGCTGAGGTCCGAATTGATGACGAGTCAGTAGGCATGGAGACGGGCGATGCTGTCTGGATCGCCCCTGATGCGACGCGCCAGATTCGGAACGGTGAGGACGAAAGCGCGTTCGTCCTCATTAGCGCCCCCGAGTTCGATTCCGATGGTACGGGGGCAGACGCATGGATGATCAACGCGTTTCAGGGGTAGTCCCAGTCGGTTACTGGCAGTTCTGAAGCTGACTACGTCGCGTTGGTGTGACGCTGGGCGTCTGCGGAGCGAGGCGAGTCGGTCAGTCATACTTCTCGAACCTCGTTTTCCGCGAAAGCTCACGGAGCGACTGGCGGCAGAGTCAGATGTCGTATTTTCCCACCAGCCCGTCTTCGCGGCCGGTCATCCGATAGACTCGCCGGTCGTCTGCACTGTCGGTCGAGCTCTCAATGTCTTCCTCGTACGGTCGCGTCGCTGGATTCGAACTTCCATCGCAGTTCAGCGGTGCCGATTCGCTCTACTCATCGATGATGCAGGCTCGGCGTTCAGCGTCGACCGCAACCATCGTGCCGAAAAATCCACTGAGTACAACCGAAACAGATGTCCCTTATCGCGAGATGTCCTGCAGACCCTGATCGAAGGTTATCGGGTTCGGGTCGTATCCCGTCACGGACGACTGGGTCCCGTTGACTTTGGTCTGGCGCGTGAGAAAGCCGACTGGGACATCGGTCATGACGATTTCCTGGACCTCGTTGTACATCTCGGCTCGTTCGGACTCGTCGAACGTCGTGCGTCCAGATTCGAGGAGTTCGTCGACCTCCGCGTTCTGGTACGGGCTGTCCAGGATGTTCTGTTCGGAGTGATAGAAGTTCGTCAGCGTGTCCGGGTCGGGTGGGCTCCTGTAGAACGTCCAGAAACCAGCGAAGACGTCGAAGTCGCCGTTCTGTTTCGCTTCGTTGAGCGCGCCCCACTCCGTAACCCGGACCTCGATATCGAATCCGACAGTACCGAGCTGTGACTGTAGCACGGTGACGACGTCGGAGAGTGTCGGCCGGTCGTTGTACGTCCAGAGCGTGATCTGGAGGTCCTGTCCGTCTTTCCGACGAACGTCACCGTCTTGCTCCCAGCCAGCTTCGGAGAGAAGCGTGGCCGCTTGTTCGGCGTCGTGCTCGTAGGTCTGCAAGTCATCAGCTGACCAGTCGATGCGTTCGGAGTCCCATGGCGCGTGTGCGGGCGACCCGATTCCTTCGAGAACGGAGTCGACTATGGCGTTTCTGTCGATTGCGTACAGCATCGCCTGTCGGACGCGCCGGTCGGAGAGCGGTTGCCGGTCCGTATTGAACACCAGAATCTGCGTACCGGGGCCCTCGTTGCGGTGGAGCGTGAGACCGGACTCATGCCCAAGCGTACTGGCTTCTGAACTCGGGAGATTGGTCGCAAGCGCGAGTTCGTCGTTCTGCAGTTTTAGCATCCGAGTCTGTGGGTCTTGGACCCGTTCGAGGACGGCACGTTCGAGAGTCGGAACCGTGCCGTGGTAGCCGTCGTGCTTCGTAACTGCGAGCTGGGAGTCCGGCTGCCAAGAGTCAACCTGGAACGGTCCTGTGGCGATGGCCGACTCGACTTCTCCGTCGCCGTTGGCCGAGTCCGGGCTGATAATCCCCGCGGGTGGACGCGTCAACTGTCCGGGCAGCGAGGCCAGTGGCTCGCTAGTCGTGACGGCGACAGTTCTGTCGTCGGCAGCCTCGACAGCGTCTATCGGAAGCCCGGAGAGTCTCGACCCGCTCGTCGAGAACGCTCGTTCCAGTGAGAACACGACTGCGTCTGCTCCCAAGGCACTCCCGTCGTGGAGCGTGACATCGTCGCGGAGCGTAAACTCCCAGCGCGTGTCACCGTCCGACCGTGACCAGTCGCTGACAAGTTTCGGTTGGACCGCACCGTTACTATCGACACCGAACAGGCCTTCGAGGACACCCACTTCACGTAGACGCCACCCACCGTCCAGGTCGATCGGATCGAGTGAGGGTGGAAAGAACGGAACGCTCAATCTGAACGCGTCCCCGCTGTCCTCGCTGCCTCCGAGACAGCCGGCGACACCGGCTATACCACCTGCAGCAACGCCTCGTAGCAGGTCGCGTCGTCGTATTGTCGGTCGCATCAGTGTTAACAAAACTACTAACGAGTATAATAAAAGTTGCTAACTAGAGCGGCAGTTTTAACATATTTCGCGAGGTAGTAGTCAATATGTCGCAGTACGTGCTCCGGTGCGTTCTAACCGAATCCCGGAGATTGCAGCCCTCTGTTAACCGTCGACGCCAGGACCGGGTGGCGACCAGAGCTATCCAAGCTATCGGACAGATGAGGTGGTGGTGCCGTGGTATCTAGCGGGTACGCGATCTATCGTACCCTGACCACGCTCGTGGTCCTCGCGGGCGTCTCGGTACTGACGTTCGTCTTCGTTCACCTGACACCGGGCGACGCGGCGGCGACGATACTCCGGGCTCGTTCGGGCCGAACCCCACCGGACCACGTTGTACAGTCTTTCCGGCGGCAACATGGCCTTGACGAACCACTGCACGTCCAGTACGGACACTGGTTACTCGATGTCCTCCAGGGTGACCTGAGCACGTCTTACTACAGCGACAGGGCCGTCACAGAACTGTTGCTAGCTCATCTCCCGACCACCGTCGAACTCGCCGTCGCGTCGATACTCGTCGCGCTACTCGTCTCTATCCCGGTCGGGGTCCTCAGTGCCGTCCATCAGGGCGAGTGGGTCGATATGGTCGGCCAGCTCGGTGCGTTACTGGGGGTGTCGATACCGAACTTCTGGCTGGGGTACGTACTCATACTCGTCTTCTCGCTGAGATTCGGGCTGTTTCCGGTCGCAGGCACGGGCGATTTCTCGCATCTGGTGCTGCCAGCCGTGACCCTTGGCAGCGGGATGACTGCGATTATCACACGCGTCGTTCGGACATCGATGCTGGACGTACTCGACGACGAGTACGTGGACGTGGCTCGGTCCAAAGGGTTGCGTGAGCGCGTCGTAATCTACAAGCACGCCTTGCGAAACGCGCTCATCCCGGTGGTGACCGTCGTCGGACTCCAGTTCGGGTTTGTCATGAACGGCGCCGTAGTCGTCGAGGTCGTCTTCCAGCGACCTGGGCTTGGAACACTCCTCGTCGACTCAGTGTTCGCCCGTGACTACCCCGTCGTCCAGGGTGTCGTCCTTGTCATCGCTGTCCTGTTCGTGTTGACCAACCTCGCCGTCGACCTGACGTACCACTATCTCGACCCACGGATTCGCTCACAGGGGGTCCGACCATGAACGACTGTAGCCACGAGTTGCGGTCGTGGGCGAGACGTTCCCGTAGCTATCTCGTCCGTGGAATGCGCGGGCAACCGATCACGTCTGTCGGGGCGCTTATCGTCGTCTCGTTGGGCTGTGTCGCCGTCTTCGGCCCTATCCTGACGCCGTACGATCCGGCGGCACAGAATCTAGCGAAGCGGCTCCAGCCGCCATCGTTGGTCCATCCGCTGGGGACCGATCAGTTCGGTCGAGATATCCTGACCCGCCTCGTCTATGGGGCGCGAATATCGCTTGGTATCGCTGTGACAGTTACCGCGGTCCGTGTCCTCATCGGGACCGCTGTCGGGCTGGTCGCGGGCTATGCGGACGGGTGGGTAGACGAGTTCCTGATGCGACTCGTCGACCTTCAGTTAGCCTTCCCGGGACTGGTCCTGGCCCTCGTGGTCGCTGGCATCCTCGGTCCCAGTCTGGGAAACGTGATGGTCGCACTGGCTGCCGTCGGGTGGGGGACGTACGCCCGTGTCGTCCGCGGGAGTGTGCTCTCGGTCAAACAGCGCCGGTATGTCGACGCTGCCAGGCTCGCTGGCGCACCGCGGCGACGCATCGTTCGCCGGCACCTCTTGCCGGCCGTCGTCAGTCCGGTTGTCGTCATCGCGACACTCAATCTCGGGACCGTCGTGGTCGCCACCGCCGGTCTCTCTTTTATCGGATTGGGTGCGCAGCCGCCGACAGCCGAGTGGGGAACGATGCTCGAAAGCGGCCGGGAACACCTCAGACAGGCGTGGTGGGTCGTGAACGCGCCGGGCGGTGCCATCGCGGTGACGGTCCTCGGATTCAATCTGCTCGGGGATGGCCTCCGTGACAGGCTGGATCCACGCCAGGAAACGCGAATCGAGGAGGTGTGAGATGACGGAACTGCTCACTCTCTCCGACCTCCGCGTCCAGTTCGACACAGCCGACGGCGTCGTCGACGCGGTCGACGGTGCGTCTTTTTCGGTCAGTGATGGCCAGGTCGTCGGGCTGGTCGGTGAGAGTGGTTCCGGAAAATCAGTCACCGCAGCGTCCGTTCTCGGGTTGCAGTCCCCCGGGAAGATACGGGACGGGCGAATCGTCTACAGGGGCACCGACCTCACGGCGATATCCGAAGCCGCTCACAGGGACTACCGAGGCACCGAGATAGGGTTGGTGCCACAGGACGTGATGTCGACGCTCAACCCGGCCTACGACGTGGGAGAACAGATAGCCGAGGCGCTCCGGGTCGACGAGGTGGGCGACCGCCAGCGGCTTACGGACTTTCTTCAGCTCTCGCCGTTCAGAGGCAAAGCGTGGCGAGGCTACCGTCGGCGAGCAGTCGACCTACTCGCACAGGTCGGTATTTCCGACCCGGCGGAGCGGGTCGACGCCTATCCGCACGAACTGTCCGGCGGGATGCGACAACGGGTGCTCCTCGCGATGGCCCTGGCGGGCGATCCGGCTCTCCTGATCGCCGACGAGCCGACGACTGGACTGGACACGACGACCCAGGCCAACATCCTCGACCGCCTCCGGACGCTGGCCGACGAGCGGGACACCTCGTTGTTGGTCATCACACACGATCTGAACGTCGTCGCAGAGATATGTGACCGTACCGTCGTGATGAACGACGGGGAAACGGTGGAAGCGGGCCCCACCGAGCGTGTCTTGCAAGCTCCCGACCACCCCTACACTGCGGAACTGCTGTCGTGTCGTCTCGGGAACGTCGAGAGCCAGCCGTCACCGACGACTCGTGAAGCCGCTGCTGACGGGGGTACCAGCAGTGACTCTCCGTGCACGCCCCGATACCGAGACGCGACGGACAGATGTGCGGATCGAACACCAGTCATCGAGACTGCCGGTCTCTCGAAGGCGTTCGACCTCTCCGAGTCACTACTCGAACGACTGCGTAGCGGCCGTCGGACGCTCCGAGCAGTCGACAACATCGACCTCGCTGTCTACCAGGGTGAGACACTGGGAATCGTCGGCGAGAGCGGGAGCGGAAAATCGACGGTGGCGAAACTGCTCGCTGGACTCTCTCGGCCGACCGATGGCGCAGTGCGATTCGATGGCGACAGCGTTGGAACCGTCACAGAGCGCACCGACGACTGCCGTTCTGACATCGGGTTCGTGTTCCAGGACGCCGGAGAGAGTATCAACCCACGACAGACGGTGCGTGAGACTATCGCCGAACCGCTACTCGAACAGGGATGGGAGAAAGAGCGTCGCGAGGCTCGAGTACAAACGCTCCTCGACCGCCTCGACCTGCCGACGGCGGTCGCGTCCCGTCGATCACATCAGCTTTCCGGGGGACAGCGCCAGCGTGTCGCGCTCGCCAGAGCTCTCGCACTGGAACCGCGGGTACTGATACTGGACGAGCCGACCACCGGACTGGATGCATCGACCCGTAGTCGACTACTTGACGTCCTCGACTCCCTCCAGCGACGGCTCGATTTGACCTACGTCGTTATCTCACACGACCTCGACGTCGTCCGCCATCTCGCCGACAGGGTACTCGTGATGTATCTGGGTCGTGTCGTGGAGCGTGGGCCCGCGGAACTGTTGTTCGACCGACCGAGTCACCCCTACACGGCGGCGCTCGTTGAATCGATACCACCGCTGGACGGTACCATGCCGCTCGAAGGGGAGGTGCCCAGCGCCGTTGACCCGCCAAGTGGCTGTGCGTTTCATACGCGCTGCCCGAAGGCCGAACCGGAGTGTGTAAACACGGTTCCTGAATCGAGAGCTGTCGGACGGGCAGAGACACGCTGTCACTTTGCCGACGCTGTCGCGGACGGTAACCGGACATCCAAACATCCAGGTTGTGACCGAAAAAAGTGAGTGGGTAACTCTTCGGGAGTTCGCATCGCTACTGCGTCGGTCGGCTTGCTTAGTTACGCCGCGGACCAGATTACTAGATTGAACTAACTGTGGCCACCCGATTTTTAATAACTCTTTTTATGCTATCTCTCTTGAGTTGCTAATGTAATGGCATACCCCTGCTCCACCTGCGATGCACAGTTCCAGAGCGCCGCCGGCGTCACCCAGCACGTCGCGCTCCACCACAACACGTGTGCGGAGTGTAACGAAGAGTTCGAGGAGACCGACGCGCTGCGCAACCACATCCACGAGAACCACTGAACTGTATCTTTTCGACACCGTAATTTCTCTGTTAAGGTCTCTTACCTCGACAGCGGCGTGTCACGATGTCCCGGCTAGAGCGCGGGATGGCTCGTCCGGAATCGGTCTGCTCCGGCGGGCCCAATAACCGGTCGGCAATATAACGCGCAGACGATGTTCCGGATGAAGGTACCGACCGGTGGTTCGTCGATTGCGAGCAGGACGGCTTCGCGTTCACTGAACCAAATCAGACGAGAGTAACTAATCCGGCCCCCTAAATTGCCAAACGTTGCTATCACCGGATCCGTATTACATAAGCGCGAGAAGGGTGCTAACAGGTGTTTAGTAGCTATGGCCCCGAGATACGGTTGCAATGTGTCACTGTTTCAGCGACCTGAGCGAGATGAGCGAGGCAGAGCGAACCGAACTAGTCGAGGAACACTCGACGGACGAACTTCGAGCGGAGTACTCCCCTGAAGAACTAGAGACGCTGGGTGTCACTGCCTGAGACGGACTGTTCCTCACTCGGATTTCGATACGGACCGTTTCTCGGCGTACGCCAGCGTGTAGTAGTCCCGATCAGCTACGTCCTCGGGGTCACTGGTGACGAGCGGCGCTTCTTCGTCCATGAACAGGCGCCGACCGAACGTCACGTCGTATCCTGCTGTCGTTAGTTTCTCGTGAGTCGTGGGCGCGTCGGTGACTTTGAACAGAATCAACCGGTCGGGCCCGACTGGCGCCGCGCCGTCCGTCGCTTCCCGCAGCGTCAGTTCCGCGCCGGCCTCGATATCGACACCGAGGACAGCGGCGAACGCCGTCACGCTGCTGACGCCGGGGACAACCTCGATGTCGACGCCGGGATGGTTGTTGCGAAGGGTCCGGCGCAGGTGGCCGAACGTCGAGTAGATGCAGGGGTCACCGAGCGTGACGAAGGCCACGTCGCCGTCACGCGCTCGTGGCGCCACCTCCGCAGCGGCCGTCTTCCAGGCCGCTTTCAGTTCTTCCGGGTCAGTCGTCATCGGGAAGTCCAGATCACCCAGCTTCGATTCGGGGACGTACTCGGCGGCGACGCGCCGCGAGAGCCGACCCGGCGAGTAGACGACGTCGACCGATTCGAGCCGGCGCCGACCGCGAACCGTGAGCAGGTCGGTCGCACCCGGTCCCAGCCCGATTCCGTAGAGTGTCATTCGTCGTCCTCGTAGCTCTCGACGCCGTCCTGAACCACTTTTTCCGCGAGCACGGCACACGGGACGCGCATCGGCGTCGGCTCGATTCCCAGAAGGTCGAGGGCGTCCTCCCGGTCGAGGTCACGAACCTTCGAGAGCGTCATTCCCGGGAGTTCCTCCGCAAGCAGGCTCGCGCTCGCAATGCTGATAGCACAGCCCTCTCCGGTAAATGCGACCTCGTCGATCGTTTCACCGTCCTCGGCGAGTCTGAGGTCGAACGTGAGTTCGTCGCCACAGGAACTGTTCTCGCCAGTGTGCGAGAAGGTAACCGACGAGAGACGGCCCCACCTTCGAGGATTGCGGTAGTGATCCAGGATTACCTCCTGGTACATACTGGAACCCTGCATCTACGCCACCTCGTGTCGCGTTGCAAGTCCAGCGAGGTGGGGTGCCTCCTCGGTTATCAGCTCGGTTGTCGCGAGTGACACGGCGTTCTCACTCCCTGGCAGGACGAACACCGGAATGTCACGGGCAATGCCTGCCGTCGCACGCGTCGAGACAATCCGACTCCCCACTTCGTCCCAGGAAAGCCAGCGAAAGGCTTCGCCAAAGCCGGGTAGTTCCCGGTCGAAGAGTTCCCCAACCGCGTCGGGGGTTACGTCGTCGGCGGTCACGCCCGTCCCGCCGGTTGTCACGACGACGTCCACGTCCGGCCGGTCCAGACAATCGCTAACGGCGGTCTTGATGCCGACGTAGTCGTCTGGGACCAGCGTCCGAGCCGTAACGACGTGGCCCGCCTCGACGAGGATACGGGCAATAGCGTCGCCGCTGGGGTCCGGCGGTGCCATTTCGACTGTCCCACCACGAGAGGAGGAGACGGTTACGATGGCGACACCGAGCGGGTCCAGCACGTCGTGCCCGTCGGCATCGCTCGCGCGTCGGTCCTCGAGCGGCGGCAGTTCCCGACGGTTTGCAATCATTGGGCATCACCAACCACGAGCCGCTGTTGCATGGGGGGTTTCGACCAGTCCATCGTCCCCGGGAACGGATTGTCGAACACCTCCCAGTCCTCGTCCATCGCGTCAGCGTCGACGAGACAGTCGTCGAGCCCGTCGACAATGGCGGATTCGTCCATTCCGGCACCGATGAAGACGAGTTTCGTTTCGCGGTCGCCCCACTCGTCGTCCCACTGGATATCGGACCGCGATTCGCGGTAGGAGGCCTGTCGAGGCTCCGGGAGCGTCGCTGCCCATCGGCCGTTGACGTCGACGTGAATCTCCGTCCCGGCCTGGCTCATGTCCAGTGCGAACCGCTCGCGACCGGCGACCCACATGTGGCCTTTCGACCGGACGACGGTCTCGGGGAACGAGTCGAGCCAAGCGCGAAACCGCTCGGGATGGAGCGGTCGCCGGCGCTCGTAGATGAACGAATCGACACCGAACTCCTCGGGCGGGTGTAGATGGTCGTGTTCGTCGTCGTGGTCGTGGCCGTGTTCGTCGTGGTCGTGACCGTGACTGTCGGCGTCATGCTGATGTGACTCATGGTCCCCACCAGTCTCGTGGTCGGGCGAGAGGGCCTGCTTCCATCGGGAGGCGTAGCTTGCCTCGTTCCGGTCGAACAGACCGGTTCCGAGGACCCGCTCCGGGTCGACAGCGCTGTTGGCAGTGCCGACGATGTCGATGTCGGGATGCAGCGTCCGGAGGACGCGTTCGACGGCCCGTCGTTCCTCATCGGAGACGAGGTCACACTTGTTGAGCACGAGCACGTCACAGAACTCGACCTGTTCGGCGAGGAGATCGGAGAGTGGACGTGCGTCGTCGTCAGTCGACTTTATCGGGTCGCCGCGGACGAACGCCCGGTGGAACTGCGCGGCATCGACGACGGTGACGGTCGTGTCGAGGTCGTACAGCGTGGAGGCACGCGCCGGTTCGAGGAACCGCTGTGCGATCGGGACGGGGTCGCTGATTCCCGACGCTTCGATGACCAGGTGGTCGAACTCGGCGTCGAAGGCGAGCCGGCGCAGCTCCTGGTCGAGCTCGTTCTGGAGCCCACAGCAGATGCAGCCGTTCGAGAGCTCCGTGATGCCGTCGTCGTCCATCGAGAGTTCGGAGCCGTTCTCGATGAGCTCGGCGTCGACGTTCATCTCGCCGACGTCGTTGACGAGCACCGCGATATCGTATCTGTCGCCGCCCACAGTCAGGAGGTGGTTCAACAGTGTCGTCTTGCCGGCACCGAGCCCACCGCTCAGGATGGTGACCGGCGGCTGGTCGTCGATGCTCATCAGTCGTCGGCCAGGGCCAGTTCGCGCTGGTCGTCCGGGCTGAACGGGTCGGGATACGCGTCCCAGTCCTCGTCCATCTCCGCCTCCGACAGGACACAGTCGTCCAGCCGGTCGGTCAGCGTCTCCTGGTCGAACTCACGGCCGATGAAGACGAGTTCGGTCCCGCGGTCGCCCCACTGGTCGTCCCAGTCCTCTTTGATTCCGGGTCGAGCAGCGAAGTATCGCTCCTGCTCGGCTTCCGGAAGCGTCGCGAGCCACGTTCCCTTCGGCCCGGCACGGACGGACTGGCCCGCTTTGTCGAGGCCCATCGCGACGTCCTCGCGACCAGCCGACCAGAAGAAGCCTTTGGCGCGAACGACACCGTCCGGGAGGTCGGCGAACAATCGGGCGATTCGCTCCGGGTGGAACGGTCGGTCGGCGTCGAAAATGAACGAGGTGACGCCGTGTTCGTCGGCGGCCGACTCGTGGTGGTGACCGTGCTGGAGTTCTCGCTTCCAGCCGGCCGACTGACTGGCCTCGTCGAAATCGAACCGACCCGTGGCCAGTATCTCCGTCGGGTCGACTGCGCCGTGTTTCGTCCGGAGTATCTTCGCCCGGGGCTGGAGCGCCTGTAGGACTGCCTCCATCTCGTCCAGTTCCTCGTCGGGAACGAGGTCGCACTTGTTGAGCAGGAGAACGTCACAGAACTCGATCTGGTCCATCAACGCCTCCTCGGGGACACGATTGCCCTGCGGTTCGATGTCGTCGTCGGTGAGCGCCTGGCCCGAGTCGAAGCCCTGCCAGAAACTGTGTGCGTCGACGACGCTGACCATCGTGTCGAGTTCGTAGACGCCCGTTGGGTCGAACTCCGCGTCCTCGAACCCGCGAGCGAACGTCTGGGCCACCGGGATGGGTTCGCTGATACCCGAAGACTCGACGAGCAGATAGTCGAAGTCCCGCTGGTCGGCCAGCCGGCCCACCTCGTCCAGCATGTCGCCCCGCAGGCGACAGCAGATGCAGCCGTTCGACATCTCGATTATCTCCTCGTCGCTCTGAGAGAGTTCGGACTCGCGCTCGACGAACTCCGCGTCGACGTTCACCTCACCCATATCGTTGACCAGGACGGCGGCGTTCAGTTCCTGTTCGGTGGTGAGTACGTGGTTGAGCGTCGTCGTCTTGCCAGCACCGAGACTGCCGCTCAGAATCGTCACCGGAATCGGGGTGTTGCTCGAAGCCATATCCGAGTTATGAATCTACTAGACTAAAATACTAATTATTATGCTAAACCCGTTTCAGACATAATAGCAATTATCAAAATAGGGTTCTTATTTAGTGTATGAGCATTGTGAGCATCTCGATGCCCGAGGCGCTACTTGACCGCCTCGACACGTTCGCCGACGAGCACGGATACAGCGGTCGCAGTGAAGTCTTCCGAGAAGCCTCACGGACACTGCTCGGAGAGTTTCAGCAGGGAGCTACCGACGGCAGTACCCACTCCTGCACGGTGACAGCAGTGTTCGACTACGGCCAGTCAGCAGTGCAACAGCAGCTGACTGGGATACGACACGAGAACGGCGACATCGTCTCTGGAACGACGCACGCGCACGTCAGTGACGAGTACTGTGTCGAGTTGTTCGTGCTCAGGGGAACTACTGAGGAGATAGCCGGGTTCGTCAATTCGGTTCGCGCGGTGCCCGACGTGCGGACGGTCGAGTACTCGATACTCCCGCTCGGTGTCGAGCTCTCCGAGCAAGCCCTTCAGTAGAGTACGGTCAGCGTGCCATAGAGAGGTTCCGAATCCTGAACCTTACGGCCAAACGGGTCAATACTGGCGTGCCCGATACAGACGAGTGGAGTCAGCACCGGAGATTTATATCTCATATGACGGGTGATTTAAACTTCCGTCATGTACCGGCCACACGATGAGAATCCGCGAGACAGTGCTCGGATACATTCCCATTGTACTCATGCTTGGTGGGGCGATACTGTACTTCGTTCCAGCCACCTGGGTCGAACTACCCATAGAAACAAGCACCCTCGGAATGGCCCTGTTTGCACTCGGTGGGGTGCTGTTGTACGCCGGTTGGTACGACAGGTTCGACATCGAACCAGACACGAGTGCGGATGAAACCACATACAGGTTCGACGCCGAGTCAGACACGATTGGGGATGACACCACATCTCCTGCTCAAACGACTGGATATCTGGCTACGGTAGGCAATTACGGCTCTTGGATACTCGTCTCGATCGGCGCTGCACTAAGTTGGGGACAAATACGTAACCCAGATAAAGTGGGTCTGGTGGACAGGGCACCGCTCGAACTACCCTGGGGGGAACAACCGGTGGTTGGGTTTGTATTTATACTAGCCGGATTAGCGCTGTTCGTTCTCATCCATATAGCAATCCCATTTTTCCAGGGCGATTAGTACGCGATACCGCGTTGACTGTTCAGACTGGCTGCCACAGAGCGCGCGAACGGTTCTATGATAGGCTGCCTCCGTTTCACGGGTTCTGTGCGAGATACGCGCTGTGTATCTTGGACGGATATCGAAACATCCCTCTGAATTGGTAGAAACTCTGTTGGTCAATACGTAGGCCTATCGAGCAACCAACTCAATCAGCTATCGACGAAAGAATCCCGTGAGCCTACGATACGGTGTACGGCGTCAGTGTTCGGCGAGCAGCATCAGTTTGACCCGACTCACGGCATCGAAATCGCGGAGACGATAGGTGAGCCGCCGAACACGCTCGGCTGGACCACGACAGAACACCGTCTCGAGGCACCACTCGCCCTCGTGAATGTGGTTAGTCGTCGTGATGACGTCCTGGAACTGGTGTTGCACGTCGTGGACGTCCTCGATGACGGCCTCGTGGGTGTAATCGAACGCGATGACGACCACGACGTCGCCCTCGATATCTTCGAGTCGTGTGTGGGCCTCGATGTATTCCTGCATCGCTTCACGAACGCCACGTGAGCGGGAGTCGAGCCCTTCGGACTGCCACGTGTCGTCGAATTCGTCGAGAAGCCCATCGGGGATGTTGAGACTAGTGCGCATCAGATGCTAATATGTTTTGTAGATATGTGAATCATTGGTAATCACATCAAATAATTTGTTTCATAGAGCGTAACTACTGTCCCACAGAATCCACGTCTGGCGGTCGACGGGGCGGTCCGTCGTCGATTAGAAACTCAGTTAGCCGTTAGCACGGCCCTTCTGTCGGCTAATAGCCACTGTCAGCGCTGTTGCGACAATCGTGAGCGTCACCGCGCCGGCGGCGGCGATCTCGTGTTCAGGCGAGACGTGTCGCACCGTTCCGTTCACAATCGGTTCGACTGGCAACAGGGTGTGATGTGGGGTCCCGACAATCGGGACGAAGTAGTCGACGAGGTCGTTGAACCCGTACCACAGCAGGGCAACGAGAATCGCCCGACCGGGAAAGTCGCTGTAGCGATAGATAACGAACGCCTGGACGGCCATGCCCAGATGCGAGACGAACAGGAAGGCGTACATCGCGCCCGAGGCGAGCTGTGGCCCGAGTAGCAGTGCTACCGGCGGTGGTGCTGCGACTGTCGCCAGAAACGCGTCGTGAAACACCGTGAGAACGTACGGCGTCCAGAGGCCGAGTTTGATGCAGCCCAAAAACGCCAGCACGTTCAGATATTCGTTCGGCCGCCCGAGTTTGTACAATGCCAGAGAGCAGGCGATGAACAACGTCGCTGTGGGGCTATCGGGGACGACGGGCCATGCGACGACTGGTTCGAGTCGGAACTGCGGGAGATAGTACCAGAAGCCAAACGCCGTCCCCACGAGATTGATCGCGACGATTACCCACGCGTACCGAAGTGCGACCGTCTCGACCCGCTCGGGAAGCGGTGCGAGATAGCGCGGCAGTCCCTTAGTCGTCTCCGCTGCCATCGATAGATTGTATCGGTTCCGAATCAGCAGTGCCGTCCGTGAGCAGTGCGACGAGTTCCGATTCGGTCACTGGCCGGGCGCTCCCGTCGAGCCCGACATCCCGAGCGACACGGACTGGACTCGGCGGGTGGAGGTTCGCGCTCGTCAACAGCGCGTCGTCGTAGAACACCTCCTGAGGTGTGCCGCTCCCGACGACGTTGCCGTCGGCCATCACACAGACACGGTCGGCGACTTCGGCGGCGAAGTCGAGGTCGTGGGTCGACAGGACGACGCTGATACCGTCCTGGTGGATTTGTCGAACACGGTCGGCGACCAGTCGCGACCGTTCGGGGTCGAGTCCGGCGAGTGGCTCGTCCAGCACGATGACGCTGGGTTCGAGGACGAGCACGCCGGCGAGGCCGATGAGTCGTTTCTCGCCGCCGCTCAGGTAGTGTGGGATGCGCTCTTCGAGGTGTGTCGCGTCGACAGTGGCCAGTGCCTCACGGGCGCGCTGTTTCGCTTCGTCACCGGAAACACCGTAGTTCTGCAGGCCGAACATGACGTCGTCGAGCACGGTGGGCGCGACGAGTTGGGTGTCGGCGTCCTGAAAGACGAAGCCGACTTCCTTGCGGGCGTGTCCCTTGTTGTCCTCGGTAATCGGCGTGCCGTCGACGACCAGTTCGCCGTCGTCGGGGACCAGCGTCGCGTTCAAATGTTCGAGCAGCGTGGACTTCCCTGCGCCGTTGCCGCCGACCAGCGCAACGACTTCGTCGGCATAGACGCTGAACTCGACATCGTGCATCCCGACGGTTCCGTCGGGGTAGGTGTGGGCCTCACACTGGAGGTCCACGAGCGGGGTGTCCTCTCGGCTCACACTGTCACCCCGTAGACGGCGACTGCACCGTATCCGACTACGGCGACGTAGGCCCCGACGACGACCGCGAGTTCCGACAACGGCGGCCGCGGCACGTCGCCGTACAGCGTGATGTCACCGTTGTATCCCCGGGATTCCATCGACTTGACGAGCCGTTCGGAGCCCTCGATGGCTGACAGCATCGTCATGCCGAGGATGCGCCCGTATAGCCGTTTGTTCGACCAGAACTCAGAGAGGTTCGCCCCGCGGGAGAGGGCGGCTTTCACCAGGTCTTCGAGCGTCTCGATCATGACGAACGTGAACCGGTAGGTCAGCAGTGCGATCTGGTCGATAGGTCGGGGAAGCAGCCGTCCGAGCATGTACGCCACGTCGGTGTACTTCGTCGTCATCGACGCCGTCAGCGTGAACGTGACGACGGTGAGCGACCGGAAGGTGAGCTCCCCGAACAGCGCGAGCCCGGCCCACGTCACCGAGAGTTCGCTGACCGGGGTCGCGAGCGCACCGCCGACCGGTGTGCCCGGTTCGAGAAAGGCCAGTGGCCCCGCGACGGAGACGATGAACAGCAGCGGCAGGGTGTACCAGCCGACCAGTCGGCCGAAGGGTAGTCCCGAAATCCCGTAGACGAGGAGAACGGCGCCGTAGAGGCCGGCCAGCAATACAAGTCGGTCAGCCACCGTGACGGCGAGTACGAGCGCGCCGACGATGCCGACTTTCGTCCACGGGTTGACCCTGTGCAGTGGCCCCTCACGACGCTCGGCGAAAGCCGTGATGAGCCGTGGGTCTGGGACGTGATTCGAGAGCGTCGTCACGGTTAGCGGGCCGTCTGGTCCCCGTCACCGAGACGGTCGGCATAGACGTATAGCCCGACAGCGACGATAGCGAGCAGGGCGACGAGTCCACCGAATTCGAGCATCAGCCCGCCCTTTCGGATGGGACCGGCGACGACGATACCGCGGCCGAAGTTGACGAGGTCACCGCCGCTCTGTTGGACACCGCGCTGAAGCGCTTGCGCGGACCGCTTGGCCCATGGCAGTGCGCCGCCAGTGGAGCGAAAACCCCAGAGTCCTGCCGCGAAACACACCGCGAGCAGGCCGGCCATGCTGCCGTACTGCTTCCAGCGCTGCATCAGGCGGTCACCCCTGCGGCGTCCTCGCGGCCGTCGCGGTCGACGAGACCCACGAGGTCGGGGCGGACAGACGCGAGGAACTGGACGATGAGGCCGGTCAGCAGACCTTCGACGACGGCGACCCCGAGGTTGAGCCCGACGAGGCCGGCGACGGCGATGGTCAGGTCACCACGCGGGAGTGCACTCCCGTTGACGCCGCTGACGACGATAATCGCGCCCATGATGAAGGCCCCTGCGGAGAGCCCGAGCGTCGCGGCGCTCGAAGCGGACGGGAAGACGTCCCAGTCCATCCCTTGCAGCGCTTTGAACGCGTAGTAGGCGACGATAGCTTCGCTCGCGTTGACGATCGTGTTCGCGCCGAGCAGGCCGACGGCGCCGTGACCGAGCGCCGCCGAGAAGATGTTCACCACCAGCGCGATGAGCGCACCAAGCAGCGGCCCGGCAAGGATACCGACGAGACCGGTGAGGTTCATGTGGATACCGCCCCAGATGGGGATGTTCAACTGGAAGACTGCGAAACTCGCCGCCGCACCGATGCCGGCGAGCGCGATCTGATGTGTCTCGATACCGCCTTTTCGGACCCGATAGACGACAGCGCTAATGAGCCCTGTCCCCAGCAGTGTCCAGAGGACCAGCGCCCACACCGGGAACGTGCCTTCTCCGAGGTGAATGTGTGCCATAGCTGGTTGTTAATCTATACTTCGTATATAATAATCTTGCCTTGCTAGCTCGTGGGAGATAACAAATATGGGCTAACAGTAGCTGGTGTATTGTTATTCGGTGCCGCGATATCCCCGGAAATACGGTTACGCCTCAGCGATTTCCTCGCGTATCAGGTCAACCGGGACAGCGGTGTACTCGACTGAAACGGATTCGTCTGCACCGCGGACTGTGCCGATGAATCGCAGGACTTCGGCGTAGGAAGCCTCGACGACGAACGACTCGACACAGCCCTCGTTGTCGGCCAGACAGTTGTGCGAATTCGACCGAATCGAGCCTTCGAACTCGTGGCGGATATCCATCATCCGCCGCTCGATTGCCGGTTCGTCGTACCCGAACACCGCCGTGACAGTCCCGACCACACGGCGTTCGGCCTCCTCTGTCTCCCGGTACTCTTCGAGCAGTGACTGACACGCCTCACGAATGACCTCGCTACGGCCCGTGTAGCCGTGTTCGTCCGCGAATCTGTCGAGGTCATCCCGGAGGAGCTCCGTCATCGAGGAGCTGACGATGGGCATATATTAAAATATAACTCGAGGATAATAGTCATAGTGGTTTCAAAGCAAGAAGTTAACAATATCTGTCTTTCGTGCTGCCTTAGCTAGTATCGGTTGGCTGACCGAGTTCGGACCGGATGCGTGCGACGTGGTCGACGAACTCGTGGGACGTACGCTCGCGGGGGCGGTCCACATCGACGGTGAGCGTCGATTGGACCGTTCCAGGGTCGTCGTCCAACACCACGATTCTGTCGGCTAGTTTCACCGCCTCGTCGATGTCGTGAGTGACGAAGACGACCGTTTGTTGGGTTTCAGCCCAGATATCGAGCAGTTCCTCGTGCAGTCTGTCCCGGGTTCGGGCGTCCACACTGCCGAATGGCTCGTCCAGCAACAGTATCTCCGGGTCGACAGCGAGCGCGCGAGCGATACCGACGCGCTGTTTCATCCCACCGGAGAGCTCCTTGGGATAGGCGTCCTCGGACTCCGACAGGCCGACGAGGTCGACCAGCTCCTGTATCCGCTGTTCGCAATCGGGACAGTCACACGCGGGCCGGTCGAGGCCAAAGCGGATGTTTCCCCGGACCGTCCGCCACGGGAACAACGCATACTCTTGGAAGACCATCCCCCGGTCCAGTCCCGGCTCTGTGATCCGGTCTCCGTCGACCAGAATCGAGCCGCTATCGGCGTCTTCGAGGCCCGCTATCGTCCGCAACAGCGTCGTCTTGCCACAGCCCGACGGGCCGACGATACAGCAGAACTCGCCCTCCCGAACGGAGAGCGAGACGTCTGAGAGTGCCTGGACGGAGTCGTAGGCCTTACTGACGCCGTCGACGACGATTTTCCGACCGGAATCGGCGGCGTTCGGTGACTGGTCACTCAGCGCCACGCGAGAGCCCTCCGTTCGAATAGCCGAAAACCAACGTCCATCGTGAGGAAGGCGAGGCTGATGAGGAACATATACGCGACGCTGGTCGCCATCGCGAGGTTGTTGGCGGCGTTGATTATCTCGTAGCCGACACCCGGTGCCCCGAACAGTTCGGCCCCGACGACGATCATCCAGCAGCGGCCGATACTAGTCCGGAAGCCCGTCAGCAACTGTGGAGCGGCGCTCGGTAACGCGACCAGCTTCAGCATCGAGAGGTCCCGTTCGACGCCCAGCGTCGAGGCAGCGTCGGTCAGTTCGTCGGAGACGCCCTCGACACCGCCGTAGGCGGCGTAGAAGTTGATCCAGAACGCGCCGACGAAGACGATGAAGGCTGCTCCGGTGTGGTGGATACCGAACCAGACGATAGCGAAGACGACCCAGGCCAGCGGCGGAATCGGCCGCAGTACCCGGACGAGTGGGCGAAGCCAGTCGTCCAGCACGCCGTGCCAGCCCATCGCCAGCCCGAGGCTACTACCACAGACGGCACCCAGCAGCAGGCCCGGGATGTAATGAAACAGTGTCTGTGTGAGATGTGCGAGTCCCGTCGGCAAGACGAGTTCTGCTCCGGCGAGCGGGGCGACGATTCGTGTCGAGGTCGTGAACAACTCGACGAAGGCGCGTGCGGAGTCGACAGGTCCCGGGACCAGGTACGACGGCTGCGTCGTCAGCGCTCCGACCCACCAGACGAGCAGGAAAATCGTGAGGCCGCCAAGACCACGGAGATACCGCCGCACGTCTCCCTCGACGCCCGCGTCCAGCAGCCTCTCGAAACCGGTGTCGGTCGGCGTGCTCATGCGTTGATGGCGTCGTAGGGCTCGAAGGCGAACAGCTCCTCAGTCGGAACCGGTTCGTCGATGTTTCCGACGTTCGCAACGAACTCACCCATCGTCGCGGTCTGGTCGGTGATAGTATACGGGTCCGAGATGAAATCGGAGGCCTGTGACTCCATGGCGGCTTCGGCGAGGTCCTCGCTCACGCCCGACCCGATGACCGATGCGGCGTGACTTGCGGCCGCGTCCGGCGAGTTCGCTGTGAACTCGGTGGCCGCGGTGTGTTGTTCGACCAGTGCTTGTGCGATATCGCTCGCGTCGATGACCTGCTGGTTCGCAAAGAGCACCGTCACCGGATGGTTCTCTAGAACGTTCCCCGACCATGCGAGTTCGCCGTAGCCATCTTCGCGGCCGATTATCGTCGCGAACGGTTCCTGAATTATCGTCGCGTCGATATCGCCCGATTGTATCGTCTGGACCGCATTGGCCGGTGGGACCGTCGACTTGTCGATGACGGTGTCCATCTCCCCTGCATCGAGGGCTTCCTGAATCCAATAACGGAGGACGATATCGGGGACGCTCCCGTCAGGAGGTGTACCGAATCGGATTTTCCGACCGTTCTCTTCCTCGAAGCCCTCGAAGACGCCCGCGCCTTCTTGTTCGTACAGGTCGACGACTTCGTCCGTCCCCATGATCCTGAACCCGTTTCGTGAATTCGCAGCGAGAACACCTGCCTGGGTCCCTCTGTCGGCGAGTACCATCGCTGGAGTAATACCAAAGAGCGCGACATCGACGTCACCACTGGCAAATGCCGTGACGACGCTCGGGCCGGAACTGAATCGCTCGACAGTGACGTCCGCCGGGACGTCGTCGTAGTAGCCCTCCCGTTCCATCACGTAGTGTTGCATGTTCGGGTAAATCGGGACGTACGCGACAGTCAGCGAATCGAGCGAGCTCGCACCCCGCCCGAGACAGCCGGAAACTATCGTCGCAATCGTACTAGCGCCGGCCGTCTGCAGTAGTCGTCGCCGCGTGATAGGTGCCATCAGTGTTGTTAACTCTAACACTCATTCTAATAATACCTGTGATTCTAAACTCTATGTTTAATACAATGGGTGTCATAGATGGCTCGCTCGTTTTCTCTCTATATGGACGGCACACGATGCGGAGAGGACAGCCGCTTTGCCGTTCACTACGGGACTCGTTCACCTGTAGCTGGCAGCGAAGCTACCGCTTAGATATAAGGGCAACTGTAAACGGTCAGTAGCTGCGGCCGGAAAATCAGTTCATGTCGGCGAGCGGGCCGAAGTCGTCGACGGGCAGCACCGAGTAGTCGATAGTCAGCGTATCTTTGGTCGCGCGGATCTTCCCGACAAACGTGGATATCTCTTCGAGCGAGCCTTCGAGGACGAACAGCTCCATGCAGTGGTGGCCACCGACGTGACTGTGGAAGTTCGAAGCGACGATGCCCTCGTGTTCGTGGCGAAGATGCATCATCTTCTCTTCGACGCTCGTCGTCTCGTAGTCGAAGACGACAGTGACGACACCCATGAGGTCTCTGTCTTCGAGTTTTTTGTCCTCGAACTCCCCGAGCAGATTACGGCTCGCCTCCCGAAGGACTTCACTGCGGCCCGTGTATCCGTGGTCCTCGGCGAACTGGTCGATGCGGTTGAGCAGTTCCTCCGGCATCGAGACGCTTACAACACTCATGTAACAACACAGGGCCGCTCAAATATTAAAAGTTATTATAGGCCGCGCAGTGGTTGCGATAATTGCAGGTAAGTCACTTGTCGCGGCTATGAGTTAGCAGTACCCACAAAAACCTCAGGTGTTGCAAGGTTGTATACTATCTTCATCTCCACTGAGTCGCATGTCCACTGGAGTAAAAAGGGTAGTGCCCGTGTTGGGAGATAGCCCAACAGACTTGGGCTGTTGGGAAACAGACCAACAGGTAGTGGATGCTCACAGAGCAACCCTTCCAGTATACCCATGTTGAATCCCGACTTGTTGAGAACGTCGTTGTACGACGGACTGACGATATCGAGACCTACCCATCAGGGTGGAAGTACACGCTCCATCCGGGCACGCTGGAAGATCTGACGCTCGTCAGATACACCAACACACACGAAGATACGAAAGGCCACGAACACCACATCGCCGCTGGTGATGTTGACGGGATCGAATTCCCGGGAATGGAGGAACGCCTCTTCGAGTTCTGGGCAAGCGCGGACGAATATTGGGAAGCCGTAGACGGCGGGCCTGAACGACCATACTGACAATCACGACCACACTCCACATCACCGTCGACGACCGGGAACAGCTACGAGCAGAGACGGTACAGTTCGTGCAGGATGCTGAGGCCGGTGAACAAAGTGCCCACGACGAGAAGCCTGTGATCCAGTTCGGGAGCTACAACGACCTCGTCGACAGTCTCACACCACTGCGCTTGGAACTCATCCAAGCAATTGCCGAAGGGAACCCAGAAAGTATGCGCGAGGCTGCCCGCCTCGTCGACCGAGATGTCTCCGATGTCCACTCAGATCTCAAGCATCTGGAGGCCCTCGGGATCCTCCAGCTCGAAGACGGCGGCCCCAGCGGAGCGATGCAGCCCGTTGTTCCCTTTGACCGCATCGAGATGCACATCGATTACCCGTTCATCGCTAGTATCGATACGACACCAGCCAGTGCGTGAAATGGATCTTGTAAGCAGGACATCAGTAGGGCTGTCCATTTCTCTACCGGCATTCATGGAGATTCGACGAGAGCAAGGATATCTGGCGCTCTGTATACTCTGTTGCGCTCTTTGTCAGTCAATTCCACAATGATTCCTTCGTCGCTGAGCTTCTCAATCGCGTCGTAGACTCCCTGTCGTGAGCGCCCGGTCGCGTCGATGGCCCGTGGGGCCTGCAGATACGGCTCCTCGAACAGGTGGTCGATGACATCGCGGACTGCCGGACTGTTCGGGAAACGGCCTCGGTAGTCCGTACGGAGCGCTACGAGCTCGATGCCACACTGGTAGGCATCGATAGCCTGTTCGGCAATCGCGTTCAGGACGAACGTAATCCATGATTCCCACTCGCCGTGCTGGCTCACGGCGAGAAGGCGATCGAAATACTCTGTCCGATAATGGTTGAAGTACGCCGACAAGTAGAGATACGGTTCTGAGAGCAGGTTCGCCTGGTACAGTTGTAGCATGATGAGGAGGCGTCCTAGTCGGCCATTCCCATCGCGGAACGGGTGAATCGTCTCGAACTGATAGTGTGTAATCGCGATATCGATTAGCGGAGGGTAGCTTCCGTTTCTGATGTACGACACCAACTGATCGAGGAGGAGTGCGACGCTGTTTGGATTTGCCGGAACGAATCGCGCGTTTTCAATGTGGTTGTCTGGGCCGATCATGACCGGAATATCATCGCGAATGTGTCCCGGACGTTTGTTCTCGCCACGGACATCAACTAGTAATGATGCATGGAGATCACAGAGGAGTTCTTGATCGATCTGTCTGCCATCATCCAAGGCATGGAAGCCTGTCCGGATCGCCTCGACGTAGTTATACGCCTCCCGGATGTCCCTCAGATTGGCGGCTGAGCGCTCTGGATCGTCCTCGAGATTATGAAGAACGATATCTGAGACAGTGACGTCAGTTCCTTCGATTTGCGAGCTCATCGCCGCTTCTCGAACGACAAACGGTGCGATAAGAAGATTCTCGTTCTCGATGTCGTCGTGGAGTGTCGAGAGCTGTCCGAGGGCATAGCGCGCATCCCCGTAGGCACGGAGGATATCATCGCTGTATGTGAGCTCTGGTGGGAGTCCGGCAGGCTGGTAGCACGGAATGTCCTCGTAAGGGTCGATCCATCCCGGTCCCTCCTCGAAATCTTCCGGATCCATTTGACTAAGCAACTGTGCCTGACTCACCTTAATCTGTTGAAAAGCATTAAAGAAGATTAGTGAGTTGAAAATAGGGTATTTAGTCAGTCAGGTGGGGTTAGTATTGACTAGTCGGCACAGATCGTGGTCAGTATTCAACTGAAGGGGTAGCGCGGAGTCCCCTTCCTCAAGGAGCGACCGCAGGGAGCGAGTAGGGAGGGGAAGAGCGCGTTCGGAAAGAGTGCGACCATCATCTTATAAATAGCCACATATCTACATTGAAGATGTAGCAGACGACTACGTGCGTCGGACAGCAATCACCCGCCTCTCGGTAGACAGTGAGCAACGCAAGTTGCTTGAAGAGACGATCTCCGAGTGGAAGCGTGGTTGTCAAATCGCCACCGACATGGCGTGGGGCAAATGCAACGTTAAGAGCGACGTACAGCCCCTGGCCTACGACGACGTGCGCGAGCAAACCGGCCTCGGTAGTCAGCACGCGATTCTCGCCACTCACCAAGCCGCACAAGCAATCACCGGTTGTATCGAACGCCGGTCTAACGGCACGAAGGTTAGCAAGCCCACCTTCACCGCGCCCACGGTGAAATACGACACCCGGACGATGACGCTGTTTGACGACGACACAGTGTCGCTTACCACCCAGTTGAGGCAGCTGTCTCTCGTGTGGCAGAGATTTTGGAACAGGAATCACTCACTGGGGAGGGAATTTCTGTTGGACAAGGCGTCGGCAATCTTGCGGAGATAGACATGACAGACACAGATCAGTCCACGGAGACCGAATTCCATCGAGCGACGAAACGTAGCCCCATCGTATTCCATCAGCACCACTATTCAGGTGACGGTGATGTCATTACGTATCCGGCTGTTGCATTCGAGTCTGTGGTCAACGAAACACCACGATCAGTCTCTGTGACGGTCACAGATTTGAATCGGGAGTGTATCGCTGTTCTACCGGTAATGTGTGACCACAGCCGGATCCAAAATAGCTGATTCACTGTCGAAACACGTTGTGAGGTGGATACTCTCAGATTCGGTCACTATGCACGAGCCATCTAGCGCCGGTTTCGTCTCAATCAGCATCTAATAAATCGGATACCGACAGAACCGATCGAAACCGTATGCAGTAGCATCACTGCTGGGGTGCTCTACAGACGAGGGGACTGAGACGGTGTCGTTGGCGATACCAAGCAAAGACACGTGGAAGACAACGCTATTCTCTCCGTCCGGAGAGCGAACCGACCGCGTCGAAGTAGACAGAAGCGGGTCGTCGATGTCGATGGAGAGTTCCCCGATAACACGGACGCTCGAGCCTGCTGAGATAGGCAACAGGCGATACGAACACAGCGGTGACGCAGTTCCAGAGAGGAGCATGTACTGTCTCGTCGAACGATTCGAGAGACAAGCGTCACAGTGTGCGACTGGCGACGACTGGAACAATAGGTTAGCAATAGTATCGGAGAGAAACGGCGGCGGCTGGTTTGATTCGCCGAAAGACAATCCTGATGATAGCCGAGCGCCACACTTTCCGTCGGTTCCAGAACAGCGCAAGACCACGGGGCCAGCGCGGTCAGAGCAAGTATTATCCGGGGCGACTACGCTAAATCAAATATGTCCGGGAAGTTCAGTCGTGGACTCGCCGTTGCTGACGGGAGCCTCGACATGTTCCGGGCGAATCCCCACCTCGCAGTCCTCCCGCTGTGCAGCCTCCTGCTCGTCGGGAGTGGCTTCGCGGTTGCCGCTGGGATTGCCTTCCATTACGGTCTGGTCGCATCGCTGCTCACAAACGACTTCCTGCAGTACACCGCCCTGTTCGTCAGCATCGCGCTCACCTCAAGTCTCGGGACGTTCTTCAACGCCGCCGTGGCTCACTGTGCGTTCCGGTACTTCGACGGTGAGGACCCGACAGTTGAGGAGGGTCTGCGAGCGGCCTGGGAGGCGCGCCGTGCTATCGCTGTCTGGGCGCTCACCTCCGCGACGCTGGGTACCGTCCTGTACATCCTCGACGACAAATTCGGCTTCCTTGGAAGCGCGGCCCGCCTCGTCTTTGACCTCGCGTGGTCGCTGCTGACCTTCTTCGTCGTGCCTGTTATCATCGTCGAAGACACGACGAACATCCGGTCGATCCTTCAAGAGAGCGGTGCCACGTTCAAAGAGACGTGGGGCGAGAGTGTCACCGCATCTCTCAGTGTCTCTCTGGTCACGCTTCCAGTCGTGCTCGTCGGTGTCGCCTGTCTCGCCGGCGCTTATTTTACCACCAACGGCCCGACCGCGTGGCTCTTGGGTACTATCGGCCTGCTCGCTGTCGTCGCCGGAATCGTCGCGAGCCAGGTTCTCGGGATGGTTGCTCGCGTTGCCCTCTATGAATACGCGACCAAAGACCACCGTGTGGGTCCGTTCGACCGGCGAGATCCGAGCGAAATATTCCCTGATTCGCCGTGACAGATATAGCACAACTCTTCTACTGTCGTCCTCATCACGACAGTCCGCGAAACTGTGGTCGTCTTCAACGTCCTCTATCGTGTCATCGCGTGTCTATACAGCCGGTGAGACTACCGTTCAGACTGTCGGTTACGTGTCTCTGATCGAGTGTCTCAACGCTGTGAGCCACATTCCCAGTTCGACGTTGCGGGTCATCATCAAAGCCCCCTGGCGCCGGCCACCAATGGAGTGGTGACACCTCCAGAGAAGACCGATAATCAGAGGTGGCAGGTCTCTACAGGAAACTGGTCGGGATTATCGCCGGATGTCCGACCGAGGTATCCAACAATCAGTACAGAGATTCTACTTTTCAGATTCCGACGAAGTAAGCCCATAGTCTTCCGGATCATACTCATCGGTTACTGATAGGACGAATAGCAGTCCGAACAAAACGATCGAGGCGTAAAATATGTCCAACTGTAGTGGACCGATGGAAATGAAATGTTCTCCCGGGCTGGCGTAGATGACTGTTGCCACAATGCCGGCGATTCCAATAACCGCATAGTGATAGGTATGTATCTTAGTGTATCGCCGGAACCACTTCCCCATACCCATCAAACGGCTACCAGCAGTAAGGCTTCTTCGGCGTTAAGTTCGCACACCTACTGAGCAGCTGTCTCGTCCCAGAAGTGCTGAAATCAACTCTATGAGAACGGTCTATTGACTCCGTCTCTGTGTATTCGATTTGCCCTCGTGTGACTCCCGTATTCACGGTGGCAGCTCTCTCCAGGAAACTGGTCGTGATTATCGCCGCATGCTCAATCGAGTTGTCTAACGATCAGTACAGAGAGTGGACTGTCCGGTGGTCAAACGCCGCGGGTCAGGTCGCTCAGTCGGCTTCCGGGTCTCCGTCGCAGACCTGAAGATACGCCTCGGTAATCGTCGCGATGGTGAACGTGCTCAGGGCCGCAAACAGGACACGGCTGAGCAGTTCGTTGAGCAGCCAGAGCGTGGCGCCGACCTGTAGCGGGGAGAGCAGTACGCTCGGGAGTGACGTAAGCAGGGCCAGTACGGTAAGCAACAGGAGGAGTCCGAAAATCGGAACGGGGGCCTTGCGGAACCGGGCGAGGCTGTTCCGGACCGTTTCGGTGGGTCCGGCCGCCGTCAGTGCGACCTCCTGCCGAAGATAGACGGTAACGAGGAGTATCGGCGCGACCGCGACCGAGACGAACAGCGGGGACCGTATCCCCATCTCGAACCCCGGACCGTACCAGAACATCAGGAGGGCCTGCCTGACACCGTAGACGAACAGCGCGACCCCGCCCCCGACTGCCAGGAGGACACGCGCCCGTTTTTGTAGTGTCGGGGCCGGGCTCTCGGCGAACTGCTGGATGGCCCAGAACCGAACCGCCTCGTGGGAGACGACGGCGGCCACAGTCAGCGCGACGAGCACCGACAACGGCAACTCGAACGCGAGCATGTCGATGTCGAACGGCGGCGTGAAACCCGGAGAGGGCTGGATGCCCGGGACCGTCGCCAGTAACTGCTGGCGAAACGACTGACTCACGGCGTCGTAGGCGACGTAGAAGACCAGTAGCACCGAGAATACGTTGTACCCGGCCGTACTCGTGAGGCCGTCGTAGCCGGCCTGGAGGGCCCTACGGATGTCGAGAGACATACTTGCATTCGGACTCGGGCAGATGTTAAAAACAATCGGTCGCCCGTTGCGACGCTTGGTACGGTGCGGATTTCCCATAGTGCTCGGGCGTGAACCAACGAGCCGATTCTGCTTGACTGGTCGTGCTTCTTGCTGCAATCGGGGACGCCCTCCAACCTGCATCTGTCCACGAAGTCATTTAATGTGCTCTCAGAGAATTGTCCGATAGCAAGATGGGGCACGTCTACTACCACCACCCTGCAGACAAGCAATTCTCTCTCGATTTCGTCAATCCAGACCCCGAAAATCTTGTGTCACAACTGGTTGACTACGACGGGAATGTAGCCGTGAAAGTCACGGAATACGAGCTGGACACAGAGTTCTACGGTGTCTACACATCTCGGATCGGCGGCGGTGCAGTGAGCGAGATCGAACTTGACCTCAGTGACGCTCTTGGGGACATGACTGAGGACAACGGGACGATTGTCGCACGTCTCCTAGAGATATATCGGGCGCTCCTCTCGCAGAATGAGGAAGAAGAGGGATGCCTGTGGAGGCCTACAAGAACATCGATATTGACAACCCCAACGGTCAGTACAGAGCTTGGCTCTCACGACTGGCGTCAAATACGCATCTGTCCGCGCTATTATCAATCTTCCCGATGTTCTTCCCAGAACAGTGTAAGTAGATGAACCTCTTTTGATCTCGGGCGCGCTGCGTATATCACTCGACGAAAATCCGTTCATACAGAAAGCCGGTCCCACTCCGTTTAACCGGGAGATCGTCCTCACTACCAGGTCCTTCGGACCGGTCGTTAGCGAGAAAGCTCGTGGCTCTCCAAGAAGCTGGTCGTGCTGCTCGCCTCATGCTTGACCGAGCAGACCAACGGTCAGTACAGTGTAGCTATTTACCGTGACGAACCAAGCGGTTGAATAGATGAATAAGTTGGAATCCGTTGGTGCCCTTCTTATCGGAGTTGGAGGTATTGGCGGCTCAGTAGCGACAACTCAGTCGTTCTCCGTAGCGGTATTTCCGTCTGTTTCTATCATTGCTCTCGGGATTGCTGTAGCCCTAGTCGGAAGATACAGAGAGTAAACGCTCCGCCAGTACAGAGTGTGTAGTCAACACGTGGTCTCATTTCTTTCAGACACTTCTCCTTGGGTTGAGCATTTAGCGTCTGTGCCAATGTATCTTTGATTCCGCGACCAGAATCACGTGGTAGAGTCATAAACATACAGAAATAGCAGACTGACGATACCGAGAACCCCTAAACCTATGCTGCCAGACTGTGGGACAATTTGAGCGTAAATAAAGACCCCAGTTGCTAAGATTACTATCAATAGGAATTCTATTAACACCAAATGCTTGCGCATTCCGGAGTCCATTAGTTTCCTTAGTGGGATGAATCTCTTTATCGTTTAATATTCCGACTGGAGCGCGTAGTCAGCTCTAGAGAAACGACTTGAAGTGGAGACCACATACGACACGTTCGCCCCGTCTTGATGGGGGATGCCACGATGACTCAGCGCAGGTAGTGGTAGCTCGCGCCGAGGACCAGCCCGAACACGAGGTGCGTGAGCAGGCCCATCAGGCCGAGGTTCGGGAGCGGCGGTGGGCTGGGGAATCCGACGACCGACAGCCACAGCGGCATGACGACACCAGCGGCGACGACCGAGAGGATCACGCCGTACGCGAGACCAAGGCCGACGACGCCGCCCGCCGACTCCGCGACGGCTGCTAGCCTGGGTTGTGTCAACGCCGCGACGAAGACGACGCCGAACACAGCGCTGATCGACATGTGGACGACCCAACCGGCGAGCCCACCGGATAGGCCGACCAGTGCCGGGATTGCGCTCTCGAGGAGAGGCGGCATCAGCAGTGAGAACAATACGCCCATTACGAGCCCGCCGATGAGTCCCGCTTCCACGCCATATTGCCACGACTGGCCGTCTCGTACCGCCTGAGTTCGTTGGAGGCCCCGCGCCTCCTGCTGTGTTTCTTGTACCATTAGAATCACTAAGTCCTAGAGGCGGTAAACCAACATAAGGCGTGTAGATCGTTCAATAAAATTTATCGTGGTGTCGGTCAGCTTACTGAGTCTGGTCTCGACAACGCGGTACCGGAATATCCAATTACCACACCTGTCACGGATATCGAAACGCACCCCTTCAAAAGAGTAAGTTCAGCATCCAGTAGTTGACCCTGCAGTGACGGCTGTATTCTGTACCGAGGGGAGGATCTTGTACTAGAGATTACTACCGTTCTCTAACCGTGGCCGGGCTTTGCTGACTATGCGCTGTGTATTCACCACGACGTCGACGATATCGTATCGCTACTTGAACAGATTCGCCAGCGAGGACATAGTGCTCACACTGTATTCAGCGACTGGGTAGACCTGATGTTGTTCGCATTGCAGCGTCAGGACGAGCCGTGCTTGGGGATCATCGACGACTACTGCGAACCAGCCGATATGGATCGAGGTCAGGGGGAGCGCTCCATTGACTCTTCGCAACGGCGTTTGGGCGACTCCAGGCACAGATGGCTGAGACCAACACTGACGTCGTTAGTGCCGTCTACGAGGAATACGGCCTTTCCAGTGACGCCTTTGGGCAGCACTTCACATCCACTCGGTTTGTGATATGCTGATCGAAATCTCTGGTGCCGCCGGTGACGACCCAGACTGCACTCGATATCAGCGATCCCATTCAGTGCCTCCTGTAGCTCACCGCGTATCGATTCAAGACCTGCGTCCCGATAGATAAACTCAATCTGGATACTATCTTCAGTCACACGCTCTCAGTTCTGTATGTCCCAACTTGCGCCTCGAGTGTCTTCAATTAGCTGACCCACTTTGTTCGGGTCACCGGTATCACTATTAATGAACTCATCCCGATCCTTCGCCACAACAGTCACACCCGGACTGGCAGGTGACCGGTCTGGCGAGGATGCAGAATCACGGCCTGCAGTTCTTCCTCGCCGACGAACCTGCCTTCTGGTACGGGCCTGAGGCAACACTCACGCCAGCGGAGGTGGTGTGCCATACACTCGTCCTCGGCAGTGATAGCCGTCGCGTCAGCTACGCGATGTTGCTTATCGAACAGCTCGGCATCGACTAGGAGTTACTCACAGCTACTGCGTCGTGGTACGATCTTGTAGCGACGGTCGAAGTCCTGTATCAGACGCTTGATGGCGAGACCGCCAGCACGGCCGACGCCGCCGTCTCGCTGCCGAGCGAGATTGAATTTATGCGACTCAAGCAGCAGTACGGGGTCCCATGACTACGTTCACAGGGAGTGAGGCGATTAAAGCCTTCCTCGAGAAGTTCGACAGTTGGCTTGCCCAGCCACTGACGGTGTCCCTCATCGGCGGGTCAGCGATGACAGTGTAGGGGCTGAAAGACCAGACCGAAGATATCGACCTGGCACTGGGTATTGTCTCGGAGTTCGAGCATGTGTGAGACACTCCAAGTACAGGGGTTCACCGTGGTGGGCGAGCCGATAACAGCCTTCAACGACGTCGGGACCACCGTCGAGTTAGAACACACCGAGCGCGGCATCCAGATCGATCTCTTCGAGCGGCAAATCGTCGGCAAAGTGTGGTTCACCGATCGGATGCGCAACCGGGCCGACGTGTTCTGGACTGGGACACACGCGACAGCGTTGCTTCCTGCTGATGAGGATCTATTCCTATTGAAAGCCGTGTCTGGTGGTGATCTGGCGAGCGGTCGACTACGTGACCTTGAGGATATGCGGACGTATGCGCAGCGTGGACCCGACTTCGAGGTAATTCTGAGCGAGATCGGTGAGCAGCGCCCCTTCAACACCGGCGCTACTGAAGCACGACAGATCCGTGACCGATCTCATCCGCTGTTCACTATCGAGATTGCGGTGGAATCGCTCTCGGGCCTGCCGAAATCATTCACGTCCCAAATCGAAGAGTTCGGCACAGAATTCGAAATCGAGTATACTGTCCTCGCCGCTGCCGACGATGGCCTCCGAGACGTGCAGGCGATTCGAGACCGAGTCGCTACAGATGTACGAACAGTGTCAGCCGACCAGACAGCTGCAGTCGACGCTGCTATCGACCGCCTGGCCGACAAGCGAATTTTGCAGCGCGACGGCGACACTGTCGAACTAGTATAACCGGTTCCTGCTGGCGAACCTCACAGTTACCCCGGTCGAGTTTGGCTTCGAGCATTTCGAGCAGTTCGTCTCCCTCCTCTTCCAGCTCGGTAGCCCGTACCAGCGAGACGTCACTGAATTCTTTGTGCCACCCACTGTGAGTAGCGATATGACACTCGCTCCGGCTGTGGTCATTCTGCCAGCATTCACGAATGCGGAGTACACTGGCGACGCATCGGAGGTCGCCCACTGGCACGATCGATACGACTTCGACCGGGAGGTAGAGATTCCGGGTTGCAAGCACGAACTACTGTATGCCAGCGAGTCCGACATCGCCCTCGTCCCGACTGGAATCGGCAAAAGTGAAGCTGCCACGACGGTCGCCGCGCTTGCAGCTAGCGACAGGGTCGCACTCAACGAGGCGACGACACTGACCGTCGGGATTGCCGGCTGTAATCCGGCTGCCGGGACACTGGGCAGTGTCTTCATCACAGACCGGGTTATCGACGGTGATATCAAACTCCGTATCGGCGACACGACGCGTCGGATGCAGTGGCTTGTCGATGAGTACGTCTGGGACCTCGACACCGACCTCGTCGACCGGGCGATTGGGGCCGCCCAAGACGTGGCCCTGGCCGATAGTGAACGTGCCCAAGCGATCCGCGACGACTACGACGACAGCCGGTCACCGAGTGTCGACACGGGAGTGACTGTTTGTGGGGACGAGGTCTACCACGGGACAACCGCAGCCACACAGGTTTCGCAACTGTGTGACTGGTATGGCATCACCGAGTTCGCCACGACAGAGATGGAAGACGCTGGAACGGTGACCGCACTGGAGCGGTTCGGACTCCTCGATCAGTACGTCTCCATCAGAGCGGCGGCGAACTTCGACCGCGAACCATCGGGTGGTGATCCCAGCGAGAGTATCGAGCGCGACGTTTTCGAGTTGGGGACCGAGAACGCAGTTCGCGTGGGCCATGCTGTCGTCCAGGAGTTAATCGCGTGACTCACACCGCCTGACACAGCCTGCATCAGTATTACCAGTCGCGAGCCTTAGCCCGGCAATTGAAAGTCGATAGCAAGGCCTTGGTCACGAAAGGTAGGTTTTGAGGCGACTTCGAACGTCCGGTTGGCCGCTGCGTCGGTGCCGGGCTCACAATCAGTAGCCAAGCAACGTGGGCACGTGCAACAGCCCCCCCATAGGTTCGCGCTAGGTTCAGCGACAGTCACGTTGATATTGAGGTCTACTCCACTCTCTCAGCGTAGGATAGTACGTCTGACATCTCGCGCTGTTGCCCGGCGGACGATTCCAGCAATTGGATCGACGACGTTCTGTAATTCACGGTCGGTTCGGAAGACCGTGAGCCGGGCCCGCTTTCCCTCATCGAGTGAGCCGATCTCATCGCCGCGTTTCGAGAGACGAGCACCATTGATCGTCGCCATCTGCAGCACCTCCGTCGGGGTAAAGTCGAATAGTTTGCTCGTGAACTCCATCTCGCGCAGCATAGATGCAGCGTTGAGCATCACGTTGTCAGTCCCAAGTGCGACAGTGGTAGCTTCATGGAGCCGTTCGAGCGGGGGCAGTTCATCGAGAATGACGAGGTTCGAGCGGGGAAGCGCGGCCACACCGATATCATTGTCCGCGAGGGTCTGGTAGTCCTGTTCTCTGGCTTGGACCATGTGAGAGGTGTAGTCAGGATTCAACGCGAGGCTCGCATCGATATCATCAGGGCTGGGTTCGCCTGAGTGGAGCGCGAACACCTTTCCGAGGTCGGCGCAGATGTCACGTGCCCGTTCAGCTTGTTCACCGTATGGTGCGTAGGTGTTGTAACCATCTGCGTTCTCTATTTCGGCTTCGAGATCAGCCTCCTCATCGATTGGGCCGGTGAGAAGTCCCACCGCATCGACTGGCTCCTGTTGATCGACGGTATTGAGATCGTCGATTCCCTGAATCCCCTCCTCTTTGAAATCGACGAACGTTCCGGTTCCAGAGGCGGCCATGAACTCCATCGTTGCTGCCATCGCGGCTCGCTTCTCTTCGCGAGTGGCCGAACTGTTGATCTCGCTTTTCAACCCCGGATCGATGAACAGTTCGTACCACGAGTAGTTGCGAGCGCGCTCGCCGTCCTTTGCGGTCGCGTCGGTGATGTGCGTGTGGGGATTGACGAACGCCGGAACGATGATGTCGTTGGACTCGACACCCTCCTCGGTAATCGACTCGATTCGTCCATCGACGATTTCGAGAGTGCCTTCAATAGTTTCCATCGATGGACCGACAGCGATGGTCCCTGACACCGTCGTCGGTTGATCAGCTTGAGACTGATCGACTGACGCCGTCTCCGTTCCGGGTTCAGTTGCGGTCGACACCGCAGTGGGTGAACTCGTATCCGACGGTCCGGAACAGCCGGCAAACGCTCCGGCAGCCGCGACTCCGCCCAGTGCTTTGAGAAACTGTCGCCTATCCGGGAGCTCCTCAGGGGCATACACTCGCTGCAAACGCCGCTGCATGTCCTCATCGAGATTCCTACCATGGACCCGACGGCAGCCACATCGGGAAGCCTCGTCACTCATTGGTTACTGGCCTCGACTTAAAGTTACGAATCGTCAGAATTATTGCGATTTGTTTAAATTTCTTCGCCATATTATGGACGAATAGAAAAAGTAACGGGAGTCATTTACCACTTTCTGCGCAGGTGTTAATATTATCAATACGCTATCTGCGAGTGGCCCTCACCGTCACCGAGGCCGAGTACGGCCACCAACTTTTCAAGCAGTTCGTCCCCTTCTGCTTTCAGCTCGGTCGCCCGTTCCAGGGAGACTTCACCGGCTTCGAGTTGTTCGGTGATCGATTCGATGCGGTCCGTCTTATCGGCGGTGTCGGTGTCGGGCATAGGACGATGGAGGCGGCCGGGCGAGGGGAGGCATTGCAGCGGGCGAGTCCAGCACAACAGTTGTGCCGGTCCTGTGTGTAGGGTCTGTATGGAGGCCGACACGCTCTGTCAGCTGTGTGAGTCCCGCCCGACACACCGTGACTGCGGGCGCTGTGGAACAGCCGTCTGTCGGCTCCACTATGACGGCGAGATGGGGTTCTGTGCGGACTGTGCAGCCAAGGCAAAGCCCGACGGACGACGAGGGGATACTTTCCGATTGTAGCACTGACCCGACCGAGACGAGTCGGACACTCTCCACTGGCTGCGACCGGCGATTTTGTGTGCCCCGTGAGAGGTGCGGGGAATCCCGAACATGAGCTCCGATTCACAGCCCGTCGGCGAGCGATTCGTGCCAGAACCGACCGATAACCGCGATATCGACGCCGAACACCGGCACGTCCAGGAATCCGGTGAAAACTTCGAGGGTCGCCGATACGGAGGGCGGTAACGAGAACTACCGGCCCCGCACAGTGTAACAGCGTCACGAGGCTGGCGCGGAACAAATGCTCTAATCGATGTGCGAGGCCGGAAAAGAATAATTATTTGAGGAAGTTATTTCTGTTTCCAATGCGTACCCTCCCCTATGACTGAGACATGGGACGACGTCAACGAGCAAGTCAAAACGGACTGGAAAGAAGATACCACGCCGTTCGAGCGGGTGTACGAAATCGTTGAGCAAACCCACGATGGGCAGTCGGCAGCCGAGATAGCCGACCGGGCGCTCGTGAGCGAGCCGACGGCCCGTCAACACTGCAAGTCGCTCGTGAACACGGGTTTCGCCGAGACGGAACAGGACGGCCAAACAACGCTGTACAAGCGACACAGCGACCGGGTTCTGATGTCCCGGATCCGCGAGCTTCGTGAGGAAGTCACTCGGCCAGAACTGCTCGACAGCATAAAGGAAATGAAGACTGAGATACGGCGTTATGAGGACCGCTACGACGTCGTCTCACCCGAAGAGCTCAGCCAGCAACTTGATGCCGACGAGACGGAGGGTTGGGACGACCTCACCGCGTGGCGAACGACGCGGCAGAATCTCGCCGTCGCTCAAGCTGCACTCGCCTATGACGAGGCCAGCCACCAGTTTGCGGTATGAATGAGGACGACCGTGCCGGCGAGTTCGGGCCGATATATCTTCCGGCACTCCAGCGGATTCGCGATCTCTGGCTCGAACTTGAGCCGATCGTCGAAGCAACCTCGTACGATGATGTCGTCGCACCCACGGAACTGCAGGTCAGTCTCAGCGACGGGCTTGGAGACGCTGAGAGCGCTCGGTTCGATATACAATGGAGCGAACTGGGGATGTATTCGTTTCATTACGTCGATAGCGACGACGTCAATTGGCGATTCGACCGGCACCCGAATACACACTCTCCCGAGACACATTTTCATCCCCCGCCCGAGGCCGCCACGACAGCGGCCGAACCGTCCTGTATCGACGTGACGGAGGTCTCACTTGTGACTCGTGCAGTCCACGCGATGTGGCGAGCAGCGTACGAGGGCGATGATGTCGACCAGCTGAATAGCGCATCAAACCCGCCGTGACACGCAACTCACCGGCATTCATCGAAGTCGGGACACTGGTGACGGCCGGCGGTGGCTTCCACCTTCACATCGACGTAGTCGAGTCCGACAAGCAAGCTTGACGTCGCCGCCAGCGGCGATTTTGTGATCCCCCGGACGGGTGCGGGGACACGAACATGAGTGCAGAACCACAGCCCGTCGACGAGCGATTCGTGCCAGCACCGACTGACAACCGCGATGTCGATGCTAAACACCGGCACGCCCAGGAATCTGGGGAGAACTTCGAGGGTCGCCGATACGGAAGGCGGTAACGACGGTTGGCGGACCAACACAGCGTCACAACCCCATGCGCTGCATAACCCTCTTGCCTGGTATTGCATCGTACGAAAGCTATACCTGTGACAGGTAGCTACTCCCGAGTACGAAAATGCCGCTGGAGAACATCCCATCGGTCGAAGAACTGGTCGAAACGACCGGCCAGTCGACTGAGCAGCTCCTGAAAGACCGTGCGGCAGCGTCAGAGATGGCGTGCGGTTCGACTGACGAGTAGAACGGTGTTTTGTTGTCGGATTCCAGCTGGTCTTCCACTGTTGCCCAGGTCGTCTAGCCACCTGCTGGATGCACGACTTCGGTAAGCACCTCGTCGCGGCAGCGTCGGAGCAGTTCAAACACTCTTTACTGTTTCGTTGTAAACTGTAATCAAGAACGAATCGTGTCACGTACCTCAAACCATACCGACGGCGACATTGTCCGCGACTTCCTCTCGATAGCGGATCTCCTCGAGGAGCCACAGCTGGCCCAGCTGTATGCCTACCTCGCTCGTGCAGACGAGGCGACCGTTCAGCATGTGATGGATGAACTCGGTCTTGCCCAGGGAACGGCCTACAACTATGTTAACCGGCTCATCGACGCCGGCGTCGTTACAGTTACCCACGATGAGCAACCACGACGGTACGCCGCCCAAGAAATCGATCTGACCGTGTCGACGGCAGCCGGGGACCGCGAGTACACTATCACGCCGGCGCTAATCGACGCGGTGGGCCGACGCCAGACAAACGCTGACATCGATACCTACATCGACCGTCACGGCGTCGCCGAGCTCGCGACGGCGCTCACCTACGCCGTCGCTCGTGAACGCGGCGAGGTGACCCACCGACTGATGGCTGAGGACCTCGATATCTCGCCGCTGGCTGCGGAGATGATTCTCCAAGCGCTCCGCCCCGTCGTCCACGAGTACTACGATATCGAGGACACAGGAGCGGGGCTTGAGGAGTTGGACGTCGGCAGTGGCGCCGCTGACGACGCGTGAGCCGATTTCAAATCGCCGACACTGGCCTGTTCGTCGCGATGGGTCAGCCGTCGAACAGTCGCTACCAGACCGTTCGCCGATTCGCTCGCCAGAACCACATCACCTTCGTCCTCCCTGAACGGGTATATGACGAGTTGACTGTCGAAGATACCAATGTCGAGACACCGCCCGTCAATGTCGCCATCGACGACGGATGGACGAGATTGCGTCGCCGCTCAAGTTTTCCGAACCCATCGTCTCGCGAGCGATGGACTGGGTCCGGCGGTACATCGCAAACGGTGACGACCGGCCCGGCGCAGCGCCGTCGGTTTGACGCCGTTTGGCACCCGGTCGGGCACCCCCGAGTCCGCCGCGTCGACCAGCCGCCTGAGCTTCGAGGAGGGACTCAGCCCCTTCTGGAGCGTACTCAACCCGAGATGTACGCGAGCGTGACTACAACGTGCAGTTGACGGTAGCTTTGAATCTCAATTTGGGTGACTGAGCCCGTGAAAGGGGAACAGCGATATGACCCAGCAAGCTGGCTATTCGACCATCACACTGACTGAGAATGAGCTACTGATTAGAACCCTCGATCTCTCACCGCTCGGGATTACACGGTCCGATGAACCTAGCTGAGGTCAAAGCAGGTTCTGTTGGATATATTGTTCGATACCCTCGACATCTTCGAGACCGGCCAGATTGTCGAGTGCGGACTCGATCATCGCGATGTCGATCCCTTCTTGATTCTGAACGGCTTTTCCCAGCGACACCAGCATATCGATCTTATTTGTCTCGATATCGAGAGTCATAATTCGTGTGACAACGTTCTTGCCGCTGGGTCCGTCAAGTCGCACGAATGACGAGGGAATCGCACCGTGGAAAAGTGCCGACGCCATAAGGGTGTCTTCGGTAGCGTCCGAAGGGATGTCGACGAGCATCCGCTTGATGAATGCAGCGTCGTCAGGGGCGTCGACTACCACGTTCCGGACGAACGAATCGTCGGACACACGCCGTAAATCTTGATGTTCGTCGACATAAGCTCGAACGAGTTCGATATCCTCGTTGTGGAACTCGGCGGCAATGTCATCGCGACGGACACATACATCGGTACCGTAGTCGCCGGGTTCGAGGGCGGCAAATGGGTCCGAGAGGTCAGGCTCACCCAGACTACCACTGTCGTTCTCATTCATCGTCGCTGAGGAGGAATCTGGTTGCGTTCGCGGTACCTCCACCGTGATACCATGGCGGCTCTTCGGTGATGATCAAAATCTGACCGTTATCCAACTCCTCAACCCGCCAGGCTGGAGTTTCCAAGACCCGGTCCCTGCCGCCCAACACATCTACCATATCCCGCGAGTAGATCCCGAGAGTTGGGAGCCGGTCGATGTCGTCGAGGATCGGGCGCGTCGTCGGAATGACGGGATCACTGTCGGTCGACACGGCGTTGTGTGCAGCGACGTACTCAGGGTCATTTGATTCGGCTAACGAACAGACGAGATCGATAACACTGTCCACGAACTCGTCAGGATGTTCCAACCCTGAGGACTGGAGCGCCCCGGAGAATAAGGTCACGGTGAGCGCTCGCTCCAGTTCGTCCCAGTCGTTGTCGTAGTGTATCGCCACGTCGACTTCTTTGAATGGCCAGCTGAGAGTGACACCAGGTTTTCCCTGATCACTGGCGTCGATCGATTCCAGTTCTGGCGTCTCGAATCCTGCATCGTCCCCGGCGCGAATAACTTCGTTGAGGATATCATCCCGAAGTTCAGAGGTGAAAAAATCCACCAGTATGATCCCATCGGTCATGTCAATCACTCAGCTCATCGTACGAGACGAACTTGACCGTAATATCTCTATCGTCAAACTTCGACTCAACAACATCCCCGATGTCAGAGAGCTTGTCGTAATCGTTGACATTGTCTCGGAACTTCTCGCGGGCCTCGTTGCTGAACTCGAAGTCTGGATCGTTCGTAGCCACTATGATCTCGTCCTCTCCGGCTGCGGCCTGGGTCTCAAGTTTCCGACGGAGGTCCCTGGCCCGCTGTCCCTGGACAAATCCACTATCGTCAGCGAGGTCGCCGTAGTTTTTCGATTCGATTGCCGGCGATTCGAAAGTCTCTCCGTCGATCTCGATACTCGTTTCCAGTTTGGTGTCAATCTCGGAGCCATCCTTTAGATTCAAGTTGGGATCGTCCTGATATCGTGATGGAACGCGGCTGCGCGGCACGTCCTTACTCATGGTGACTTGATTTACACTGACATCACTCCGAGCGATGAGTTTGTCGGCCGTCCGGACTTCGCCGGTCACAGCCTTGTAGCCCTTGAGATTACCTTGCACAGTCATCGCGTCTTCGAGTCCCTCAAGCTCATTCTTGTCGTCGAGGTTGCGGAGTCCCTCGATAAATTCCCCGCGGTCGCTTCCCGGCCCAGTGTCGATGCTCTCTCCGTTTCTGGTCGCCTGGAGGAGCCGTTTCACATCTGTATTGTCTAGTTCGCTCCGGTCGCGACTGATCTCGAAGACAGCATCGACCGGATCGTCACACGGACTGTTACAGACATCGACGTTGAGCAGTTCGACAGCATCGTCGTCCGAGCGCGCCAGTGACTGCTTGAAGAACGCCCGCTCTTGAGCGTCCAACTCATCGTACCGATTGAGCGCCGTCCCCAGTTCCTCACTGTCGACCGCATTACTCTCGTACGCTCTGGTAAAGCGCCACTGGGTTGTGGCGTCGTCCATCTGCAACAGCACGTCGGCGGCGTCTTGATTGGCCCACTAAATCAGTAGATGGACTCCATGTCAAAACCAATCTCATCCGGTGTACCGAGCGAAAGATCGTACCAGAAATCAGAATAGTCGTATCTTTCACGAGAGACGGCCTCTGCGGAGATCGCTGATGCAACCTGTTCGAGGAACTCGCCGAGGTAGGCTCTGTTAACCTTTCCAGCCTCTGTGTTCTTCACCCAAACATCACTTCTGAGATGGATCGCGACGCTCCGGGCATAGTCTGTATCGACATCAGAACCATCTGGCACTTCCCGAAGGCTAACCACAATCGAGAGCGGGTCCAGTGTCTTGGGTTCACCACGTGGTTTCCCCTTGTGATACCTCACACAGTTAGTCCGCTTAACCAACACATCATCTTCGTCAATTCGAATAACGTATCTATTGTTGTCAAATCGTATCTGCGGAATTAGCACTACACCGGATCCGTCGGTTTCCGTCGATTCGAGGAAGTCGGCGGCGGTGAGCCCCTGCTCGTTACCAATGTTGAATTCGTGACTCGATGATGGCTCACTTCCGTACTCTATCGATTCCAGTGGACGATCCGTTTTGTATACGCGTTTCTCGTAGGTCAGTTCGATTGGTGTCACGAACTCTCCAAAGACACCAAACAACTGTTGGCATGTCTCGACGATATCCGCTGTCTTATCCGATATCGTGTTCGCTTCAGACGGTGCCTGCAACTCCCAGCAGGCACAGCTGTCGGAAGAGACACGGACGGCTCGTTCTCGAGTCATTGGTTCGGATTGGTGATTATCTCTGTAGCTCCGCTTTCGGTCACGATGCGTATCTCGTCGGCATGCACTGTATTACGGTCCTCTATCGCATTTTGAACAGTTGAGCGCACATCGTCAAGGTCGCTACTGTCACCCGGGACACGCAGTTCCAATACACTATCACCGTCACTGGGGCGGTCACCGATATCAAGACCGTTTTCTTGTGCACTCTCGAACTTCTCATTGATATCAGTTATTTTTCCCCTGACCCAGTTTTCGGTCACATCGTCACGCGTTCGTGTTTTCACTTCAACATACTCGGTGTCGCCACCACGAGTAACAGCGAGGTCGTATTCGCCGTTCCCCGGTTCCATCTTGACGCGGTTCGTATTATCTGCGTAACGAAGTGCACTGGCCGCTTCACCGCTCTGTCCAGGCACCTGAGTCGGATTGTCCGCAACTTCTTTCACTAGTTCCTCTGCACCGTCGATATTCTCGTGGTCGCCTGCGCGATCGACTCGTTCAGTGTATCTCCGTGCTTCGGCGGTATCAACACCTGACTTTGCGACGTTACTCCGCCAATCGTCAAATCGATTGAATGTACCGAATTGGTTGTCTGTTCCGAGATCGAGGAACGCCTCCTTGGTACCCGAATCCATATCCCGGGCGAGTCGAATCCCGTCCTCGCCAGAGTCAGCGAACAGTTGCTTCAGCGTTCTTCGTCGGTCGGCATCGCTGACATCCTCGACTTGATCGAATATCTCACTCGCACTGATGTCGCTGTTTTCGCTCGCTGCGTCGGCGATGTTGTTGTAGTACCGCTGTTTCGCTAGTGCAGAAAGGTCATCCGCACAGCCACCGGCGGTCAGCGCCAGTGTGTCGTGCTGTGCCACGGAGTGTAGCCGATCACTCCGGAATCTCGGCGGGGCGGCTACCGACGGTGCTCGACGACACGCCGATCCGAAGAAATCGCTCACCTGGTCGGAATTCAGATCGGTGACAAATCCAACGCCGTCATTACCGGTTGTTTCGGTGAATCGACGATACTCCGCTTTGCCATCGCTGTCCAGTCCGTCGTATCGTCGCAGCGCCGTCCCCAGTTCGTCACTGTCGACCGCATCACTCTCGTACGCTTTGGTGAACCGCCACTGGGTAGCGGCGTCGTCCATCCGCAACAGCACGTCGGCGGCCTCGCCGTCGCTGTCGGTGGGTTCGTTCAGCGCTCTCCGGCCACTGGGGCCAGTGTTCTCGAAGAGATCGGTCGCTTCGCTGGCGGGATTGTAGCGCCCGTCGACGTTCTTGAAATGGTTTTTCGTCGAGCCGTCGAGTTGGTCGAACTGGTTCGAGACGCGCTCCCGTCGTGCACCGGGCATCTCGTCAAGTTTGCCAGCAATCTGGCCGGTCTTGACGTTGGTGTCAGGGAGTCGTCGGTCGATTTTTCCAGCCCGCCGGACGGTGCTCGGACTTGTTCCGGTCGGAACGTCGGCTCCCTTGCGAGCGTTCAGCATGCGCTTCAGGAACTTGCTGAGCCCACTCTAGAGGAGACCCGAGGACCCGTCTAGGAATCGTCAGTGCGGCAGTTCCGTTGTACAGAGCCGACTACGAGTCGCTTGCAGAGTCTATGCCGTCACAGAAGCTTCTGTTCGATGTACTGATCGACATTTTCGTCGTCGAGTTCGTTGAGTGTGTCCAGTGTGCCCTCCATCGATTCGAGGTCCTCGGCCGTAAAGTCGTCCTGCTGGGTCACGCGGCCGAGACTAAGCAGGAGTTCGAACTTGCTCACCGTCGTGCCGAGGTCCATAACTCTCGTCACGACGTTTTGAGCGTCCGCGTCGTCGAGTCGGACGAACGACGGTGGAATCCGTCCGTCGAGGAGCGCACTCACCATCGGGTCGTGCTCGGTCGCGTCGGCCGGAATGTCCGCGAGCATCGCTTTGATGAACGTCATATCGTTACCCGGGTCCTCGTCGACGATGTTCCGGACGAACCGGTCTGAGCCGATCCGTCGGAGGTCACGGTTCTCGTCGACACGAACGTGGATGAGTTCGATATCTTCGTTCGGGAACGCCTGGGAGATGTCATCGCGGGGAACACACACGTCGGCCCCGATATCACCGACATCGAAGGCTGCGAACGGGTCGGACAGTCCGTGTCGCCCCGACTCCGACGTATCCCTCCCATGGTGAAACGACGCGCTCTCGATGAATTCGGCATCCGTCGGAGGTCGCCAGCCGCCCCACGGTTCCTCGGATTCGACGACGACGGTCTTCCCACCGGAAAGCTCCGCCGTGTACCACGGCGGCGAGTCGAACATCGCGTTGAGACCGCCGAACTGGGCCAGGACGTCGTCTGAATACACGCCGAGTATCGGCGGGGACTCAACAGCATCACCGATTGGACGGTCGCGTGGAACGACAGACATAGAACGTCCCTCAGAATCGAAAACTGGCGTATACGCCGCGTCAAGCTTCGTCGCAAGTCTGCAGACAAGTTCGAACAATACACTCATCGCGCGGTGATATGCCGCAGCGTCGTTCCATACACTCGGATAAATTTTCTCTCCGAGGCCCATATGAACCGCTGGTTCGTCGGGCCCGGTAGTCCCATCCATTTTTATATCAACCAAAATGGTCCAATTTTCATACGGTACCTCAAAAGTAACGTACCCTTCGGATACTGTCTCCTCCACTTCGGTGACATCGAATCCTGCTATTTCGAACGCATTGATTGTCGAATCGACGAGATGCTCGGATGGGGCCGGCTCGTATAATCCGAGAATCACCTCTCCATCGGACATACTATCCCTCTAAATCATTGTAGCTAGTAAAATCTACCGTCACTTCGCTGTCGGAACTTGACGACTTCACTTCGTCTTTTATTTCGCTTATTTTACCCATATCGCGAAGTCGGTCGCGATACTCATCAGTCGTCACAACCACGAGCGTATCTTCTCCTTCTGAGACCTGTGATTTGAGTTTCTTTTTAAGTGGGTTTACTTCTCGCCTATTGATAATGAAATCACTTTTATCTCCAACTTTGAGATGTTTAGACTCAATAGCTGGTGAATCCAGATTTTTTCCATTGACCTCTAGCTCACCATCTACTTTAACGTCAATATCTGTATTACTGTTTGGTGCGTTTTCAATATCTCGGAGTGACTTTTGCATATGAATATTGTCAGCTTGGATACCGTTGTTGTCGTCAAGCACCTTCTTTGCGACATCTGTTTCACCAGCTATCTCTTTGTATCCCTTGGTGTTCCCCTGTGCATGGCGGAGCATATCTTTGACCCCCGTTACACCGTTTTTGTTGAGTGAGTCAACTGTTTCCTGAACGCTTCCGGCGCCTTTGGTTGCCGGACCGTACGATACCTCGTCAGCTTGGTCATACGCTTTCAGGACGTCCTGCGCTTGGGAGTCACTCAATCCATCGGCCTCGTCCGTGTACTCGTAGACCGCTCGTATCGTCCCGTGGCACGGGCTGTTACATACATCGGTCGACATCAGCTCCGGCCCGTCAGTGCCGGTCTGCTCAATGACCTCGTCGGCGAACTGCTTCCCGTCAGCATCCAACTCATCGTACCGGTTGAGTGCCGTCCCCAGTTCGTCACTGTCGACCTCGCCGCTGTCGTACGCTCTGGTAAAGCGCCACTGGGTCGCGGCGTCGTCCATCTGCAGCAGCACGTCGGCGGCCTCGCCGTCGCTGTCGGTGAGGTCGTTCAGCGCTCTCCGGCCACTGGGGCCGGTGTTCTCGAAGAGGTCGGTCGCTTCGCTGGCGGGATTATACTCTCCGTCAACCGAGTCGAAGTGGTTTTTCGTCGAGCTGTCGAGTTGGTCGAACTGATTGGAGACGCGCTCCCGCCGCGCGCCCGGCATGTCGTCGAGTTTGTCCGCGACCCGGCCTGTCTTGACGTTAGTGTCGGGAAGTCGTCGCTCGATTTGCCCGGCCCGGCGGACGGTACTCAGGCTCGTTCCCGAGGGCACGTCAGCCCCATCGAGCGTGCTCAGCACCCGCTTCAGTTTCGGGAATTTGCTCAACCCTTGCTGGAGCACGCTCGATGAACCGCCCGTAACTGCCCCGGGCCCGACCGTCCCGGCGGCGTAGCCCAGCGACCAGCCCCCACCGAAGGACGTGTAGTACTGCTCACCTCGGTCGAAGGGGTTGCGGGTCTCGTGTTGGTCCCGTATCTGACGGGACATCATCTCGGGCAGCTTCGTCAGGATGACCGGGTTGTTCGCAATCATGATGCCGAGCTCTTTCATCTCGTTGGCGTACCCCGTAGGATCGGTCGCCAGCTCGACGATACCGGTGACCGTCTCACCTGCCACTGTCCCGGCGCCCGAGGCAAAGCCCAGCCGAGAAATATATTTCTGTTTGGTGGTCCTGATGCCGATTTGCGAGTAGACGTCGGCCATCTTCCCGAACGAATCCGGGCCGCTGACTTCCTGCCGACGCTCGTTGCCGTGGGTGTCTTCGACTTCGACGTCGACTGTCGTCGGCGATATGAGGCCCGAAAAGACCTGGCCGAGTGTTCCGCCCGGTGTCCGTTCGATACTGAAGTCCCGCGTGAACGTCATCGCGCCTCTTCCCTCACCGTCGACGCTGCGCTGCGAGCTACCGTTCTTGTAGATACCGACGTCGTCGACGCCGCTCTGGTCCCAGACGCTGAGTGTCACCTTGTACTCCGTCCCACGCCCATCCGACCAGACCTCCAGCGGCTCGATAGTCGGCGCCGTGTGGTCGTGGATGGTCGGGTCGTAGTCGTTCGAGACCTCGTCGTAGTCGTCGCTCCCGTCGCGGTCGGAGTCGGCGGCGGTCGGACTAGTCCCGAGTCGGCGCTCCTCGTGGTCCTCGAGTCCGTCCCCGTCGGTGTCGGCCGACAGCGGGTCCGAACTGACGTTCAGTTTCCTGAGTACGCCGAGGGCGTTCCCACCGTTCTGACGGGCGCTGACGAACCGTTCGGCCCTTGAGGGCGACCGCGCGAGATAAGTGTTCCACCCGCGGTACTCCTCGGGGTCGGTGAGTTCGTCACCGTCGCTGTTGACCGCATCCGGGTTCGAGTTGGCGACGGCGATACTCGTCTCCAGCGAGCCGTTGACGACCTCCGTCTTGTAGACGACCTCCCGGCCATCTGGGATGCCGTCACCGTCCGTGTCGGCGTCGTACGGGTCCGTCGAAAACGTCGTTCCGGGCCCTGTCGGCAGTGTCCAGGTCTGATTCTCGACGACGTCGCGGATACCGTCCCCATCGCTGTCGAACGTCTCCCGCGGGATAGCCTGGGCCCGCATATTGGTGCCGTCGGCCGAGAAGCTGACGTTGGCCGGGCCGTGGGCGAGCGTCGAGACGTTGACAACCGTCTGAACGGTGCCGACAGTGCCGATGGCGAGGTCTTTCGAGACCGTCCCGCCGTCGGCGCCGGTCACGTCCACACTCGCCTGTGGGTTGACGTCGGTCTGCTCTGTCTGGTAGACGACTACGAGGTCGTCAGTGCCGGCGGCTAGGTCGTGCGTGACGTTCGCCGTACCCGAGTCACCGGTTGTCGCGTTCGTCGCGTTCTCTTCGGGATCGCCTGGAACATGGATGGTGATTTTCTCATCCATCACCAGCGACTCGTTGTTCGGGTCGGTCGCACGGCCGGAGAGAGCTTGCCAGGCATCGACGGTGCCGGGGCCGCCCGCTGGTACGTCAGAGGCGTCGTTGAACGCCGGCTCGATAGTGATACTCTCGTTCGTGAGGCCGCCACGGAAGGCACCACCGTCGGTGCGCTTGGGGTTCCAGTGCCAGTTGATGTAGGTGCTGTTGACGTAGTCCGGCGGGTCGTCACGGACCACCCATCGTCCTTGATCTATCGGCAGCCCATCGAACGCCATGGTGACTGCGCCAACGGAGTCAGTATCCGGATGGTCATGCAACAGGACGAGACTCAATCCCTCCGGGCCCGACCAGAAGAACAACTGACTCTTGTCCTCCTCGAAAACCGGGAGCACCGAATTCACTCTGTTATTCCCATAATTATAGAAATCCTCGATGGTCTGGCCGTTGCTCAGCGGGACGACCTCGTAGGAATCATCGCCCTGTTCGATGGTGATTTTCCGCGTGGTCGGTTCCCCGCCCAGCACGACCGTCTCGTTGGTAGTCAGGTTACAGGCGTTGCGACACCGGAACGAGTCGCTGGCGTTGAGGTCGATAGGGTCACCGATGCCGAGGCTGGTCGCGCTGACCCACTCGTCGGTGTCCAGCACGGTGAAATACGAGAAGTGCTCGACAGTGGCTGTCGCGGTGCCGTTTTCGATAGTGGTCTCGACTTTGCTCCAGGTATCCTTTGAGGAGCCGTTCCAGGTGTAGATAGAGTGATTCTGGTACTCGGACTCGGGGACCGACGCGTCGACAGGCAGTTCGACCGTTGCGTTCTCGAATGCCGTCCGGTTCTCCAGCCGTATGGTCGGGCCGGCACTCGCTGTGGTGTTCTCGAAGAACTCGGGCTTGGCTTCCATGGTGACGTTGCCGGCCGATCCGTTCGTTCGGAGCGTCACGGTAGCCCCAGTCGTCTCGTTGTCCATCGTCGTCTCGAAGGTCTCGTTGCCGTCGAGAACGCCGTCACCGTCAGTATCGTTGTCCAGGGGGTCGGTCCCGAGTTCGAGTTCTTCGTCGTCATCCAGCCCGTCGGCGTCCGTGTCAGGCAGGGTCGGGTCCGTCCCCAGTTCGAGCTCGCGGCTGTCGGTCAGCGAATCCAGGTCGGTGTCAGGCCGGTCGGCGAGGGTGCCACGTCGGGCTTCCTCGGCGTTAGTCAGTCCGTCGCCGTCGAGGTCCCCGGCGCCGTCAGCTGTGCCATCAGCGTCGGTGTCGGCCGACAGCGGGTCGAACTGCTCGTTGCGCGCCTCGAACCCATCATCGAGTCCGTCGCCGTCCGTGTCGTTGGCCAGCGGATCTGTCCCGAGTGCATACTCCCGGTAGTTCCCGAGCGTGTCCCCGTCGAAGTCCTCCATGCCGTCGATGATGCCGTTGTCCGCGGCGATGACGTTCGTCTCGTTGGAGGCGCTGTCGTTGTCGTACGGGTCGGTCCCGGTGACGTTGCGCTCGTAGAAGTCGGGGAGCCCGTCGTTGTCGGCGTCGTTGTCGAGGTAGTCGGGCATCCCGTCGTCGTCGCTGTCGTTCGTTCCCTCGACGCCGTCGGGCGTCCCGTCGCCGTCGGCGTCGGTGTCGAGCCAGTTCGGTGTGCCGTCGAAGTCGACGTCGTGGGAGTAGTTCTGGCCGTCTAGAGCCTCTGTCTGGGTGGGGATGGTGTCGCCGTCGTCGTCCGAATCACGGTAGTCCGGCGTGCCGTCGCCGTCCGTGTCGATGTCGCCTTCGCGGATATCTGGGATGCGGTCGCCGTCACTGTCGGCATCCCGGGCGTCGATAACGCCATCGCCGTCAGTGTCGATGGGCTGGCCGCCATTGGTCTCGTTCCAGTCGCCGATCCCGTCGCTGTCGGTGTCGTTGTCGAAGGCATTGGTTCCCAGCGCAATTTCACGGGTGTTATTCAGCCCGTCACCGTCGCTGTCGTCGCCGGACGGTTCGACGGCGTTAACGTAGAGCCACTGGACGTCGCTGATATCGAGTCGGCCGTCACCGGTGAAATCGTAGAGAGAGGAGTAGTTAGTGACCGTGGAATCGTTGAAATGCGAGAGCAACGCCTGGCTGTCGACGACATCGAAGCGACCGTCGCCGTTGACGTCCTCGAAGCGACCGTCACCGTTTGGGTCCGTCGGTGTCGCCGATCCCACAACAGGTTCAGGCGTCACAGCCTTGTTCCCGGCGGCCATCTCGGTGCCTGAGTTCCCAGCGCCGGTGCCAGTGTTCCCGGCCTGTGCGAACGCGCCAACCGGGATCGCCGCGGCGACCGGACTCGTCACGAGCAGCACGGTCAGAATCACGGCCAAGAGTGGTCTGGCCTGGTCGCCAACGAGTTCGATACCGTCAAGCTGCCGCGTAGAATCCTTAGGCATTAGCTAGTATTATATTTTACGATTATTTCATGATATTTAATACTGTCCAAAATGGACGTGATGACATGTCAGGGTCAGTTACAGATTTGATGGGTGCCGTGATGGTGTGTACAGTGGTGATGGTGAGCGCCGGTGTCGTCTCGGCCGCCGGGCCGACGGCAGTCGACCTCGGGCCGACCGACGAAAGAGTCTCGGCGGGGACGACAGTGGACTACGAAGTCGTCGTGGCCAACGCTAGTCGTGGCGTGGGGTCGGTCGATGCGACGGTAGCTGTCAACGATAGCAGCGTGGCGACTATCGAGAATATCACGTACCGCGGTAACCCGAGCTACGCGAACCAGCCTGCGGGCGGTAAGTCGGCCGACCTCTCGGCCACGGGAATGGATACGCTGGACAGCGGACGGGTCCAAGTCGCCACCGTGACGGTACGGTCGGAAACTGCCGGGACTGTGGCCGTGTCGATCACCGTTTCGGCGCTGGGCGACGAGAACGGCAGTTCATACTCGGTCACGGAGACCCAAGGGCGGACGCTGACGGTCGAATCCGACTCCACGGATGAAGGTAATGGTGGCGGCGGTGGCGATGGCGGCGACGGTGGCGATGGCGGCGGCGGTGACGATGGCGGCGACGGGGACGATAGCGATGGTGGCGATGGCGGCGACGATGGGACAACCTCGACGCCGACATCCACAGCCACGCCGACTGCCACCCCCGTCGACACTCAGACCCCCATCGACACTCAGACCGAACAGCAGTCGACTGAATCCGTCGAGGGCACCGACACGGTCACCGGTGCCCCGTCGACTGCGACTGGGCAGTCCTCACCGACCACGACCGCGAGTGAGTCGACCGAAGGTGGGTCCCTGCCGCTTCTCCCGATAGCTATCGTTGGAGTCTGCCTCGCCGGCGTCGGTGCCGTACTCTACTACCGCGACTGACGCCCGTGTGGTAGTTCTTTCAGTGACCTATTCCGCCGTAGGTGTCCCGTGTGATATCGGCAGTCGGAGAGCTGTGAGAGCCAGTACAACAGACCAGAGTAGTAGTTACACTTCGATGATGGGGTGTGCGACGACGATGTTAGTATTGGCCCACTATATCCTGAACGCCCCACGGCGCTGGCAGCCGCTCAGTGACATCTCCTCGCTGCGTTCGGAGCGGGGTCGCTGCAGGGACCACAGCGTGCGCCAGCGCCGGACCCCTTTCAGTCCCGCCACGGACAGCACCGCAGAACCCTCGCGACTGGGGCTGTTGCAAGTTCTGCTTCCGACCATTCCGAGTCAATATGGACGCCGAGGTCAATATCTCGCGAACCGATGTATGGACGGCCATGTGCCTCCTGGAATCCGTCGGTGACGTGTAGATGGACGGCCAATCCACCGAGTAGACACGTTGGAGGTTCAGCTACTGCAATAACATCCTGAAGCTCTGTCTCCGAGAGTGTCGCGACGGCTTCGGCGTATTGGCTCTAATCCGCGTTACTCATGGTTCACACCATGATGAGTCTCTATGAGCCGGTTCGCGGCTTCAACTGCAGGACCATCCTCGTCGAGGAGATCGACGATCAGCTGTGGGACTGAGACAGTCGTGACATCGTTGATTGTCTGTGCATTATAGAAGACGTGTTCGTCAGTTGCTCGAAACTCCGGTTTCCACCGCCGTTCAAGCCGTTCTCTTCGATGATGTCGAGCCACGTCGGGATATTATCTTCCCGGACGTAGAGGTCAGTCGAGGAACTGAAAAGAAATCCCTCGTGGACCTGTTCGGCCCCCTACGTCGTGAGTGCATAATCGAGGCCAGCGTCGCTCGTGCTGCTCGACCCCTGGTGAATCACTTTCAGCCTCCTGAATAGAGAACCCTCTCCTTGATAGCCTTGTTACGAATGCAACCGGTCAGCGATTTCTGTGACTATCTCGTACTCTTCAGCAGAATACGCAATCACGTCTATATCGGTCACCGACGTCGACTCGTACTGCCAGAGTTCCTCACAGATGAGCCGTGCCCCTGTTTCGAAATCGAACCCGGCGGCGCCAGTCCCAAGAATTGGGAGGACCAGCGAGCGACACTCCAGTTCGTCGGCCCGTTCTAGCGTGTTCCGAGTAGCGGTCCGAATGCTCTCTGGTGTTGCTCGGCCGTCCCCGTAGTGGGGCATCGCAGCCGCGTGGATGACATAGTCGGCAGCCAGGTCGTACGCATCAGTGGCCGCGACCTCTCCCAATTCTACTGGCCCTTTCGACATCGCTTCATCGTTGATCGGCCCATTCGTTGCGCGTCGCAGTGCGCCGGCGACACCACTGCCCATTCTGAGACTTGTCCCGGCCGCGTTGACCAACGCATCAGCCTCCTGTTGTGCGATATCACCTTGGATAACCGAGAACTCCATACGCTAGCTTCGACTATACACTTTCAAAAATCTGTGTCTTGACAAGTCCGGTAGAACATCGCTGCAATCCGTGTGAGGCCGCTGAATTCCTTTTCACTATTAGTGATAATGCGGACATCGTCGAGGGTAGTCGTATCGTGTTCCCTCACGACCTCACAGACAATATGTGTCCCTTCCTTGAATTCGAATCCAGCGGTTTCAGTACCGATGACTGGGATGACGAGTGACGCCCCATCGAGTTCGTCAGCAGCGGATAACGTCGATCGCGTCGCGCCTCGTATGCTTGCTGCAGAGGCTTGTTGACTACTGAGGCTCGGTGTAGCCGCTGCGTGGATAACGTACTCCGCATCGAGGTCGCAGGCATCGGTCACCGCTACCTCGCCAAGCGGAACTGGGCTCTCCGATTGGGCCGCAGATGCGTGCGATTCACCACCCGCACTCCGAAGGGCTTCAGCGACAGCGCCCCTCATCTGGAGGTTTGTCTCGGCTGCACTCACCAGAAAGTCGGCCTCCTGTTCCGCGATATCGTCATATACGAGAGAGAACTTTATATCAGGAAATTGAATAGTTCTGTAAGTTCTCAAATCCAGCGCTGTCCCCTGGATTGCTCACCGAATCTGTCCAACTTTCCAGAGTAGTAGTCCAGTCGCGGCGAGGCCAGCTATCCCGCCAGCGACGCCGAACACGCCGGCAATCCCGACCAGCGGGACGAGCGGCCCGAAAAGCAGTGGAGAGACAAACTGGCCAGTGTATCCGAAGGAGGCTATGTACGAGCTAAACTGCCCTTGTCTGTCGGCTGGTGCGAACCGTTCGACCAGCGCAAACGTCGAGGGGAACACGAGTCCGATTCCCAGTCCGAGCAGGATGACGGGGAGCAGTGCGCCGATGGGTGTTTCCATGACGACCGCGAGACCGAATCCAAGTAGCCAGAACAAGAACGCGATAGTGATCAGTGACGTGCGGGTGGCGCGGGTGAGGAGACGGTCGTAGAGAGCGGCTGAGACACCGCCTGCTGCGCCGTTGGCGGCCAGATAGAGACTGATTGCGAACGACGATGTCACCCCGACTGTCGAGAGCAACTGTGGATAGAACACGACGACTGCGTAGAGAAAGACGTTGGCCCCGAAGTACAGCACGTACACGAGTGCGAGCGGTGGCTGACGCTGGAACACGGCCAGCGTCGCTCGTACGCGGTCACCCAGACCCGCTGGTGTGTTCTCCCCAGGTTTCGAATCGTCGAGCGAATCTGAACTCTCGGCCGGTTTCGGAATCGTCAGGACTGCTACCAGCCCGAGTGGAAGCGCAACGAGATAGACACCGAACGGCAGGTTCCAGGCGATGGTGCCTGCTGCACCGCCGACCAGGGGCCAGACAGCGGCACCGGCGCTGTTGGCGCTGCTTCGATACCCCAGTGCACGTTCCATCGCCTGCCCCTCGTATAGGTTGTAGATGAGCACGGTTATCGAGGTGTAGACCGCTGCCGTCCCAATCCCGAGGACCACCCGTGACAGTAGTAACGTGGTGAATGTATCGACGAACAGGCCTGCACCGCCACCGAGACCGTAGATGATGAGCCCGCCCACGAACGGTCGCCGTGGCCCTACCCGGTCGATTAGCGTCCCCATCAGCGGGCTTGCAAGAACAATCACACCGCCGTGGGTCGTTATGATGAGTCCAGCTGCGGTCCCCGAGACGCCCAGCTCAGACTGAATCTGTGGGACGATTGGACCGAGAATCGCCCCCGCCATCACCGTCAGCGTGGCAGCCGCAACGATAACCCAGAGTGACCGACGTCGGCTCGGTGTAATCCACACGTATCGCCGTTTAGTGGCCACCAATTCGATGGTTTCGGTTCCAATTACGACTCGTCTAAAACAGCGCTCTCCTCGGGGAGCCGAGATACTGAGTAGCGCACGACAGAACACATCCAAGCTGCCAATCTACACCCTTTTGCGCTTCCTGCCTGAACGGGAAGTATATGGCTAGAACGTGGGATATTCTGGTTCCGGAACAGATAGATCCGTCCGGACCGGAATCGGTCGCCGACTTTGCGGAGTGTACGGGTATGGACGAGTACGGGAGTGTCGAGGCTGCGCTCGCAGATATCGGACGGTACGATGCTGTCGTCGTCAGAGTCGCAGAACTCGATGCGGATGTGCTTGCGCGAGCGGATAGATTGCAGATTATCGCGAAACACGGCGCTGGCCTCGACAACGTCGACATCGACGCGGCCTCGGAGCGTGGAATCGTCGTCTGTAACACGCCCGGCGCGAACTCGCGGTCGGTCGCAGAACACGCCCTCTCACTGCTGTTCGCCCTCCGGCGAAATCATCGAAGTGCCGATCAGCACGTCCGCGACGGTGGCTGGGAGCGGTCGGCGTATACCGGTCGAGAACTGACCGGAGATACGATAGGCCTGTTTGGATTCGGTGCAATCGCCCGAGAAGTCTCAGATCTGGCCCACGGCATCGGTCAACAGGTTATCGTGTACGACCCATACGTTTCCGACGACGACATTCCAACCCGAATGGGCCGAGTTTCGAGCCTCCAGGACCTGTTCGCCCGATCGGATGCAGTAAGTGTTCATGCACCGCTCACTCCGGAGACCCGGCACGCAATTTCGACTGAAGAACTGAGAGCACTCGGTGAGCGCGGCGTCCTGATCAACACGGCCCGGGGAGCGATTGTCGACGAAGAAGCGCTAGTCGAGGCACTTCGGACAAATACGTTGGGTGGTGCCGGTCTAGACACGTTCGAGAGCGAGCCGCCAGGAGAGGACCATCCGCTGTACGCCCGAGATAACGTCCTCTTGACCCCCCACGTCGGTGGCGTGACCGAGGAAGCCTTAGCCCGGATGAGTCAACGAGCAACAGCGAACATTCGGACTGTCTACGAGGGTGGAATACCCTCGTCGACGGTGAATCGTGATGCCATCGGGGAAAGTACGGAATAGCTTTCGGGAACGCTGTCCGTGCGGATAAATACGGTTTCACGCTTCGACTACAACTCTACTAGAACTGGTCGTTCGAAGGCTCGTTATCACGGGCGGGAAGACAGAGAGTGATGCTGAACACGCGCTGTATCGCGAGGTTTATCCGTGGCATCACAGTAGATGTGGGTATCACGGTACGTTCCGTGGCAATTCAACGACGGCCACAGCGGTGGGGTACCTCCCGTACCCATCCCGAACACGGACGATAAGCCCACCAGCGTTTCGGCGAGTACTGGAGTGCGCGAGCCTCTGGGAACGTCGATTCGCCGTCTCCATTCATCACAGATCGTCAGTTGTCGACAGCAGCGACACTACTCGTAGACGTCGTCCGGATCAAAAACTTCCTCGCCTACGGTCTCACCGCCGAGTGTCCGATAGAAGCACGAATGATAGCCGGTGTGGCAGGCACCACCTTCCTGCTCGATGCGGTAGAGGAGTGCGTCGCCGTCACAGTCGACACGAATCTCTTCGACTCGTTGAACGTGTCCACTCGACCCACCTTTCTTCCAGAGTTCGTCCCGACTCCGCGAGTAGTAATGAGCCAGGCCCGTGTTCCGTGTCTTTGCCAGTGCATCGGCCGAGACATAGGCGAGCATCAACACGTTGCCAGTTTCCGCATCCTGTGCAACAGCTGGAATCAGGCCGTTTTCCCCGAATTCGAGTTCGACATCGAGTTGCTCACTGGGCATGCTATCTCGGTTACCAGCGATGGTGAAACAGTTGTTGCTTCGGACGGTCCGTTACTCGACGAGCTGGATGACGTTCCCGTTCGTCGTGACGTGCAGATCACGGCCGACTTTGTACCCCTGACTGGCGGCGAGATCGACGTATCCGGAGAACCCTTTCATGTCTTGGTGGGCTGGAATCACGTTCTCGGGCTGGAGAGCATCGAGCATCTCGTAGTGGCCCTCTTGGCTGAGGTGCCCCGAGACGTGGACGTCGTCGTAGATTCGGGCGCCCTGCATTCCGAGTAGGGTCTCGGACTGATATCGCTGGCCCACGTTGGTGGGCTCCGGGATGACTCGGGCGGAGAAGATGACTTTGTCACCCTGCTCAAGGTCATAAGAGGTTTCGCCACGGCCCATTCGGGTGAGCATCGCTCGCGGCTCTCCCTGGTGGCCAGTGACCACGGGGAGGAAGTTTTCTTTCCCCTCGTTCATAATCCGCTCGAAGGCTCGGTCGACGGACTGGCGATGGCCGTACATGTCGACATCGGGCATCGAAATCGCTCCCATTCGCTCTGCTGTCCCGGAGTACTGTTCCATCGACCGACCGAGCAGCACTGGCTCACGGCCGATATCACGGGCGAACTCCACGATCGAGGAGACTCGGGCGATGTGGCTCGAAAATGTCGTCGCCACGATACCGCCGTCGAAGTCCTCGAGGCTGTGCATCACATCTTGTAGCTGCTCTCGTGCAACAGCCTCGGATGGTGTCCGGCCCTTCTTATTGGCGTTCGTGCAGTCCTCGATGTAACAGAGGACGCCGTCCCGACCGATTTCGCGGAAGCGGTCCATATCGATCGGGTCGCCGATCACCGGCGTATGGTCGATTCGCTTGTCCAAGCCGTAGACGATTGCACCCTCTGGCGTATGGAGGACGGGATTTATCGCGTCGATGATCGAGTGTGTGACGTTGACGAACTCGAGTTCGGTGTGGTCACCGATAGACATCGTTTCCCCCGCCTCCATCGTGACGAGGTCGTTATTCACGGTGAATTTGTTTTCGTCCTGGATCTGATCCTCGACCAGAGCGATGGTGAACGGTGCCCCGACAATCGGGGCATCGTATCGGTGTGCGAGTTTCGGGATTGCGCCGATGTGGTCGAGGTGACCGTGTGTCGGGACGATAGCTTTCACCTCACCCGAAAGCTCCGACATAATCCGATCGTCGGGAATCGCACCCATGTCGATGAGATCGAGCGAGTGCATGCTCTCTGTCTGGAGGTTGTCGTGAATCAGTACCTTCGAGAGGTTCAGCCCCATGTCGAAGATGACGATGTCATCTCCGGCACGGACTGCTGTCATCTGGCGGCCGACTTCCTCATACCCGCCGATAGTTGCAATTTCGATTTCCATAGGTTGGGTCCGATCAGAGTGATCCCAGAACTCGTCAAAGTCCGCCTGATGAAGGAGAGCCGGTACGCAGATGGCGCCGCCAGCCGTCTAAACCGGAACAGCTGGTCAATGTGGCCAGAGTACGCAACCATCTCGGGGACAACGCGTATTTCGGTTGTGTAGAGGGTGACTGCCACAACGTAAATACTCGTGGATTCGAGACGCCCCGCTGAGACTCGAAACTCACTCCGATATGCGAGGACCCTGTATCGTTATATCAGTCGCGAGAGTGGTTTCGCGTATGCAATCCCGCATTATACGCGAAGAGACTGATAAGTCGGCCAGCGAAACCTCATCTGACGACTCCGGGGCGACAGACCGTTCCGCAGAGGCGGAGAAATCACTCGACGACATCATCGAGGCGTATACCGAGTAGCGCTACACGCATGAGCAGCGATTTCCAGCACCTGTCAGGAACCAGTTCACAACTACAGGAAGCGGTAGATACCATCGTTCAGTCGTTCGGACACCCCGATGCTATCTCTCTCGCTCATACACTCGAGGATGGGGTCAAACGAACCAGGCTCGAGATTACAGACGGCGATGAAAATGCCTGTTACGAATTAGTTTACGACGGACAGGACGACGATGCAGAACCGCAACTCAGACGAGTCGACGAAGCTGATGGGTCCCTAGAACTCTGACTTCCACTCGGCACCGAATCAAATCAGTTGTGGCGTCCCTTTCTCGTCTCGTAATCGAACGAGAGGCTGTTGGCAGATAGTTGGGTAACCCAGAGGATCCCATCGAAGAGACCGGCAATCGCTGCCATTATCTCTCTATCGTGAGCAGTGTAATCTATCCCGAAGATGCCAAGCCCTGTCTCAGAACGAAATCCAACAAGTCGCTCAACCACTGTCGCCACATGACCAGCTGGCACCGCGTCGAGAAATGGTGTGAGCGATCGAATTACCAAGTGACAAGCACCCTCTGGCGCAGTGTTCTCGGCGAGTTCTGATAGACCCACTACCAGTCGCTCTAGACCGCCCGGTGATGGAGTGAAGACGATGGGCGGTTCGCAGTAGAGGGCTGAAATAGACTGTTGGGAGGTCGTGTCGACGAGGCCGAGAGATGGTCGCTCCGTCTCTAGACTACTATACCGCTCAATTGTCTGCTTTGCACTCTCCGTTGTCGTGACAACGAGGCCGGTATCCTTCGCAGTTCCCTAGTCACAGAGAATCCGTAAACCAATCGCGTATTCAGCTGGAGCACCGGCACTAGCTACAAGAACAGAGGTACCGCTCTTGAGACTCTTAGGGAGCGGATCATTTTCCGAGAGATCTCTATTTCCGTGCGGTTCCGAGCCTCTATCCATGATTCAGCTATCTCCAGAACGGTGTGATGAGTCTGTCGAGCCAGCCAACTGGACAAGTGCCTGTGTGGGGTAGTACCTAGCTGTACATACTGGGCATTCGGCGACACGAACATGTCCCTGGCAGCTTATCGAAACTGGAAGTTTCCGTGGGTGGACCGTCTTTTTTGCGAGCTCTGTGCCACAAGCCGAACAGGGAAGATCTATTTCATTCATGAGTAGATGCGTGGGCCGTATCCAGTCCTATGAGCGGCGCCCGAACCTACCGCAGACTGGGGCATCCGACACGGCACATCTCAGAGCAGTATCAGCGAGGGACGCCCCCTCTGCGTCGAAAAGGCTGTGACTATCTTTGGGTTCACCGGGATACTGCCGCGCCGCCTCGGGGTCAAACTCCACGCCGAGTCCGGGCGAATCCGGCACCTCGATAGCCCCGTCCGAGACCTCGAACTCGTAGTCGAGGATTTCGTCTTCCCACGGGACATCGCGACTCATGTGCTCCAGGACTTCGAGGTTCGCGATGCCGGCACAGAGGTGGAGCGCTGTGGCCGTACTCACACCGGCGTTGGGATTATCTCGCCGCGTGGGATGGAGAAGCAGCAGAGACTGTTCGGGACCGGATCGAATTTCGCGGACGGCAACCAAGCTGATAGATTCGGTCGAAGAGTCGCGCTACTGGCGCCATGTCAATAGGTCTCTGGTGGTCGCTCGAGAATCTCGAAGATTTCTTTGGCACGATATTCCTGGTTTCGTGCCTGACCTGTGACCTCTTCGAGCACGCCGTCGTCCTGCAATGATGCGATAGCACGGTATGCGGTGGAGTGTTCGACATCGAACTGTTCAGCGACAGTTTGTGCTGTCACGTACGGCTGCTCGAAGAGCCAGCAGGCGAGCTGGTCGGCTGTATAGGCGACGCCGCCATACTGTTGGTCGTACTTCCGACGGAGTTGTTCGAGTTCGAGTGTCCGGATTACGGACTCCTCGGCCTGGTATCGGACTCCCGTGATGAAAAATTCGAGCCATGCTTCCCACTCACCGGCTTTCCGGACTTGCTCCATACGGTCGACGTATGTCTGCTTATTCCGATTGAAATATTCGCTCAGGTAGAGATTCGGTCGTTCGAGATAGTCCTGATCGTATAGCTGCAGGGTGATGAGGAGTCGGCCGAGCCGACCATTGCTATCGCCATATGGGTGGATTGTCTCGAATTGGTAGTGGAAGAGCGCGATATCGATGAGCGGCTGATAGGACCCGCCAGTCCGATAGTAGGTCAGTAGCGTCTCCATCGCGCCGGCTGCGACATCCGGTACCGGTGGGAGGAACTCGCCGATGAAATTGGGTGTGGTCTTGAACGCGCCGATGGTGTCGGTGTCGACGCGGTCATCCGGAACGCCAGTCAACAGGCGGTCGTGCAGTGAATGGAGAAGATCGATAGACAGTGGCTCATCCTGGTCGAGCGACTCGATGCCGTCCGCTAGCGCCTGTTCGTAGTTGAGAACCTCTTGAATATCCTTCGTGCTGTCCAGGCGAGGAGCTGTAGACTTCGGGTCGCCGGTCGAATCTTCAGCTCTCGTCTCGAAACTGTACAGCGCATTGTAGTCAACGTCAGCGCCTTCTATCTCAGCAGATTCGATCGCCTCCTTGCGGAGCAACGACGTGTACAGCACCGCCGGGAAGTCAACCTCAAGACTCAGCCCGCTGAGTTTCCCGAGCCAGTAGGTCGCATTTGAGAGCGTTTCGTAGAACCCGTTGTCAAGCACTAGTTCTTGGGCCGGCGGCAACGGATCTGGTTTGTAGTACGGTTGGCGACCGTACGGTACGAGTTCACCCGGTGCCCCATCTTCCAATTCGTCCACCCACATGCAATGAAGGACACTATACCGGGGCAGTATTTTAATCTAACTTCTCTATATGCAACTATGGCTTGATTATCGTTGTTCAAGTTGCAAAGTCGTTTACGGACTGCAATCTCTTGTCCGTGACGTTCTCTCTTTATTGATTTTGTGGCGCGCTGGCCAGCTGGGCGCGCCGGTGGGCGTAGTCGGTGTTCCATGTCTTCAGAGGCAACTCACTCTTGGTCAGCAACGGCCATCGACGACGCACAGCGGGCCGAGTGGGTAGGATTCCTCCCTCGCGAGCCGTTCGTCGTCGACGCCTATCGGCTCGGATTCACGGTCGGTGGTCGCGAGGACTACACGTACCAGTCGTCGCTGCGGAACGTTGATCTCCCAATCGAGATGCTGGACAACGACTTTCGAAATCCCGACCTCGACCGGTATATCGAACGATTCGAGCGATATGAACTGTCGGTCGGCGTTCTGGGCGATGCGTAGGACCCCGAGGAGGCTCGGGAGTACAACCGCACAACGCGGGAACTCAGCTCGAAGTTTCCCGAGACGGAACTCATCGTCGTCCCGAAGTGCCGAGAGGCAACCGACGTGATCGCCCAGGATATGGTGCTGGGCTACCCGATGGGCTACTCGGACATCACCGCCGAGGAGCACACCAACATCGTCGACTGGCGGGGTCGGCGGGTGCATCTGTTGGGCGCGAGTCCCCCGAAGCAGTATCCGCTGATCGAGGAGCTCACACAACCCCGTGTCACCGGAGAGGAGCCGGCAAACATCGTCGGCGTGGACTGGAACGGGATAATCCGTCTTGAGTGCAGCGCGAGGTGCCGGGCAGGTCGCCGACGGCGCCGAGTATCTCATCGCGACCGCTCGGACCACGTACACGCCCCCCGCGAACTACGGCTTCGACGACTGGGACCCGCTGCAGTCAGGGTGGCTGTCGAACCACTGGAACAACCCGCTGTTCTCGGCCCGACTGCTTTCTCGACCTCTCTCGACGCTGTCCAGCGGGTATCAGCACGCTTCGGAGCGATACACGCTGTACTTCGGCGGGTATGAGCCACTGCATCTGGAGAGGCCGGAAGGTGGCATCGTAATCGCTGAACGGACACCACGACTGTACGTCCGTTACAAAAGGCTTCTCACACCTGTTAGCCGAGTACATGGGATTGTTCGATACAGGCAAAGCACTTACTGGAGCCGTCGGAGAGTTCAGTCGTGAAGCGGCGACAGTTCCTTTGTGGTACTGCGGGTGGGGGAATCAGCCTACTAGCGGGCTGTTCCTCTACTGGCAGTAAGGAGTATGCAACGATGCAGGAACTCAGTTTCGTAAATACAGAATCTACTGCGGTCCCAGTGGAGTTACGGATAGAACGCACTGATACCGGTGGAGTAGTTCATACGGAGACTCGTGCGCTGACGGTAGATCCTGATTGGATTATCATCGATTGTGTCTGGCCAGATGCACCATTGATAGTAATGGCTCGTCATGAAGATGGCGAATGGAATAGCTTCAGTACAGAAGATAGAGACGGATGTGTTGGTGTCATAACTACAGTAGAGGACCAGAGAACGTCTCTTTATGCGAATAGCGCTGAGTGTCCAATCGATGACCCGAGTTGCCACGCTGATTAGCCAAGTAGATGGATTGACCTCCTCCCGCGCCTGAAGTCGCGGGAATCCCGCCATGGGATTTCAGACCGAGTTCGGCCCTAAGGTTTCAAGACGCATACGTTCCAAGCGCCTCTTGCTGGGTGTCAGCATCGGCTTGGCTGTCTTGTGGCGCGGTCAAACGCGCCCCATCCTCAGCCGAGTCCTCGTCGTTCTCGTGTTCTCTGGAACGACTCTCTCCGCTGCGGTAGCGGTCTGCGATGTTCACTGCTCCGTTCACGTCGTCTATCTGGTTCCACAAGTCCTCCCCAAAGGATTCTGCGATACGCTCGCTCTCGCGCTTCTGGAGCCTTAGCGGTGAAGTAGGTCTCGTGGAGCCGCCGAACGGCTTTCGCCTCGTCGGCCCACAGTTCGGGTGCGGTCGGGCAACCGCCGTCGTCGCGGTGACACACCGTGACGAGTGACGCTTCCGCAATACGACACCGATGGGCGTGCGTTCTTTCGCGGACACCTCGGAACCATCCTCTACGTCGCGGATGGCGGTGACGTGGAGAACCACGTTCCGTCCCGCTCGAATAGCCGACTCTCGCCCATCTCAGCGTCACCAGCGGTCAACGCTTCAAGCCAATCCCGTTGTTCGGGGTTTGGTTGTGCTGGCATCCAGCGATGGTAGTCCTCGTGATGCGGGATTTTGACGTACCACTCGATAGCGTTCTCGGGCTTATGGTCGATTCGTCGCCCTTCGTTGGTGAATCGAACAGGGTGGTTGTCGTGGAGTTCGCCCGCGTTGTACGTCGTCGTCAACTGCGGGACGTACTGTTTGAGTGCGTTCTTCGCGTACGATGGTTCGTACACGGTCAGCAACCTCGCCCGCTAGTACCGAGTTCGAATCCACGCATGAATCAGTTCGGGAGTATAGCAGGGACAGCAAAGTCCCAAACTAGGTTCCCTGATTCGCATATCCGGCGCCTTCCCCTCGGATTCGCCCTCTTGTTCTCCCCAAGCCAAGACTGATATCAAAGCCACTGTAACAGTTGTTAAATGCCCTCCTTGACACGCCGTACTGCCCTGGGAGTGGTAGCCGGCCTCGTTGGCAGCATCGCCGGCTGTGCCGGTCTTCCAGGCGATGGGTCATCTCCCATTCAGCGGTCGTGGCATACTGGGTTTCGCGATCCGTCATCCGTCGCGATGACCCGCTCTGGCCACCTTCTTGCTGGTTCACACAGTCCGTTCCGAGACCGGCCGATTGTCGCCGGTCTGGATGTCCAGACCGGTGAGACCACGTGGACTATGACAGTGGGCAAAGGTGAGAAGTCGCCCATCGGCGTCAGTGACGGACGGGCCTACGCTATCTCGAAGGCTGAAACGATGGTCGCCGTCGATGCGGCTTCGGGTGAGACCATCTGGCAGCGCCCGCTCGCGCCAATCGACGAGGCCGACCCTGGAGTCGTCGAGTTCGCCCCCATTCCGCTGAGTGATCGAATCGTGGTCCCGATCTCCGGCACCGAGGACGACGTGCCCGATCGGCTGGTCGGTGTCGACCGCGCGGACGGGACGACGCTGTTCACTCACGCTCTGTCCGCTTCACTGTCGGGCGCTCCCGGCGCGACCGCCAGTGGTGTCGTAGCACCGCTGGTCAACGGTCGCGTGCTCTTTCTCGACCGGAGCGGGGCGGTCAGGTGGACGCGGGAGGTTGGCGCCCCCCTGTCCGCTGTCGGAACCACCGACGAGACCGCATACCTCGGTGCCGCTACCGAGGAACTGCTGGCGCTGGACACTACGACTGGGACTGTCGCCTGGCGCGCCCCACTCGATAACACCGTGTTCGCACGCCCGCTGGTGACCGACGAGCGGGTATACGTCGGTGGTGCGGACTACGCCCTTCGGGCGTTCGACGCGGCCTCCGGGCAGCAACTGTGGCACGACGACCTCGCGAACGCCGTGACCCACGGGCCGTTGCAAATTGACGACCGGCTCGTCACACTTGTCGGCGGGCGACACCGGATCCGCGGCCCTAGCGGGGCCATCCCGTTTAGCCCGACCGTCCTCTACGTCCACGAGCAGGACGGCACGCGTCTCCGAGAGGTCAAGTTCACTGGCGACTTCGAGGGGGGCGGTGTCGAATGGGCACAGGCAGCTGACGAAACCGTCTATCTGGGGCAGACGTTCGGGCTGACACGGGTCGCGCCGGAGGCGATCACCGATGCGTGAACCGGACGCTGCCGCCGACGAACGGGCGCCGTTACGGAACGTGACCGAGCAACAGAGTGGCACCGGCTGGTCGCGCCGTCGGGCGCTCGCCGCAATTGGGTCGGTGGGGACACTCGGGCTGGCCGGGTGTAGTCTACCGTCGGTGACAGCCGGCGCCGATCCCCTCTGGGTGCGTGAGTTCACCGCCGCCTCGGCGGCGGGTCCACCGGCTGCGACCGATGACCACGTCGTCGTCGGTGGCCAGGACAGACGACTCCACGGATTCACGGCCGACGGAGAGCGGGTCTTCACCGTCGAAACTGGTGGGCCCATCGAAGCACGGCCGGCTGTCCCGGCATCTGGGGGTCCGGTCCACGCCCACAGCACCGACGGTGACCTCTACACGGTCGGGCTCTCGGGCGAGGAGCTGTGGCACGTAGAGGGGCAAGCCAAGAACGGATGGCTCGGTCGCCGAGGCTCGCTGCTGGTCGGCACAGATTCGGTCGCTGAGACGGTCGTCGGGTACGATGCACGAACCGGCACACGTCGGTTTCGACGGCCCGGCCGAGAGTACCCCTTCCCGATACTCAGTGACGAAGCCTGCATCCTCCATGTCGATCTCCCGGACGGCGACGGGAAATTAGTGACGCTCGCGCCGACAACTGGGGAAGTACTGTGGGAGTCGACACCTCGCGACAGCTATCCCTACATTGTGGCTGTCGGTGACCGGGTCGTGACGGTTCGCGATTCCACCGTGCGGATGCGCCACGCCCGTGATGGGCACGTCCTGTGGGAGGCCTCAGTCGCCGGCAAGGTGACCAGCCACGCCGGTCCGCCAATCTGGGTGGGCGAGCACGTCTACGTCCGGGCCGACCGTGACGATCGCCCGGACGAGCTGGTCGCCATCGACCGTGACGAGGGGACCGTAGCCTGGCGTCGGCGAGTGGGGGCCGAACTCGAGACGGTGACCGCTACCACGCAGGCAGTGTTCGTTGCAAGCTCGGTCAACGACCCCGACGGTGGCATCCTCATCCGCCTGGATGCTTTCGCCCTCGGTGGCACCCGGCGCTGGCAGACGACGACTGACATCGCGATCGGTGGGACGGTCGAAGCGCTTGGGCGTGTCGGTGACGTTCTCTTTGCGGCCAGCGAAAACAAGATCGCCGCCTACGATCCTGCCAGCGGAACCCGCCGGTGGCAGTACGACCCGGAATCCTACCGGATCGGCGTATCAGCGGCCGATAGCGCGCTGTACGTTTCCCTCCGTGACAGCGGTGGCATAGCACGGCTCCCGACGAGTTGATACGGTACTGCTGGATACCTCCTTGTCTGCATGAAAGCCTCACGACGTTGGCGGTCGCTGAGTTGACCCCAGCAAGCGCCAGCGCTGTGCCTTTTTCAGTCCCACCACGGACAGCACTGGTGAACCATCGTGACCGACACGCATCGTACCAAAGCGACAATTGGGACCGGCGACTATTGTCGGACAAACGCCCTTGGAAAACATTCCATCGACCGAAGAACTGGCCGACACGACAGGTCAGTCGACAGGGAAGCTCCTGAAAGACCGTTCGGCGGCCTCAGAGATGGCTTGCGGGTCGACTGACGAATAGTACCATCGAACTTTCACCCCAGATGACCCAGATCTCCCCGTCGTTCGCGGTGCATTACCCCGCCGGCGAACCGGCGTAGTTTGGTCACAAGTTCGGCTTCAGTCTCGTACGTCTCGACGCGTAGATCCCACCGCACTGGTGCCGACCGAATCATCGCACTCGTTACGTCGTCCTCGTGCATGAAAATCAACCGTTCACCGTGGGTATCGGCGATGTTTGCGAGGACGCTGCCTGCTTCTTCCCCAACGCCGAAGTTGTGGCCGAGGAACGGAACCACGAACGCGGTTGCGTTGCTACACCGTGCGTACTCGATGCTCTGAGTCACCGCATCCACGTCCTCAGTATCGATGTCGACATCGAGCGCGAGAAATGCATTGACTCCGGGGTCAGTTCGAAGGGCACCCTGAATACGTCGCAAGAGTGCCTGGGCCTCGTTGATATCGTCCTTGTTCTGGAAGAGTCGTCGGAGGGGGCCGGGGAGATCTTTAGTAGTGATGTTGCGACGTTCCTCTTCGCTGAGTACGTAGTTGAGGTTGAACGACTTGTACGGCCCCATCACGTAGAAGAGAAACCGGTCGTATGTTACATCCCCGAGCCGGCTAGCGATTCGGTCGCGCGTGATCTCGACAGTCATTGGTGGGCGTATTCAGCACCACTATATAAAAAGAGGTGTTTTTGATAATTACTGGCTTGACAACGACTAAGCGTACCCGGCTCGAAACGTGGGGTACGATGGCGACGGACCAAACGGGGGCGGTCAACGGGGACGCTCCAGACGACCCAGAAGACTTGCTGCCCGAGGAGAGCGTTCTCAGTCTCGACGAGTATCTGGATATGCACGCGGCTGTCGGCCACCGCACCCGCTACGAGATTCTCTATCGGCTCGTCCACAGCGGTGCAATGAGTCCGAAGGAGCTCGAGGACGCACTCGAAATCGACGATAGTACGCTTCACTATCACCTCAACGAACTCGTTGACGTCGGCCTCGTCGAAAAACGCCAGCGAACGGAGCGGGGTCAGGACGGACTATACACGTATTATCGGGCGACCGTGTTTGGCGAGGTGACACTCACCGACGGCGTCGATGCGTTGATCGGGGGAGAGCAGGCGTTCGGAGAGATGTACGACAGTTCGAGTAACTGACCGAAATCACCGCCACTAGGATAATTGATGTATTGACACTTGTGGGAGATAGGGCAGGCACTGTCTCAATCGGTCCGACCATCGGGGTTTTCCGGCTCAGGTCCGCCGAGTAGGGTCTCTTCGATGAGCGTGCCCATCCCTCGTCGCAGTCGCTCGGACAGCGCCTGGTGGGATACCTCACAGTCGTCCGCGACCCCCTCCAGGTTCCTCTTTCTCGGGACGTCGAAGTAGCCCTGCTGGGCCGCCCGCACGAGCACCTCGCGCTGTCCCTCGGTCAGTCCTGACCGCCAGTCAGGTTTGCCCTCTGTCTCCCGTATCGAGGTTACGTCGAACGGGAGTCCGTGCTCCGTGGCGAACCTGTGGGTCTGGGAAAAGTGCTTGCGGGTCGGGTACAACACGGTAAGATACCACCGGTCGTCCCGGCAGTGGATGTCGAGCACCGTCGCTTTGCTGTTCGTCATCATCTCCAGCAGAGTGCGAACACGGTCGACCCACTCTATTCGGAACAGGTGGTTGGTGCCGTCGAACGCCGAGAGACACGATACCGACTCCACTGTCGAGTCATCAGTGAGAGCGTCGTCGATTGCGCTTCGGTCGGCCCCACGCATCCACACCAGCGGCATCACTGATCTCTCGCCGCTTTGAACGAGCCGCTCACACTTCACGCTGAGACCCGGAACGGTCGAGAGGGTATGGTGCAAGGCGAACTCCTCGGCTGGGACCGTCCCGTCGACAATAGTTGGCATGTCTAATTGTAGCCTGTCTGAGTGAATGTGCATAGCGCCTAAGATTTTAGACACCGTCGAGCGCTGAACACCCCACTGGAGACGTACGGACGACCACTGGAACCGACGAGTCAGGCCGACAATGAGGAGTGCCATCAGTAAGGTCCCGACGAGCGTTTCGACGCTAGCGACCGCCCGCGCCGCTGTTCCAACGGGTTGAACGTCGCCGTGCCCGAGCGAAGGTAGGTAACGATCGCCGAGTGGGTGCCGACCCGTCGGCACTAGCGATTTGGCGGCCAGTTACAGCGGGTACAGCGGTCCCCCTCGCCCCGGTCGATGTGATCGCGGAGTGTCGCCCACGCCCCCTCGATGGTGGCACCATCCGGGTCGGCGCCACAGCCGCGGCTCCCGATGAGATGCCAGATGCTCGAGGACTCTGTCTGGGCTGCGTGCATGGCTACTGGGTCTCGGGTAAGCGGTATATATCTGCCGAGGCGGTACCGTGGCGTGGTACCGCTCACTCTCGCTGACGGATTGGGCGCTACTGGCTTTATTTCGGGCACGGCGTTCGACGACATCTCTCGGGGGCGTTGTGTGTCGCCCACGACCTTTACCACCACTGGGCGTGTAGCTCGGAGTGTGAAGCAGTGTCCCGAGACACCGACGCTCGCTGACACGGAGGCGTTCTCCGGGCACGTCTGGGTACAGGAACTCCCGACCGGGGCGGCGTTCCGATTCACCGTCGCTCCCTCGGGATTCGTCACGTTCGCCACGGCCGATGGGTCCTTCGATGTGGCGGCGTCGGTGCCGGTGGCGTTCCAACGGGCGGCCCGCCTGATCGACGACGAGCTGGATCGGGACGCGTTACAGGCTGCGACGGATGCCCCGAGCGAGATCACGTTCTGTGGCATCGCCACCCGCAACGAGGGTATCGAGTACGACTGGGAGTCAGTACCGGCGTTTGTCGGTACCGACGTGTGGTCCGGGCGGTCGGAGTCGTTTCTGTCACCGGACGCGGCGACCGGAGTCTTCGAGCGGTTGGGGCTACCGACGCTCCCGGCAATCGAGAAAGAGCGGCCGGCGCCACACACTGATCTGGCTCGGTTCGAAGAGTCGGCCGGGTTCCCGCCGTCCGCGTGGCGTGACGGTCCGGCGGCCGGCGTCCTGATTCGTGACAAGGCCGGCGGTCGTGCAGCGACGTGGCGTGTCCAGCCCAGCGACGCCCCGTCGCCTTCGGAGCAACCGTCCGCTGGGGAGTTGGCGGCGGAGTATGCAACGGTCGAGCGGATCGAACAGACAGGTGCGGCGGTGGACGACGACGGCGCCTCGGTGACGGTGGATGCGATTCGTGACCGGCTCGTTGCAGACGTCGTCCGGGAGGCGTACGCGGAGCTCTTCGCGGACGGTGAGTTCGTCGCATCACTCACTGCTTTCGAGTCGGCTGTCGCCGAACGGGTACAGCAGCACCAGTTTACGGCCGAATAGGGGCTGGTACAGGGTTCCCATCACTCGGTCCACTCCGTCGGGAGGTCGGTGCCGATGCAGACAGAACCCCCGACCGGCTCACAGAGACCACTGATAACGTGTGGCCCGACACGTGCGCCTCTACTGCCCGTATGGCAATTGACGAGGGCCTCGAAGCAACTACAGTCGGCGACCAGTGGACGGTGACGTCTCCTGTTCGGTGACGGCGGGTGGCCAACGGGGCGATACCGCCGCCACATCGGTCAGTACGGCTCAGTTAGCCCCGGTTCTCTCTATCTCTAATTTCACCGCTGTACGAACTACTAATATGTATACGACTAACAACAGCCGTGTGACTGGGTTCTCAGAGCCGGCGGCCGGCGGGTCGGATGGGCAGGCGTATCGGTTTCTGGACACGCTCGCGTACGTGCGGGTCCCGAGCGCTGCAACTGATGGCCAGCAGTCGGTCGTCGAAATGCACCTGCGTGCGGGACACGCGCCGCCGATGCACATCCACGAGCACGCCGACGAAACGATACACGTCCTCGACGGGGAGGTGACGGCACACACGTCGAGCGATGCCCACACGATCACGGCCGGTCAGTCGGTGGTCTTGCCCAGTGGTGAGCCACACAGCCTGGTCGCCGAGTCCCAGGCCGAGATTCTCACGACGACGTCGCCCGGTGGATTCGACGAGTTCGTCGTCGCGCCCAGTGAACCGGCAGACGCGGCGGTCGTTCCGACGAAGCCGCCAAGCGAGACCGCTATCGGCCGGGTAACCGAGTCCGCTCCTGCGCACGGAATCGATATCGTCGGCCCGCCGCCGGGCCGCGAATAGTTCCGGCTGCTGGCACCTCCAGAGCGCCGCTGGACCGGGATAACTGCGTTGTCTGTGCTCGGACGAGCGATGTCACGAAAGTAGCTACTCGGTCTCTGGTTCGTGTCGTCGGTGCTTCGTGGGGTGTTGGTATCCGTGGTACACCCGGGATTGTCGCTCACGATGCATCGTCCGGAGCGATTTAGAACCTGCGTTCTGCCCGGTAAGCATCGCCTTCTCACGTATTGCAGCCGTTATTCTCAGAAGGTGAATTATACTTAACCACCGTTCCCGTCTCAGTCTACCGTATGACTGTTGTAACCCATCTTTCAGAACGTAGCTGTCCCCACTGGAGGGTCGAGAATGACGGATGAGTGGGACGATGTGAGTTTCGTCATCAGCTCTCGGTACCGTGTTGCCACGCTCGAACGGTTGCAAGCTGGCCCCGCCACACCGTCACTCATCGCCACAGACACCGACTTCAGTATCGCTCACGTCTCTCGCGCGCTCCAGGAACTCCAGGAGGAGGGGCTGGTCACGTTACTGGTCTCCGAGAACCGACGCAAGGGGCGTGTGTACGGGCTGACAGAGCAGGGAGAAAGCGTCATCGAGACCATCCAAGCCGAGAACATGGCATGATGTGTCGATAGTATCGGTTCCATTTGAACCGAGCAGCACGTCGGGTCCGGGTTCTGGGTACTTGCTAGTGGCAACAGTAGGATCCACTCGATTGTAGAGAGACAGTCGAGGCGACAGTTGTCGGCAGTCGGAGAGTCACACCGTCGGCCAGCCGGCCAGCGAGACCGTCGGCGTCTTGTCCCAGCGCGGGGCTGCCGATCGACTGCGAAGCCACTGACCAGCGTGTACACAGCTTGGGACCGACGGCCGGATAAGATATTATGGCTGTGGAACCCAACTGCTGCCGCTGGACGGCGCGCTTGGTCCTCTCTGTACCGGAGTAGAAGGGAATCGCCGAACCGTTTGTGGATGATGAGCGGTTGTATCGTCTCGCTGGGATTGTATCGAGAGTGTCAGTAGAAGCCTCGGGATTACCCGTAGGGGAGTTCTCTCAGAACGACAGCGTCGATGGGTGGTGGTCTAACGCGTTCCGTCGTCACTTCGACTCTCTCCCGCCGAGTTTTGCCAGATTCACCGCACGTTGTTCACACCATCGCTCGTCGACATCGCCCGCCAATCACGTTGCGCCTTCTTGGTCTGGCAGCGCCTTCTGCTTCCCCTCTAGTTCTTTCTCGGAGAGATGGAAGATACTCTCGAAGGAGGCCTGAACTTCTTCCCCGGTTTCTTCGTCTCTGGCTTCCACAGCGAGAGTGCCGTCAACGTCGATCTCGAAGGTGACAGTCGCTGTGACACCGCCTCTCGGTTTCGGGTTGCGAATTTCGAGCCGAAGGTTCCCGATATAGGTGTTCTCTTCAGCGTTGGCGTTATCGTGTACTTCGCCCTGATGGATGCGCACGTTCATGGTTTCCTGCCCGTCGTGAGCGTTCGTATATTCATCGTCGGCGGTGGCCGGAATAGCCTCGTCCTGTTCGATAAGCGCGTCGAGAGAGCCGTCGGCCAGCTCCACACCGAAGGACTGTGGCACCACTTCAGTCATGAGTACGTTCGAGGCATCTCCTGGCAGGATATCGGCGATATTCTCTCCGGCAGTTTCACTGATGTCGGCGAACATCGCTGCTCCGATGGCTACTGCTTCGTCGGGATTGACCTTCTTGACCGGATCCTTCCCGAAGTACTCTCGCGTAGCGTCTTCACACTGAGTCATCCGAGTGCTCCCGCCGACCAGCAAGACGGTATCGACATCATCAGGTGAGTAATCTACCCGGTCGAAGAGTCGGTCACAGCAGTCGAGCGTGTTTTCCAGGAGATCGCTCGTCAGCTCTTCAAACTGGTCCCGGGTAAACTCGTTCTCGTAGTTGTAGCTCTGCTCCGGGACGACGAAAGGAATCGTGATATTTGTGGATTGAGACTGCGAGAGGGAGTGTTTTGCAGTCACCGCAGCGTCACGGACGCGTCCATATTGCTCGCGATCTTCTGCGACATCAACACCGGTGTCTTCTTCGATCTGGTCCGTAATCGAGTCGACGATTCGAGAGGTCCAGTCTTCACCGCCGAGGTCGTGGTCTCCCTCAGTTGACTTCGTTTCGAGGTTGGAATAGTCGCTAGCGATATCCACTAGTGTCGCATCGAACGTTCCCCCACCGAGGTCATAGACGAAAGCGAGCTCTTCGTCCTCTGCGTCGACTTCCTGCTGGCCCTCTTTGACACCGTAAGCCAGGCAGGCGGCACTGGGTTCTTTTTTGACACCCTCGACCGTTACTCCTGCGATTTCGCCAGCGTTCTTGGTTGCCTGGATCTCTTTTTCGGAAAAATATGCAGGGACTGTGATGACGACGGAGTCGACATCTTCACCGAGATAATCTTCGGCATCTGCGACTAACTTTTCGATAATGAGTGCTGATACCTGCTGTGGGTCGTAGGACTCGCCGTGCGCTTCGATTTCCCAGCCGTCGTTGTCCATTTCACGCTTGACCTGTTCGACAGTCTGCTCCGGGTCTGTTATGAGTTTGTTCACCGCCTCTTTGCCAACGACTACCGCTCCTTCGTCGGTAAAAGAAACTACAGATCGAGTGGTCCGGTTGCCGCTGCTGTTGGGAATAATCTCCGGTTCGTTCATCGTTAGAACTGCCATCGCACTGTTCGTCGTCCCGAGGTCAATGCCGACTGTTCGGCTTCTATCAGACATCTCTCTAATTTATTAGGTATCCCCCTACTTGAACCCACTGAGCAACTCACTAATTACCAGATACACCGCAGTAACGCTATGAAAATCTAGCCTATCTATGCATCTATAAAAAATGTTATTTCTCCGGTCCTGCGGTACCAGACGTAAGCGAGAGGCATGGGTGCACCGAGAACGCACTCGGCTCGGGAGGACGACATCGTGGCACTCGAAGATCGCGACGTGTTCTGATTAGGGCTCAATCTCGAACGTAATCGACCCCTCGCACCACCTCTGTGAGAACGAACAGCCCCGCTCCAGCTATCAGCATTATCTGTATCGTGAATTCGAGCGTGGAAGGCAAGCCTGTGTTCTGCCAGATCCTGATAAATTCCTCACCGATCTCGGTCCAATACATGTTGAATAGTAGCACGTGAGCGCTGCCGATTGCTGTAGTGGTTGCTGCTAACCAGACAGCAACTGACGTGAAGAACAACCGGTCTAACGAAACTGTGACGACACGCGCTAAAAAGAACAAAGCGAACAGACCTCCCAGCACACTCGTCTCTAGCGTTTCTGGGGCGATTGTACGGAGGTCTCCAAAGAAATAGAGGAGAGGGACGAGTGGTACCGCAACTAGGGACCATCGGAGGGCGATATGTCTCTGGGAGCCCAACTCGTCAGTGTCGTCTCCATCAAATACACTCAGGCCGACTTCGTAGATGAACAGCCCGATGGCGCCGGTGAGCCAGACAATTCCGACACCCAGCAGCACCAAGCTGCCGTTGTAAATGTCGCTTCCAAGCCCGCCGGTCACTGCGATAGATATCGGTGTTAGTAATTCGACGAACCAGTTCAATATTCCGTAGAAGAACGAGATGATCGCTCCAGCTATGAGCATAATAACTGCCAAAACAACCCACACTAATTGGCCGATAACGACGCCGATACCGATACCGATTCCTCCGACACCATCAGAAACGAGTGCCATCAAATGACTCGTTACCGCTGTTTGAGCTGTTAGTTCGACGGAATCTGTCCCGTTGTCCTCGCTCTCGTCGAATCCTGATGCCGTTTTGTCTTCATTCGAACCCGCGGACTGCGTTGTCGAACTCTCCCAACCACCCGTAGAATCTCGACCGGATGTCTCCCCCTGCGAATACGCGGTCCCAGAAGTTGAGGACGTCCCACCTTGCGAGTACGAGGTACTAGAAGCTGAAGTAGAACGTTCAGAACCCGTGTCTGTCGACGCCTCCGATTCGCGTGTCGAGCCGCCACGACTTTTTCCACTGTTAGTCTCCGATGTAGAACCGGACGAGGAGTCGTTCGAAGAACTCGATTTCCCCGGTGACGATGTGTCGTATTTGTATCTGGAACTGTCCGTCGTGTCCGTTTCTGACTCTGTCTGTGAGGTCGACTCCGACGCTGAACTGTCCCCATCTTCGATTCTTAACCACGCGTTCGGCGATAGTGTCGTTTCACTCTTTTGCCAATTTTCGTAGGCATCGGCCCGGGAACTGGGAACTGCCCGGTGGAAGATATCGTACTGTTCTCTTAGCTCCGGGTCTGTGAGTACCTCTCTCGCATCTTTGACTCGCTGTATCTGTGCACTTATGTCGCTCTCATCGCCTGTTCTCGCGCGGATTTGGTACTCACGGTAGACAGCATCTGCAGCGTTTTGCAGTTCCTCTGCGCTGAAATCTGGAGCGGCTGCTATCCGGGAATAGTAATCTCCCGCGTTCGGTGTGGCATCTTCGACGTCTATCCGGTCCATAGTATCATATTTAGAACAGGCTAGATAGCCTGTGAGTAGTAGCTATATGATGATTTCTCCCTTTGCATATAAGGTCTCTTATAAATTTCAGCGTGGCAGTCGACTGACGACCCAAACTTCGACCTGCCTGCTCGATTTTTTGCCTCAACCGGAGGCGGTCGGCGAATACATCGACTTCGGTCTCGGTTGTCATCGATAGCAGTTTTAGAACGGTTTCCGCTTGCTGGGCCCCGTTTTATCTGATTGTCCAGTCGCTGCCTGCCGTTCTCACAGTCTTCGTCGTTCCGATGAATATGCTTCTTTGGTATCTCAGTACGTAGCTACTCGTGTCAGGACGTATCGGTAACCCAACTACCGGCAATTGAACCGATACGGGCTACTGAATTTTGATATTTGACTTCGTATGGCCCACCTCGGAATTCGCTAACGCAGATGCGCCATGAGAGGGGAGTGTTTTTCCACCGAATCCGCCGGTGATTCTGACTTTCGCATTTGAATCCACAGTTTCGTTCGGGTTACTCATAGTGCCCCAGTCAGCTCCCTGTGTACTCCACCAGTGTAACACCGGAACCGTTCGGGCTGGAAACCCGCCAGTAATCACTATATCGATATCTTCCAACGAGTCAAGCCCGGCAGATGACAGGGCCTCCTGGATCCGATCGTTGTATCCCTCCATCCGTAACGACGCGTACCGCTGGAACGTCGATGAAGAGATGGTGAGCACTTCACCACCTGCCCCGGTAAACACTTCTGGAATCCTGATTTGAACTGTTTCGTCCCCTTTTGTGAGCAGTTGCTCGATACTCTTCGACAGTTCTCTCTCCAGAACGACCTCTAGAGCCTGCAGTTCGTGTGAGGGAACATCGAAATCTTTCGTCTTCAATAACTGGCTGACAAACCCGCGTTCCCACGTTTGTTTGAACGCGCTAGCTTCCAGCGATAACTGACGATACTGACTGTGGTCGACCGAGATTACTGCAGCATCGATGAATGTGGCACCCATGTCGACGGTAAGAAGTACTGCGCCCTCTCGCGGGTTCTGCGAGTAGTGTGGGTCTTTGATTCGGTGGTGTTCCCAGTATCCGATTGCGGTCGCGACTGGTGAACTGAGACGACAGACGACATCGAAGCCAGCGTCCCGGAGGAACTCTTCCAGTAAATCCCTGTTTGTCTCGTCAATCCACGGGCGAAACGGGATCGCAATACGCCCCTCCCAGCCGTCGACATCCGTCTCGATGCGGGTATACAGGTGCTCGAAGAACTCCCGTCGGACGGCCCCTGGCTGCCCGTGATCTAGCGGTGGCAACTTTCCGTCCCGGGTTTCCTTGCTGATCATAAACGGGGTCAGTATATCGACCACGTCGGCTCCCCGGTCCAGGAGCTCTCCCGCCTGAGTGCCAGCGGCGATCTCCTCGCCAAGTATGGCCCCCTCCGTTGGGACCAGTAACTTCCCATCGGACCCTGTGATAGTAATCATGCCAGAGTTGTCGGGTTCGAGCCCTCCAAGGTACGTTACTGAGCTTCCGATATCGACACCAATAACGGGGTCCTTATCCGCTTCGCCGAGCCCGAAAATCATACCTGCCTCCCGGTGGCCCCGGTCCATCTCTGGACCACCCCCCTGATTGAACTCCGCAACGAAAGGAGGTGTTTGCCGGCCAAGGTGGTCTGAATTTGCGTGTTGAACGTGTCTGTGTTGATAGCTTTCATGTGGCGGTATTAGTCCGTGGTTCGTTGGTTCACGTGTGAGTCAAACGGCTGGTGACGCTAGAGGAGGAACTGGTAGACACCGACTCCGAGAAGGAGCAATAGCGCTCCACCTATCACCCACGGAACCAGATTTCGGGCTCCGGATTTTGGATACGACTGGGCTCTAACTGACCCCTCTACGTCGTACAGTTCCCACTCTTCATCGCCGTAGCTGTAGTCGATACGGGTAGCATCGACGTGGCGCCGCTCTGTTTGCGTCCGAACGACGGTTTCGGTGTCCAGTTCTGCGACGTCGTTCCATGTCTCTTCTGTCTTGAATTTCGTCCCCCTTTCGCGAGTTATGTATTTTTCCGGAACACCGATGTCACTCAGTCCTTTCTCCGAGGTTTCAGTTTCAAATTCCACGCTTCCCACATCAGCTGTAACCAGTTCACACTCCCCCTGACAGACCCCACAGACGACGATCGTCGTCCCGCCACAGGTCCCGCAGGTGACAGTCCCACCTCCGCCACAGTTCGTGCATCGATGTTCACCGGAACCACTGCAACTGTTACACATCACGTGGCGGTCGCCGTTACAGGTCGCACAGGTTCGCTTCTCGTCCCCGTGGCCACGCGTGCCAGAGGCGCCACAGTCCGGACAGCCGATCTGCCCTTTCGGTCCGGTACTCGTGTACCCCGAGCAGTTGCTACACGACTCCATTCCGTTGCCGTTACACGTCCCACAGCTAACTTTGCCGTTTGAACAGGTCGAACACCGCGTTTCTCCGGCACCGGAACATTCGTGGCACGTATCGACACTGTCCGGTTTACAGACGTACTCGACCGTCGTGTCAGGAAATTCTGACCTTGCAAGGTCGTATCTGTCCTCGAACGACGTTCGATTATTTACTGCTGCGTCGTATTCGCTCGGAGGTGTTCTGATCGTTTCTCGGTTTTCGACGGCCGTGATTTCCTTGACGATATGTTTCTCACACCGCTCTGGAGTTACGTCACTAACTGTCGCCCGGTCGGTGAAATCGTTCGGGCGCTTCCAGCTATCACCGAACTCCCTGACGGCAGCCCTTGCGGATTGGGCCTGATTCGGGTCGTCGCCAGCCGTCCCACGGTCTTGTGCAGTTGATTTTGTCATGAGTTGTCTGTGTCACCTGGTGCTCGATCCAGCGATACCTGCGAGCGGGGAGTGGTCAGATGATTCTGAACAGCGATCACCCGACGAAACCGGGCCCGACTCAGGTTGTGGTCGTTCTGCTCGGGACTGTGATTTCGTACTGCTTGCCGGTCCCGATCGTCGGTCCCCATCGATGCAGTTGGCTCCGCTCGGACGCTGGCATAGCACTTGTCAGCATCTGGGGTAACGACCGCCATTGTTGACTAGTGGCGGACCAGTCGGGTAGTCGAGACGGATGCTTCTGAGAAAGACGTGCCATCGAGTGCGATGCAGTTCCGATAGAGCATTACAAATAAGGTATGGTGGATACGAATATATATATATAATTTTTCTTACCGACAGAAATAGTAACAGTGGAGTGTAGTGGAATTACCGAAGCTAGAGTTTCTGACATATCGATGCTGACAACTCACGCGGTGTAGCTACAGATTCGAACGTTCGCTTACAGTCCATCCAATCGTCTGTGCAGTTCCAGCCGTTCAGATTGGTCTTCCCGTTCGTACGCTCCCAAATCCGACGAGACGACGGAGTCGACTAACGGATCGAGTAGCAACTCGATGGCGAGCACTGCCTGCTGTTCAGCAGCGGTAATCTCGATGTCGATTAGATACGGTGCCAACAGAACCTCTGTAGGATTATCCACGTCCATTCTGTCTTCGAGCAAAAACACCTGTAGCGGATTTTCTGATTCCTCCTCAGTAAGGGGCCTGATGTATCCAACGCCCGGCTCCTCGATGAGCTGGTCGACATACTTCGAGAACTCGTTTTCGATGGCCACGTACATGGCTTCGAACCTGTCGTCCGGACCGAAAACGGGTTCATCGAATTGCCCCCAGTCAGCGGCGATATTGTCACCTTCCCGAGTGAGATTGACTGTTAGAACCTCGTACTCTGGCCCGAGACTCCGCGTTGGTTCTATATCCTCGACGTAGTCGGAATCGAGCAGTTCATCAGTGAGTTCGGCGCTCCCGTCCGATTTGACGTAATACTGAAAGAAGCCCGGTTCACCCCCTTCCGGCGGGTAGTAGATGGCGGCTACGAGACAGTCTTCGACATTGAGTACCCACTTCTGTAGCTTCAACTCCATCTGCAGCGCAGATTCCTCTTCGACCTCTTTCCGTTTCTGATTTAATCCCTCTACTTTGTCCTTTACCCCGTCGAATAGTCCCATGCGCCGACTTTAGTACTATATTATTTATATCTAATCGGCAAATAATCAGTTTCAATAATCGTGTCTCGATTGTCGGTAGACCCGTTTGTTTGACAGATATGTCTCCCGAGTGTCCCCATCGTCGAGAGGATAACTGGCGTATCCCACTGCCTCGGGCGAAATGGCGATACAGGAGATGCTGCAACGCTTCCTCCCGGACGTAATCGGCGAAATAGGGCTGACAGAGGGCATACGATTACGCAGTTAGCCATCTGTGGGGGTAAAGAGAGCTGGGACTGGTAGTCGCTACTCCGACGGTTCGACGGTGAATACGATATCGTCTCGATGAATGATGACATGAAGCGGCTCCGTGACTTGCTTCCACGCTAACTCGGCGGAGGGTTGCTCGTCAATATCTACAGAGACAGTGACCAGATGGCCGTTCTCTCGTGGGATATCGTCACTTACGACCAGTCGGTCTCCGCGAGCCACAGTCACGACCTCTGAATCGAGGATCGGTTCGTCTCGATTGGCGTTGGTTACCGTCACCATCACCCGCACCTCGACATCGAGGGCGTTGTGGAGAACGAGTCCGGTGGAACCCGATTTTGAAAGGGAGTTACAGCCAGCAGCTGCCGTCGTAATGAGGGCTCCGCCGATGCGGAGTGCGTCGCGGCGAGTCGGAGTGGCGGGAACGTCCATTCAGACAGGATATTGACGTACCGGCGGTATAACGCTTCGTTCCGTCGTGACGCAGCGTATATGCGACCCGACTGTACAGCTAGTTTACCGAGACCGCTGGCGAAACCAACACGCCGAGAGAACGTCCGTGCCACACGCACTGCCCTCGTGTTCCTCGCGGCGATAGTCGCCACTCACCGCTGTGTGTCGAAGCGGTCCCACGCGACTGGGTCGAACTGTTTGAGTGTCAGCCGCTTTGCGTTCAGGATACGCGTCCGGACTTCCGCGCGGGTGAGCCTCTCTATCGTGCTCGGTCCCGGCGCTCGGAAGACCGCGTGTTTCCATACTCCGTCGCGTGACCGGATACCGTATCCGGATTCCCGCCCGAGTTCGAGCACGAGATGCTCGTTGTCGACCATCCGGTCCAGCACCGCTTCGGCATCCGCTTCGCCGAAGGGAGCGAGTCCGTCGCTATCTTCGTTCTCGATGGCTTTCCGCGCCTCCAGATAATCACGTACGTCTCGGGCACAATCGTAGCACAGCACCGTACTCGGGAGGGAGGCTCTTGGCGCCCCATCCAGATATTCGACCGTTTCAGCGCCAGTGAGCACGGTATTGGACATCTCTTCGACCCCACAGAAATCACACGCCTGTATCTCCGAATGCGCCATCCAGATAGTATCTGGACACGCTCGTAAGAACCCACCGGCCGGCCCCGCTATCGAACCGACCCATCACTAGCTTACGACCGACAGGCTACGTCTCGGTACTCGGGCCTGACCCCGGCAAGATGGCCGATACAGAGCAGCTACTCGGAAACGAACTCGACGCCGGTGACCTCGAATCGTGCGCCCCCGTCGGAGCCGTCTGTGATGCAGAGCTCCCAATTGTGGGCCTCGACAATCCGCTCGACGATGCTCAGCCCGAATCCCGTCCCCCCGTCGCTCGTCGAGTACCCCACAGCGAACACGTCGTCGTGTTCGTCCTCGGGGATTCCCGGACCGTCGTCTTCGATGTAGAACCCCCCGTCAAACTCACCGACAGTCACGGTCACGTCGTCGCCGCCGTGTTCGATCGCATTGTGGACGAGGTTTTCACCCATCTGCTTCAGCCGATTCGCGTCGGCGTAGATTCTGCAGTCACTGTCGGCGACGAGCGTGGCGTCCATCGTCTCGACGTTCGCCCAACACTGCTCGGTTATCTCCGCGAGATCGACCGGTTCGAGTTCAGTTACCGTCTCGTCCCCGCGGGCCAGCGTCAGGAGGTCTTCGATCAGGGCCTCCATTCGATCCAGAGCACGCTCGGCGCGCTCTAAGTGCTCGCTGTCCCACTCCGACCGTGCGAGATCGATGCCGCCCACGGCCACGTTGAGCGGGTTCCGGAGGTCGTGGGAGACGACGCTGGCGAACTCGTCGAGGCGTTGGTTCCGCTGTTTCAGTTCCCGTTCGCGCTCTTCTCGTTCGGTGATGTCCCGCAAAATCCCGACCGAACCCTCGAAGCAGTCCCCTCTGTAGGGCAAGATACCCATGTGGTCCTCGCAGGGAATCGGCGGCCCATCCTCGGGCTGGATCTCGATCGTGAACTGCACGGTGTCGGGCCCGTCAGAAGAGAGGAGCCGCCCGAGGTGAGTCTCTGCCCGCTCGATCGCCTGGTCCGATTTGATCAGTGCCGGCGTCTCCCCGAGAATCGTCCCGCGGTCGTAGCCAACCATCTCGACGAGCGCGTCGTTCACGTACTCGAACCGTCCCGTCTCGTCGAGAACGTAGACGGGGTCGCTGAGCGTCTCCACGAGCGTCCCGAATCGGGTGCGCTCGATCCGCAGCGCTTGCTCCGCAGAGAGGTCCCGTACCGAGCAGATCAACTCACCCGAGTCCGTCTGTACGACACGGTGGTCTTCGGGAAAGGTGGTGCCGTCGGCTCGGCGGCCGTTTGTTTCACCGCTCCAGACCCCCTCTTGTGCGACCGTCGGCAAGATTTCGGTCCGTCCGAATTCTACCTCGTCGTCGGGGTAGATCAGTTCCCAGTGTTCGCCGAGTAGCTCTTCGGGGTCATAGCCATAGAGCTCCGCGTACGCCTGATTGACGTAGATGAAATCGCCGTCCTCGTCGAGGATGCTGATGCCTTCCTGCGTGGTTTCGCTGGCTTTGCGCTGACGCTCGCGGGCGTGTTCGGCACGGTATCGTTCGACGGCGTTTCGCACCCGGTTTGCCAACACGGTGTACTGGTCAGTGCCACGCTCTTTTCGCAGGTAGTCAGTGACGCCGGCGGAGATGGCATCACCGGCGACTTCTTCCGAACCTTTGCCGGTGAACAGTATGAACGGTAGGTCGGGGGCCGTCTCACGGACGGTTTCGAGGAATTCGATACCGTTCTGGTCGGGCATGTCGTAGTCGGAGACGATGCAGTCGACGTCGTGGTCGGCAAGCTGATTCAGCCCCTGGCTGGCGCTCGTTGCGGTCTCGACGGTGAATCCATCGTCTTCGCGTTCGAGGAGGTCAGCTACTGTGTCGGCGAAATCCGGCTCGTCGTCGACGTGGATCACGCGAACGTCCGCCGTCTCACGCATATATGACCCACTCAGATGAAACGGTATAAGCCTGTGCCGCCAGTTCTCAGATGGGATATCTGTCCACAGCGCTGCTTCCCGGAGGCCGATCTGCCACCGGGAACGAGGTCGAGACGATAGCGATGGGACCACTCGGGAGGGACTGCTGAGCCGCGCCGTCTTCGGCGATGTCCCCGACACAATCGGGGACCGAGTCGACGGAGAAGTGGTCACATCAAGCCACCCCTTCTGGACCGTTCGTCCGCGCGTGGCTCCAGCGGTGGTTCGGTGAACGGCGGATTCCCGGGACGGCCGAGTGAAGACGTCGGATGTGCCGATAATCGAACCGTAACTTTGCCCCCGAGGACCGAATTCGTCGACGATGGGCTGGTCCCACGGACAGTTGCTGCAAGTGGGCGTCTCCACAGACATCCTGGTGGTCCTCGGGGTGGTACTGCTGGCTCTCGTCCTGTTCGTCTCCGAGGCGCTGACCGTCGACGTAACGGCCATCGTCATACTGCTCGTCTTGACGCTACTGGAGCCGTGGACGACCATCTCCCCAGCGGAAGCGATTTCCGGGTTCGCCAACGAGGCGACTATCACCGTCCTCGCGATGCTCATCCTGAGTTCGGGTGTCAGCCGGACCGGGCTGGTCCAGCGACTGGGGCGTCGGATGGCCAACTTCGCCGGGACGAACCTCCGTCGACAACTGCTCACGACCGTCGGTATCTCCAGTTCGTTCTCCGGCTTCCTCAACAACACGCCAGTGGTCGCCTTGCTCGTGCCGGTCGTTACCGACGTGGCCAATCGTGGCGACACCTCGCCGTCGAAGCTGCTCATCCCGCTATCGTATGCGTCCCAGCTCGGGGGGACGTTGACACTCATCGGCACTTCGACGAATATCCTCGCCAGCAACGTCAGCGCGAGACTGTCTAGTCGGTATCCGGAGCTACACGCCTTCTCGATGTTCGAGTTCACTGGACTCGGCTTGCTAGTTGTCTTGGTCGGCGGGGCCTACCTGGTCTTCGTGGGGCACCGGTTACTGCCGGCGCGAGTTCCCCCACAGGCCGATTATCTCGCGGAGTACGACGTCGGGGAATACGTCACAGAGCTCGCTGTCGGCCCCGACTCGCAGTTTGTCGGGGAGTCGGTCGAATCGGTGACCGCGGCACTGGGACCCGACATCGACATCGTGGAGCTGGTCCGTGACCGGGAGGAGACCGTCGCGCCAAGACAAGAGAAACGACTCGACGAGGGCGACGTACTCGTCGTGCGAACCAATCGGGAAGTCGTCAGGCAGGGCCCAGAGCTGGCGGGATTTGACGTGGTCAGTGGGACTGGTACGGCGGCGCTCGACTCGGGCGACACCGGGACACTGGTCGAACTAGTCGTCTCCATGGATTCGCGACTTATCGGCGAGCCCCTCGACCCGGAACAGTTCCGAGCGGATTACGGGGCGGCCGTACTCGGCCTTCGGAGCTGGAGTGAAGGGGTCGTCAACCGAATCGTCGGCCGTCGCCTCCGCGTCGGTGATACGCTCCTGGTCGATGTGCCGGAAGAGGGTATCGACCGACTCAGCCGCGACCCCGACGTCATCGTCGCCCGCGAACCGAGCGAGCCGAACTACCGGACGGAGAAAGCGCCCGTCTCGGTCGCCATCATGGTCGGCGTGGTAGGCCTCGCCGCGCTCGAAGTACTGCCGCTCCTGATAACGGCGTTGGGCGGCGTCGTAGCGATGGTAGTGGGTGGCGTGCTCGAACCGAACGAGCTGTACGACGCTGTCGAGTGGGATATCATCTTCCTGCTGGCCGGCGTGATTCCGCTCGGAGTGGCGCTCGAACGCACCGGTGGTGCGACCTTCCTGGCCGATCAGGTCGTCGCCATCGGCGGGGCGCTGCCAGTCGTCGTCGTCCTCTGGCTGTTCTACATCGCCACGGGACTCGTTACGGAGGTCATCAGCAACAACGCCAGTGTCGTCCTGCTCATCCCGGTGGCGGCAGCCTCCGCGTCCCGAATCGGAGCCAACCCCTTCGCGTTCGTGCTGGCAGTCACCTTCGCCGCGAGTACGGCCTTTCTCGGGCCCATCGGCTACCAGACGAACCTCTTTGTCTACGGCCCAGGGGGATATCGCTTCGGCGACTACTTCCGCATCGGTGCACCACTGCAACTGCTTCTCTCACTGGTGACAGTCGGCGGCATCGCGTTCTTCTGGGGGGTGTGATACCGGTGCCGGACAGCAGCTACTGGCAGTCCACTCGACAGGGAGTCGATAGACAGTGGAAAACCGCATGGAGACTACGCCGTATGAAACAGGCGTCGCTGAATATCGGAATCGACCATCATAGCACGTGGGGCGGCCCGGGCAAATGTCTATGTCGCGGGAGGCTCTACTACCCAATCGTGTCCCTGAGTCGGTCAACTCTCTTCGGCCCCGTCGTCCTCGTCCTCCTCGTCGCAGGCGGAGCGCTGGTTGTCACTCAGTTCCCGACACTGTCGGTCGGGACCCTGACCGTTCAGACGCCCTTGTTAGTCGGTCTGATCAGCGGGAGTCTCCTCGTCCCATCTATCGTCTCTCATTACCGGTCCGGAGAGAACCGGGAGTCGATACGGTGGGCGCTATTCGCAGTCGGAATCCCGCTCTCACTCACACAGCGTTCACCGTTCGGCTTGATCGGCGTAGTAGCCGTACTATCGAGCCTCGCAGTGGCGTGGGAGATTGATCGGCGCCTCTTCCGGCCCACATCTCGATAGGCCTGAAAACTGTACTGAGTACTGGCCATCACTTCTGATCGGCTCTCCGGACCGCTGACTATGCCCGTGTATTCAGTCGGTTCTCTGGCAACTGTAGCGAAATCCGGATACAGCAGATTCTGTAGCGCACTGGCCAGCTGGGAGCGCCTCGGGCGTGTTCACGAGCAGTCGACGCTGAGCAGGTGGCCAGAATGAGCGGTGTAAACGTCCATACTCCTGTAGGGGTCGAGCCGATGAGGGAACTTACGACGACATTGACTGTACGATGCTCTCTCCGACGAGCACCTTGGAGACTGTGAGAACAGGGAAGAAGACGCCAATCACGAACGCGCCGTCGCGATGGGCGGGGCGCTCGGTTCCCACCCAACTCCCGTGTCTCGTGGAATCCGTGACAGGTGACAGAATCGACGCGCTGTTTTAGCGGTTCAACGCAGTACAGCGACGTTATTGCTTCCGGACACCGCTCGTTGTATCAACTCCTCAAACGGTGTGGGGATTCACCGAAGTTGGGAGGCCAAGCCAGCGAGCCCGGCGACAACGAACACGCCCGCAAGGACAGCCCAGTTGTCGGCGAGGAACTGGAGCACTCCGATCGCGATGAACCCGACATACACGAGTGGCTGGTAGAGCGGATGGTCTCGAACACCCTGCACTGTCATAGCGAACAGCATCGGGACAACGACAATCCAGAGAATCACCGCGTACAGCGTTGCTGGTCCGTAGTATACGAACTCGATGTACGTGGCTGCGCCGACAAGTAGCGACACAATCAGTAGTGCTCCCGGGCGGATTCGGCTTCGGAACGTGTGGAGGGCGGTCATTCGACGCCTGATTGTACCCGTGAGAACAAGTCTGTTGTCCGTATTGCGCGATTCAACGAGAGGTGTCTTTCCACAACTGCGCACAAGAGCGACGGCTCGTAACCAACTCTGCCCGTTCCGGTCTACACGTTGGTTAACTCTTGTCGCTCTTATGTAGAATTGCGGAAAACCCCGATAACGAGACAATCAACGAGTAACTCGACGGATTCACCAGCTGGATTGACTGACCGAATGAGTACGTTGTTTCAGGCCTGCTTGACGACGACGGTGCTGCCGACCATGTCGCCGAGCCGCTGTTTGTCGTCGCTCACAGCGATGAGGATCACCGCGAGTATCGCTGAAAACGGAAAGACCCAAACGCCGAGGAACCGCAACAGGTTCCGAGCGATTGATTGGCCCCAGCCGATCTCGGCTCCGTCCTTGCCGGCAACGACTATCCCTAACGCCAGTTTCCCCAGCGTGTAGCCGTACGTCGCCTCCATGATTGTGTGATAGAGGCAGTAGACGACCCGGAAGCTGAGGCCGAAGAAGAGGTACGCCACCGCCACCCAGGCGGTGTCAGACCCCTGTAAGACAGCTTGGACGAGAGCGTAGATGATTGTGAACGGGGTACTGATAAGCAACCAGTCTAGAATGCGGGCGACGAATCGTTTGCCGAGTCCGGCCCTCTTTTCGAGGGTGGACTCTGGATGTTTTTCCATATTATATCCAGTTAAATATGTCAGTAATTAATGTTCCGCTCTTGCGTAGGAAATCGGTGATACTGCAGAGCTGTAGCTGCGGAGTCGAAGAGGACAATGGCACCGCGTACATCGAGCGGCTCCGTAGTGACTTCGACGACGCCCAGCTCAATCAGCTGCCGAAACATCCCGCCGACCGCTGGCTGAGCAGAAGCCATATCGCCAAATAAACGCCGGCTCAGTGTAATTATACGGTCTTTCCGCAGCTTTGCATAAGAGCGACTCTTGTTGCCGCCGTCGGCCGGAGGCACCGATAGATGCTACCGGTCGACGACTCCGCGTCCGACATCGACCGCTCCACCGAGTCGTTTCGCGAGTACATCGAGGACAACCTCGGGGGACAAGAGAGCGACATCGTCACGGAATCGAGAGACGTACTACTAGTAATCGCATTTGCTGATACGACAATCGCAAAACAAACCTTCGATTTTTTGTCAGTGTTCGGTGAAGTACGGGTTCACGGACAGGACTCGATACGGTTCGTGTTCGTGTCGTAATCCACCATACCGAAATCAGCCATCTTTGGAAGGTGAACGTGGTGGAGCGTGGACGCGACCCGCTTTAGGGTCTCTCCGGTGAATACGTCAGACTCGTTTTCCCGAGTAGCGACTGCTACCGCCAGGACCTTGAGCTCGACCGGGGCAGTCCGTTCCGCGAGAACCTCGAGCATCGTTCTCCGGCGGTCTGACGAGAGTATTTGATGGTACTCGCTGTCACTCAATGGTTCGGTAATTCCGTACGCTCTCGTCCCTTGCTGTGTAGACTGGTTCATGATGTGCGCTCTCCTATCCAGCCGGCGCCGGCCGGTGTACCTTCTACTCGGAGCCCGTCACCCGTAACGGCATACTATACGTGGTTAGGTGCGGCGCCGGGGAGTCGATTGAACCAGATATGTGCCAGTTCAGTTTGTTTCCGAATACTTAGAAACACAACACGTTGCAAGTCCGGTAACTTCTGTCGAACAATGCACCCTCCAACGGCGGAGGGTTGATAACGGTCAGCCGCCAGTACGCGGCAATGGCCAGTAGCTCGTTAACCGATGCGCTTCGGGAAACACTCGCCCTCTTCGAGGAAGCCGGAGTCCCACGGACGACGACCGAGGTAGCGGACCGCCTCGACCTTGGCCGACGAAGCACGTACGAACGATTGGAGCGTCTTGTCGACGAAGGCCGACTCGATACGAAGATAGTAGGTGGGAACGGGCGCGTGTGGTGGCGACCGCCCGAGGACCGCGACTTCGCCGGGCCCGGATGGGAGGGAGTAGCCGAGTCCCTGATCGACGACGTACTCGACAACGCCGACGTCGGGGTGTTCGTCCTCGACCCGGAGTTCGAGGTGGTCTGGATCAACGAGGCCACCGAGCGGTACTTCGGCGTCGAACGAGAGCGGATGGTGGGTCGGGACACGCGGACACTCGTCGACGAGTGCATCGCGCCAGTCGTCGAAGACTCGGCGACGTTTGTCGACGTCGTCCTGTCGGCGTACGATGACAACACGCAGACCGACCGATTCGAGTGTCATGTCACTCCTGACGACGGGAGCGCGGAGCGATGGCTCGAACACCGGAGTAAGCCCATCGAATCGGGCGCGTACGCCGGCGGGCGGATCGAACTCTACTACGACGTGACCGACCGACAGCGGGAGGAGAGCGCCCACCGGACCGACCACAAACAGTTCGAGTCCCTCGTCGACGCGGTCGAGGAGTACGCCATCTTCCTGCTCGACCCCGACGGCCACGTTCAGACGTGGAATCCCGGCGCGGCGCATATCAAGGGCTACGACGCCGAGGCCATCGTCGGGGAGCACGTCTCGACGTTTTACACCGAAGCGGACCGCACTGCGGGCGTCCCGGCTGACAACTTGGCGAAAGCAGCCGAAGATGGGCGGACCGAAGACGAGGGATGGCGTATGTGCGCCGACGGGTCTCGGTTCTGGGCGAACGTCACTACCTCGGCGATCCGAGATGATGACGGGACCCTCGATGGATACGTGAATGTCACCCGCGACATGACTGGCCGCCGCGAACAGGAGCGACAGCTGCGACGCGAGCGAGACCTCACCGACCGGATTGTCGATACGAGTCCCGTGGGCATCATGGTCCTCGACAGCGACGGAAATCACGTCCGGATAAACGAACGTGCGAAGGACGTCCTCGGAATCCCGGACAGTCAAACCGAGTCCTATTCACCAGGCGATCGGACGGTATACGACGCGGATGGGGCCCTCGTTTCACCCGACGAGCACCCTGCCGCTTGGACGTTAGAGACTGGTGACCCCGTCTTCGATTGGGAAGCCAAGGTCGAACGCCCCGACGGCGGGCATCGGTGGCTGTCCGTGAACGCGGCACCAGTGTTCGATACCAACGGGGATATCGAACGCGTAATCACCACTGGCGAGGACATCACACGGCTGAAATCACAGGCCCAGCGTCTCGAACGCCAGCGCGACGACCTCGAGAGCGAACTCGAAACCATCTTCGAGCGCGTCGACGACGGGTTCTTCGCGCTCAACGACGACCTCCGGTTCACGTACGCCAACGATCACGCGGTCGAGTTCCTGGAGCGGTCGCCCGCCGAACTTCAGGGGACGTACCTCTGGGACGCGCTGGAAAAGGGGCCGAAAGCGGCGAGGGCACTCGAGGAAGCGCTCGAGACCCAGCAGTCCACCTCGTTCGAGGCGTTCTACGAACACATCGGGACGTGGTTCGAACATCACGTGTATCCCTCCGAGGAGGGTCTATCGGTCTATTTCCGCGATGTGACCGGACGCAAGGAGCGGGAACGCCGACTCGAAGAGTACAAGACGATCGTCGAGACGGTGACCGACGGCGTCTACGCGGTCGACGAGAACTACCGGTTCACGGTAGTCAACGAGGGGTACACGGAGCTGGTCGGCTACGACCGCGGGGAACTGCTCGGCAGTCACATCACTACCGTGGTCGACGAAGAGACGCTCGCAGTCGGAGAGCAGCGCCGCAAAGCACTCATCGAGGGCGATGACGACACCGGAAGCGTCGAACTCGAAATCGAGACGGCGGCCGGTGACCGGCTCACCGTTGAGAGCCGCTATGCAGTACTCCCGTCCCGTGCCGAGTTCGAGGGAACCGCCGGTGTCGTCCGAGACGTGACCGAACGGAAGAAACGTGAGCGGCAACTCGAGGAATACAGGCGCCACTTCCAGACACTTATCGATAATTTCCCTGCTGGGGCCGTCGCCCTTGTCGACCAGCAACTCCGGTACACTACGTTCGCGGGCACGCCAGAGGGAGGGACAGACGTGACGAGAGCGGATCTGGAGGGGGCGCTCGCCCGTGACGTCCTGCCGCCCCAGATCGCAGATATCGTCATCCCACGGTATGAGGCGGCCCTTGCGGGTCAGCGTTCCGAGTTTGAGGCCACAATCGACGGCAGGAGCTACCAGTTCCACTTCGTTCCCGTACGCGACGACGACGGCGATATCTTTGCCGCGACGGCGATGTCACAGGACATCACGGAGTTGAAAACGCGCGAACGGGAACTCGAGACCCGTGTCCGGCAACAGGAAGTCGTAACCGACCTGGGGCAGCGCGCTCTGGAGAATCGAGACCTCGACGCGCTGATGACCGAGGCGGCCGAACTCGTCGCGGAAACACTCGATAACGACTACTGTAAGCTTCTGGAACTGGACGCTGGCTCAGAGGAACTGCTGCTCCGCCAGGGCGTTGGCTGGGACGACGGCATCGTCGGCGAGGCGACCGTCTCGGTCGTCGAGGGCGACTCGCAGGCGGCGTACACTCTGGCGTCTGAGACACCTGTCAGGGTCGAGGACCTCGACACGGAACCGCGGTTCAGCGGCCCGGACCTGCTCACGAGCCACGACATCCGAAGCGGGATTAGCACGCTCATTGGCCCCTACGACTACCCGTGGGGTATTCTGGGGACCCACGACACCGAGCCTGCGCGATTCTCCGATCACGACGTCAACTTCGTCCAGTCAGTCGCCAACATCCTCGCGAGCGCTATCGAGAGCCACGGTCACGAACGGGAACTGGTTCAGCAGCGTGCGGAACTCGCCGCACTGAACAACGTCAACCAGGTCGTCCAGGGGATCGCCGACGCGGTCATCGACCAGTCGACCCGCGATGAGATCGAAACGACCGTCTGCGAGCGCTTCGCGGCCGCCGATTCGTACTCGTTCGCCTGGATCGGCGACATCGATGCCGCCACGGAGACCGTCGATCTCCGGACGGAGGCGGGCGTCGAGGGGTACCTCGACGACATCACTATCACCATCGACCCGGACGATGCACGGAGCAAGAACCCGACGGGACGGGCCTTCTACACTGGCGAAGTGCAGACGTCGCAGGAACTCTCACCCGACGAGAGCTCCGACCGCTGCCACAGCGCTGCTGCAGCGTGTGACTTCCGGTCGTCGGCCGCGATCCCGATCGTCCACGAGAGCACTACCTATGGGGTGTTGAACGTATACGCCGAGCGCCCGAACGCGTTCGAAGGACGCGAACGCGACGTGGTCGTGCAACTCGGTGAAATCGTCGGTCACGCGATCGCCGCCCTCGAACGGAAACGCGCCCTGTTGAGCGACGAAGTCGTCGAACTGCAGTTCCAGATCCAGAACGTCTTCGAGTCGCTGGGCATCGACGGTTCGGAGACGGACCCCATCTACCTCGAACAGACGGTTCCGATCGCCGACGACGACTACATTTTCTTCGGGCGGACGACGCCGGGCGGTATCGATACCGTGGAGGCGATGGTCGAGGCGATTCCGTTCTACGAAAGCGTCACCTTCCGTGACCACGGTGACGAGACCTTGTTCGAACTTCGGGTCTCCGAACCGCCAGTCCTGTCCACCATCGCCTCCCTGGGCGGTTCCGTTCCCGAGGCTGTCATCGAAGACGGTGACTATCACCTGACGGTCCATCTCTCCCCGAGCGGGGACGTTCGGGAGGTAATCGAGAAGATGCACGAGGTATATCCAGATGTGAACCTTCTGAAGCGCCGCCAGCGATCGATCCACGACCAGGACGAACCCACGGTTCCCGAACTGATGACTGAGCTCACGCCACGGCAGCGTTCTGCGCTGGAAACTGCCTTTCACACCGGATTTTTCGAGTGGCCTCGCGATACCTCGGGCGAAGGAGTCGCATCGATACTCGACGTTGCACCGCCGACGTTCCACCAGCATCTCCGGAAGGCCGAACGGAAGGTGTTCGAATCGGTGCTCTCGTCCACGACGTCGGCCTGCACGGCTCGGGACGAGCGATGAACACGCCACCGTTCCCCGACGACTACGAGATCCTCCGCAACAAGACCGAGGCGACCTGTTCGTCAGTGGCGGATGACGACAGACGGCTCTCGGTCGGTACCCACGGCCTCTGCGTTAGCCCGGCAGTTGCCAGTCGATATGGAGCCTCCGGTCGCGAAAGGCCGGTTTCGAGACGACCTCGAAGGTCCGGTCGGCAGCAGCGTCGGTGACTGGGGCGGCGATCAGGAGGCGGGCGACATCGGCCCGTGAGACAGCTCCCCATAGTTTCGCCCCGGGTTCGGCGACGGTCACGTCGTCGGTCCGAGGGCCGTTCGTGAGTATCCCTGGCCTGAGAATCGTGTGTCGCAGCGGAGCCTCTCTGAGCGCTGCTTCGGTGGCTGCTTTGGCTCGCTGGATCGGACCGATAACCATGTCGAAGACCGTCGCAAGCACGCTCGCGTCCTCGGGACCGACGCCGATGGCCGATTCCATAGCGAAGGCGTCGACGTCAGCCGTGAGTGCGGCATCGAGGAGGTTCTGCGCGCCGACCCCGTCGACGTACGGACCGCCGGAGAGGACGTCCGTCGGTGCCGACCCGACAGTGCTGATAACCACGTCAGCGCCGTCGACGGCGCTGTCCAGGTCGTCGGGGTCGAGCAAGTCGTCGACCACGACCTCGTCCGCCCCAACTCGCTGCAGTCGGGCTCGCTTCGCCGGCGAGCGAGTCAGCGCGCGGACGCGCACGTCCCGGGGGGCGAGCAATCGTAGCACGTTCTGTCCCGTGTCACCACTTGCTCCCGCGAGAAACACTGTGTCTACGTCACCGGAATCCATACCGGTACGTTCGAGTTTCAACGATTTGATTGGTCGGGTTCAGGTGGGCGCTAGAAGGGCGATGCGGTCAATCCGTTCGGCACCGATACATCGGCTACCGGGCACGAGACATCGCGGACGCCAGCCGGCTGTATCCGGCCGCTCGCCTCCGATCGTCTCGAACCCGAACCGCTCGAAGAATCGGTCCGTCGGAGACGATTTCCTGCGGACAGCTATACGCTGTCTATTAGTGCTCTCTCCGGAAGTATCTAGCAAGTATGTCGAGACAGGGACCCGGCTACATTACTACTGAAACGGAGATGCTTGCCGACGTGGACCGGAAGCGAGACGCGGGCGAGATAACTGACGAAGCGGCCAGACAGTTCATCGAGCTTCACGAATTCGCGAAAGAAATCGGTGACACAGTCGACGTGACCGGCGTGAAAAACGCCAGAATCAAACTCGTCGTCGAGGCTCATCAGGGAACCAGTGGCCGTAACCCCGGTGTCTTCACAGCCAACGTAAACGGCGAGCTGAAGATATGGCCCGCGAAGATGCCCATCGACTACGGATATCTCGACCTCGTTCCGTGGGAGGAGGACGCGTATCGCTCGTATGAACGGGCGTTTCAGTCGTTGTATGGACTACCGAGGGACACCGATCAAATACGGTTCGACGAATTCGCGGCGAAAGATCTGACTGCTGCGTTTACCGATATCGTCGCGGACTTCGTCACTGCGTGCCGAACAGCCGAACACTGAAAGCCCCACGTGGGGCTGCTCGTTATTTCGGTGATGAATTGATTGAGGGGCCACCAGTGCGAAAGTACAGCAGCCCACTAACGAGAACCAGCAAAGACCACCGACAGCTCCTTCCAGCCACCGAGAAGGAACGTCGGGCCACACACCGATGTCAGTCAGCGGCTTCGAGTTCGCTCTCGCCGAGCGAGTGGAGCGACATCAGTCACGGCCGAGTAGCGCGTTCGGTTAGATAGAGGGACAGAATCCACACCGAGGGCAGTAGCTGGCCACGTCACCTCAGTTGCGATTGTTGGCATCCCAGCAGTCCCGACAGACATACGGAAGGTCGGCAGACTCGAGTGGAGTCAGTATCGACCTCACGGGCGTCTCTTCGCGGCACTGGCCGCATTCGATGGGTGCCGGGGGCTCGTAGTCATCTGGCGCCCACCACGGTACTTCCGCAGTCGCTGAATCGAGAACCCAGGCCGGGATCGGTGATTCGTCGGCGAGTATCGTCTTCCCGAAGGCTTTCATTCCGTCTTCCGTGGTCCGGAGATGGCCGGATAGAAAGCCGAAGTATTCGATTCGATATCTGTTGGCAGACGTCTTCGAGACGGTGATTGAATCGACGCCCTCGTCAAGCATACGTGGTATCGGCTGCAGTGAGGATAGCGAAACTGCGTCCGCTGTCTCGGAAAATGTCACGTCGTCTCCTGTCGAGAGTATCTCTCGGTCAGGAATACCGAACATCACATCGCGATTGGACCGGTGTCTGTATAAATTGATAGGCTGGTCGTCCCAGGATAATCTGTGCAGCATCGTTGATGCGGTTCTCCGCGGTGGGCCGTGCCTATACGCCACAGGGGCCCCTCTCTCCTTTGGCGCCAGACTCCAGCCGCTGGCGCTGTGATTCGGGGCGCGCTCTGGTCACGCTACGGCGGCTCGCAGCCGCGTCGGGCGCCATCTGGATTGTTCTCGGGTTCTGGTCCGGGGCTTTACCAGTGCTCACCCGTGCCATGGCTCCTCGACGTCGACTGGCGTTCGCTGGTTTCGACGGGGTAAACCTGTTCCTCGCGAATCGGGACGTGCTGCCATGTTGCCACTCCGCTACTTCGAGTAGTCTGCTTCGCAGTGGACTCGCTCCAACCCATTATATAACCCTACGGCCGCTGAATCGATGGCATGCCGACGTACTCTACATCGGACGAATTTAGCGACACCTCGAACGGGGAAGCGATTCGTCGGGAATGGATAACGGCCAACAGTCCCGATGTGCGAGCCGCTACGATGTCGACGATGGAGATGATTCCGGAAGCCCAAGAGACGTTCGTCGACGGCTATTTTATCGGCTCTTTCGCCGTTGCAACTGCCGCCATCGAACAGATACTCCACGAAAACATCCCGGAAAATACCAGCGACCGCCCCTGGTCGTTGTACAACATCGCTACCCAAGCCCACGGAGAGGGTGTCATCACGGACGAATTGCTAACAGATCTGTTGGAGATTAACGAACTGCGGCGGTCCAAGTTGCATTACCGCGGCGAAAACGGTCCGAACAGGATGGAGGGTCATATAGTGGAACGGATGACCGAACAGGACAGGTCGCCACAAGATATCCGAGGAGAACACGCGAAGTCGGCCCTTCGGGCGCTCTGGGACGTCTGGGAAGTCGCTGCGGTCGATATCGACCCCGAGAAACTGCCGTAGTTACTTCGCGATTCCCGGGCCTAGAGGCAGCGACGCGAGTTCAGTCCCTGAGCGGTCTGGTGCCTTCCGCCGGCTGTTCGCCGACGAGAGCGAGTAACACACGCGTGGGTCGAGGTAGCAGGCTTCTTTGTTGCGATGGCGCCGGTGACGGTCGGCTCGGCCGTGACAGGTGACCTCGTGGGTTCGTCTGGACCACTTCCGGGACACGCCTCGTAACCGCTACAAGGTCCGGGCGTGGGCAGCGCCCGGACGGGATAGCGCTGGGCGCGGCCCCAGCAACTGGAAGGGGGCGGAACGAAACTCGCGGGGACCGCTGCCCAGCCGTATCGAGTGGTCACTGTCGGCATACGCTTTGTGGTGGTCGCCACTGGCAGCTGTGCGACTGCGGACTCTCTCTGACTCGTCGAGGCCGCTCTCGGAGCGTCGTGCGGTCCGACTCCGGCGTCGCGTCGCCGCTGTCGCCCCGTCACGCTAGTGAGGAGAGACAGTGTAGTAAAGAGCGGCGGTGGCGCGCTGGTTCAGATGTCTAACGCGCTGGAAGGTCTCCTCGGCCTGAGTCCCGGGCCGGGAAAATATCCGCACGTAGCCGTCTCGACGGTGTCGTAGAACCCGCATACCTGTCCGTCAGTGTCGTTCGGAACGCTCGATACAGCGGTCGCAGTGGGCGGTTAGACAGCCGGCAGCAGGACGAATCGGACGACCCACAGGGTCGTCATTCCGGCCCCGATCGTCGTGAGAACGTTCTCCGTCCGCCAGGCAACGCCTGCAGCGACGATACCAGCAGCGAGTTTATCCACAGCGACGCCGCCAGTCCCCGGCTCGAGCGTGACAAACGAGGGAACCACGAGCGCGGCTAGAACAGCGGCCGGAACGAATCGGAGTCCGCGTTGTATCTGTGGCGGAATCTCGTCGAGATACCCGAAGAGACCGATGAACGACATCCTGATGAGGAACGTCAGAACGCCGATTACAAAGATGAGGCCCCAGATAACGGGTCCGGAGTAACTAGTCGCCATTCGAGGAACCCTCCGTGGCGGTCTCTGTGAGAAGACCGGCCAAAACACCGACTGACGCACCGACGAGCAGGCCCAGATTTAGCGGTAGTCCAGCAGTCACCACCGCGACTGTTCCACCGAGTATGCCAGCGATGGTTGTTGGGCCGTCCTCCATCGCTGGAACCAGCAGAGCCAGAAAGACCAGCGGTACGGCGAACTCGAGACCCAGTGATTCGGGAACGCTCGTCCCGAGCACGACGCCAGCGATAGTCGTCAGCTGCCAGACGACCCACAGTGTCGCTGCAACACCGAAATAATAGGCTACGGAACGGGCCGAATCATCAGTCCGGTAGCGGGCGATAGCGAGCGCGTACGCCTGGTCCGTCAGGAGGTACGCGACTGCGGCCTTCGTTCGGCTCGACAGCCTCTGGAAATGGGGGGCGATCGACGCCGAGTACATCAGCATGCGGAGGTTGATGACGAGGGCGGTCACGACGATGATCGCAAGTGGCGCATCCCGACCGATGAGATCCAGTGCAGCGAGCTGGGCAGCCCCGGCGAACACGATAGTAGACAGTCCCACTGCCTCCGGGAGCCCGAGGCCCGCGTTCACGGTGGCGATGCCGGCGATGAAACCAAAGGGGATGATTCCAAGCAGAAGTGGGACGACATCTCTGACACCCTGCCGGAACTCAGAACGGTCCATACAGGGTCGTTGCTAGCCGTGTGTTTACAAGTAGTCATCGAGAGCGCCACAGAACTCACAGCTATCATCCGGAACGCGCTGAAAGCCACACGTGTCAATCTATAAGAACTTTAGGTTTGTACATGGTATGCACACGTCACCGGACAGAGTGTTGCCGTGGGACGGTATTTGCACGCCCAGCGGAGGAATCCACGTCTTGAGCCCGGAATTGCCTGTCTCCTGGCGATGGACACCGCCACAGTTCGAGGCGGCAACGAACAACCCATCATCGGTGTCGAGTACACACTCACCCGGGCTACTCGCCGTCTTCGCGTTCGACATCATCACCGTCGACGCGGCCGAGACGACAGACCGTCACGTCTCTTCTGTCGAAGCGGTCATGTCGGACCGGTAGGCGAAGCGAGTGGCGACATCGAGGCTGTCGGCGACGTGAACGCCACTCTTCTCGAAGTTCGTGAGCACCCGCTGCAGAGAGAGGAGCGGAGCCGGCCGAGTCGTCTCTATCCGCTCTTGAGTGTCGGCGATGGCGGCGTCGAGCGTGTCGACCAGTCGATCGCCGTCGGCGGCTACGTCGATAGTGGGAGCCGTCACCGCCTGTTGTGTGGCACGCGCGAATCGGTCCAGAGCCTCCGTGACCTCGTCTAGATGAGCGCGCATCTCCCCATCGAGGTCGAACCCGTCCGATTCGAGCACCAGTGACGCGACCGTTCGATTCGCTCTGGCCATCAGCTTGACGTCCTGGGCGACCGACCGATACCCGATCAGCGGGAATCCGGTCTCGAAGCCCACAGTACGATTGAGACGCGGGTCTCGGTACGTCGCGAAGACGATTCTGAGCAGGAGATAGAACAGCTTCGTCACCTGGTCCTGCCGTCGCAACGCCCGCCGAGCGGCATCCAGCTCGTCGGTCAGCAGCGCCTCGACGGTTTCGGTCCGCATCACCGATTCGGTTTGCCAGAGCTGCTTCATCAGGGTCGGAAGCTCGAAGTCAGCGGGGTCCACCGAGCACCTCACGATGGCCGAATCAGTGCTCTCGTTCACGATACCGAATCCCAGGAGTTGCCGTTCTATTTCGGTGATAGTCTCGTGGACCGCTGGCTCTAACGGCCCATCGCTCTCTATGTGGACGAACTGTCGGCCGAGCACGTACTGTCCGAGTACCGCTCGACGTATCGACGCCGGAGAGTGCGAGCTAGCGTCTATCGTCATCTCGGTCCCGGCCTTGTGCATGTCATCGGGGGTAACCAGTAACGACCCATCGCTTTCGTCGTGTTGCACGACGAGTTGACGCCCCTTCGCGAGATTCTGCTCCCGAACCCACTGCGCGGGAAGCGTCATTGCGAGCGTCGACGAACCCAGCTGCTGGATTTTCCGTTTCGTCCGAAAGTCGTCCCCGTTCACGAGACACCACCTGGCTGACTACGGAGCGTGTTCGATACCCTCCTCGGACGGACGCGACCGTGTGGGCTCCGGCGATAGACCGGGTATCCCACTCGGGACGGGGTCTCAGTTATCTGTGGTACCGCAGTAGCCGGTACGGCCGTCGTCCCGGAGGTCGGCTGTGGAAGGCGTCCCCGATACTGGCCACGCCACTGACCGAACGCCGATGAAAGATTCGGCTGGTCGACCGACGGCTTCTCTCCGGGGCGAAATCCCTCGACTGTTGGCCCGAAACGTTGCAAATCCTGACGCACGTGCAAAAATTGAATATCACCGAATATATCGTCTTTGGAACGTACAATACTCATACAAAACCTCTAGAAGTTGAACGAATAAATGGAAATAAAGATAATAACTCAACATTGTAACTTCAACCGTGCCCGAGAGGCTCAAGCACGACCGGAGAAGCCCTATCTCTAAGAGGACGATTATATCCCTAAAAACGCCAAGAGATATACCTCGGTGTCGTATTTCAACCCATTAAAATAAACAAAGAGCTAATTAACGGGCAATTGCTGGATGCTTCTGGTGCATGAATCGCGATAACGATACGAACGTTGTGGGGAGTGCAGGACGCAGAAATTTCCTGAAGATGGCATCAGTGGGCGCCACGGCGGGGCTGGCTGGCTGTGGCTCAGTGTTCGGCTCGAACGACGGCCCAAGCTCACCGACCGAGAGCAATCCGCTCTCGGTGGAGTTCTTCGGCGGCGTTTTCAAGGAGGTTCTGGACAAGCAACTTGTCGCCCCGTTCGAGGAAGAGACCGGTATCCCGGTAGAGACCAGTGGCGGGACGAGCGCGAGCGAACCGGTACAGCTCCAGTCTGCAGTGAAGGCCGGCGAGGCACCCATCGACCTCGTCGTGGCGACGCCTATCAACCGGATTCGAGGCCAGCGGCTGGGTATCTGGCACACGTATGACCCCGGCGAACTCGAGAACAGTGACGTCGTCCTCGACGACTTGCTCCCGACGACGGACCAGGGGGAAGTCGTCGGGACCGGAGCGTTCGGCTGGTTCGCGACGCTGGTGTCCCAGACGGATCTCCTCGACGAACCACTGGACAGCTGGAGCGCCTTCTGGGACAGCCAGTACGAGGGGTCGCTCGCGCTGAGTGACAGCCAACGCTCCGGCATCATCGATATCACGGCCGAGATGTTCTTCGACGGCCGCGAGACGCTCCAGTCCCAGGACGGGCTCGTGCAGGTTCTCGAGAAGGTTCAGGAGCTCAAATCACAGGTGTCACTCTGGTACAACGGCGAGGCCGAGGCACAGCAGGCCCTCCTCGAAGAGAACGTCAGCGCGTCGTGGCTGTTCCACGACGTGACGCTGGTGATGGAGGACAACGGCGAGCCCGTCAAGTCGGTGTTCCCCTCGGAAGGCGCGGTCCAGAACGACGGCGCGTGGGTCATCCTCGACTCGACGAACTACCCCGAAGAGGCGATTCAGTTTATCGACTATTCGTTGCGACCCGACGTCCAGCAGAAGATCAGCGAGAACCTGTTCACCGCACCGGTCATCGAGGAATCGGCGCTGGACATGGGTGAAGACCTCTATTCGCGAGTGTACGGTCCCGGCCCCGAAGCGGCGATTCGACCGGACTACGAGATGTACCTCGACCGCGAGGAATGGCTTTCCCAGCGCTGGCGGGAGATGATTCTCTCATGACCAACCCGAAACATCTCGAACTCCACGGGCTTACCAAGGTGTACGACGGCTCCGTTCGCGCGGTCGACGACGTCGACCTCTCGGTCAGAGAAGGTGAGTTCGTGACGCTCGTCGGTCCCTCCGGGTGTGGGAAGTCGACGACGCTTCGGATGCTCGCCGGATTCGTCGAACCCACCGAGGGGACGGTCGAGATGAACTTCACCGACATCACGCAAGCGCCCCCGGACAAGCGCGACGTCGGGATGGTCTTCCAGTCGATCGCGCTGTTCCCGCACATGAGCGTAAAGGAGAACATCGCCTACGGGATGCGTGTCGCCGACAAGTCGTTCACCGAGTCGGAAGTCGACGAGCGCGTCACCGAGATGCTGGAACTCATCGAAATGCCCGGGTACGAGGACCGAATGCCCGAGCAGCTCTCGGGTGGGCAGTCCCAGCGAGTCGGCCTCGCGCGGGCACTGGCGCTCGAACCCGAGATGCTGTTGCTCGACGAGCCGCTGTCTGCTCTGGACGAGAAGCTGCGTGAACACATGCAGACCGAACTAACCCGGATACAGCGAGAGCTCGGCGTCACGACGGTGTTCGTGACGCACAACCAGGAAGAAGCCATGACGATGTCGGATCGGATCGTCGTCATGAACGACGGGAACTTCGAGCAGATCGGCACGCCCGAAGCCGTATACAACCAGCCGGAATCGGTGTTCGTCGGCGACTTCATGGGCAAGTCGAACGTCTTCAGCGGGCGGATGGTTCGGCAAGCCGACGACTTCGGCGTCTTCGACACGGACTTCGGCGAAATCGCCGCCGCGGCGGACGGGTTCACGGCCGACACGAGCGCGCAACTGCTCGTTCGGCCCGAGAACCTCTCGATCACGCGCCGGGACGAGGCCGAACCGGGCGCCGAAAACAGTCTGCACGGCGAAGTCGGGCTCGTCCAGCTGATCGGGTCGGTCGTCGAATACGAAGTCGAGACCGAGTACGGTCCGGTGACCGTGGAAGTCCAGTCCAGCGGGACGATCGACTTCGAGCGCGGCGACGAAGTGACGGTGACGTTCGACCCGGTCGACGTTCGGACCTTCGCCGAAAGCGACGATTCCGAGGCGCCGGACGCGGACGAAACTGTCGGGGTGGCATCGTGAGCTTGAGCGACACGATCGAGCGTGACTCCTTTCCGGGGCGTTCGGTCTCAGGCGCCAAAGAGTGGCTGAAATCGCACACGCGGGATATCGTCCTGGGCTACCCGCTCGTCATGCTTCTCGTCTTCTTTGTCGTGCCAGCGCTGTATCTCCTGGCCGTCAGCTTCTTCCCCCAACCGACCGGGGAGTACTACTCCATCGGGTTCACACTCGAACACTACCTCCGGTTCTTCTCCTCGTCTCTGTACCTGGGTTACCTGGGACAGACGCTGGAGTTCGCCGGACTGACGGCGGTCATCGCAACCGCGCTCGGCTACCCGATCGCGTACTGGATCGCGCGGACCGATTCGGCCGTACTCCGTAACCTCTACCTGTTGACCATCATCGGCTCGATGTGGTTAACCGTCATCATCCGCGCCTACGCGGTCCAGATCGTCTTCTCCGGGAACGGGCTGTTCAACCAGTTCCTGATGGGGCTCAACGTGATCGGGGAACCCGTGACGAGCGGGACCGGATACTTCACGGTCATGCTCGGCATGGTCTACGGGTTCCTCCCGTTCGCCGTCCTCACGATGTACACCAGCGTCCAGAACATAAACCCCGAACTGGAGGAGGCGTCCCGGAACCTCGGTGCGACGAAGCTACAGACGGTTCGGCGCGTGACGCTGCCGCTCTCTCGTAACGGGATAGCGGCGTCCGCGGCGCTCGTGTTCATCCTCTCTATCGGGTCCTACACTGTCCCGCTGCTGCTTGGCAACCCCAGCGAGTGGACGCTACCCGTTATCATCACCGACGTTATCCAGACGCAGCTGAATATCCCGTTCGGCTCCGCACTCGCGACTCTCATGACGGGACTGGTGATCGTCCTGTTCGCGATCATGGTGAAGTACCTCGGTCTGGGCTCCGAGCAACTCGTGGGCGACACCTACGAGGAGGAAGCAGATGGCTAACACTGACACCCCTCGACGGTCGGTCCCGAGCACAGACATCCTGAGCGGCCTGGGGTCGATAGTGGGACGCGGCTACGTCTCGTTCATGTATCTGGTGCTGGTGCTCCCGATGGTCATCATCCTCGGTGTCTCACTGACCGCGGGCGAGTACTTCTCGTTCCCGCCCGAGGGGCTCTCGCTCCAGTATTACACGCAGATACTCGGTTCGGCGAAGTGGTTGGACGCACTGCAGCTCTCGCTGACCGTCGCGACCGGCGCGTCGCTGGTGGCGACGTCCATCGGCGCCTGCCTCGCGTTCGCACTCAACCGCTACGATATCACGTACGGCAAGTTCGTCTGGGGACTGGGCGTTGTCCCGCTGCTCGTCCCGCCGGTCATCGTGGCGGTTGCCCTGATGAGTTTCTTCCTGCTGGTGGGGATCTGGGGGACGGTGTGGGCGATTATCCTCGCTCACGGGGTGGTCTTCTCGCCGTTCTCGTTCGTGCTCATCAGCTCCGGCCTCGACGAGATCGACAGCGCCGTAGAGGAGGTCTCGCGCAACCTCGGCGCGACGAAGTTCCAGACCCTTCGACGCATCACGTTCCCGCTCATCGCGTCGAACGTGTTCGTCGCCGTGCTGTTCACGTTCATCCTCTCGCTGAACGAGTACCTGATCGCGCTGCTCGTCGGTGGGCCCGCCCTGGACACGATTCCAGTCGTGATCTTCGCGAGCCTCCGGTACAACTACACGCCCGCGATCGCGTCGGTGAGCGTGCTCTACATGGCGCTGACGATAGGATTCGTCCTCGTCATCAACTATCGCCTCGACGGCCAGCTCTGGTGAGCAGCTGACCGTCGCCGGTTTTCGACTGCCGGAAACTGCGCACCCGTCACTCGCCGCACACGGCCTGTACACACGGCCGCTGTGCTATCGTGTCGTAGTGACTGCAGCGCTGTGTCGTCGCGTACGAGACCGCTCGCTCAGTCGAGCGCTGTCCGGCCTCGGTCGTCGACAGGCTCTTCTCGACCTCGCTCAGGAGTCACAGCCGGTCGCTCTCCTCGCACGCTCGAAAAAGTCGGATACCCCCAGTTTGCGCGTAGCGGTGCTCAGTCCCGGTAGAAGTACGACTGCATGAATCGCGAGAGCGCGTTCGCGCCCAGCATCGCCGTCGTGTCAGTCGGGTCGAGGGTCGGTGCGACCTCCATCAGGTCCATCGCACCGATGGCGTCGCACTCTCCGAGCACGTCCATGGCCTTGAGCAGCTGGTGGCTCGTCAACCCACCGGGCGACGGCGTCCCAGTCCCCGGCGCGTAGGACGGGTCGGTGACGTCGATGTCGACGGTCAGATAGACGTGGTCGACGTCCTCGGTGACGTGGTCGATCGCCCCCCGAACGCTCTCCTCGATCCCGTTCTCCTGGACTTCGTGGCCGTAGTCGACGTACAGCCCCTCGTCCTCGAGGATGTCGAGGAACTCCGTGTCCGTGTGGCCGCGGATGCCGACCATCGCGTGGTTCGCGTAGCTGCCGTACTCGGATTCGGCGATACGTGCCATGGGGGACCCGTGGTAGTGTCGGCCATAGAGGTCGTGATCGCCCCACGTGTCGGTGTGTGCATCCAGGTGCAAGAGCCCGACGTCCTCGCCGACTGCGTCGGCGTAGCCGACGAACGCCGGGTAGGTGATGTAGTGGTCCCCACCGAGCAACACGGGCATCGTCGACCGACTGACTACCTCAGTGAAAGCCCTGACGAGGTCGAACGTCGCCGTGATATCGTTCGGGACCACTGGCGCGTCGCCACAGTCACGGAACGTCACCGAGTCGTACGACGCGACCCGACCGGTCGCGACTGTGTGGCGCTCGTCCTCGGACTGGAAGGTCCAGCTGTGACGGTCAGTCGCCTCCCGTAACGCAGCCGGGCCATACCGGGTCCCGGGCTTGTTCGAGACGCCACCGTCGAAGGGGACACCGAAGGCCGCAGCGTCGACGTCCGCGGTGAGGTCGTCAGGCTCCGACGGCTCCGCGCCGAAGAAGGTCTTGATACCAGCGTATCCGGGCGATCCCGCGCTCCGATACCGTGGCTCCGTCTCTGACTTTGCCATACGGTTTCCACTCCGAAGCGGGACATAAATTTATGTACGGCCAATCTGAACCCCGATTATATGATAAACAGTCCTAATACGCCCCTATAATTCAACAAGCTCGGGAAAATTCATGGATACAACGGCAAATACTGGGTTTCGGCTGGAGGAATTAAAAGACGATACGAGACATTCGGGGGAAAGCTCTTAGGCGAATTCTGGTAGGTCCCTGTATGGATCGTACCCAGCACGGAGGCTGTACACCGTAATATGACCGCACTGGAATATCGCGAGATGGGGTCGGAAGAAGACGAACTGTTCGACTCGTACATGAAATACGGCTTTCGTCCGGAACGCGGCCCGACCGAATACGACCCGGACGACGTTCGTCGACCGGTCGGGGCTCGACGCGGTCTCTTTCGGCCCGGCGAGGAGGCGCCGGTCAGCGTCTGTCGACACTACTGGCTCGATATGAGGGTCCGCGGAGAGGCGCTCCCTGGCTCGGGACTGACATCGGTCATAACGCCACCGGAGCACCGTCGGGGTGGCTACGTGACTCGCCTGCTCGACGAAGCGCTCGCGGAGTACCGCGAGCGCGGCCGGCTCCTCTCCGTGCTCTGGCCGTTCGACTACGGCTTCTACCGGTCGTTCGGCTGGGACACCGCGAACGACAAGCGCACCTACGAGTTCACGCCGTCGGCCCTCGCCGCTGTGGCCGACCGAGTCGACGGGGGGACGTATCGCCGACTATCGTTCGACGAACTGTCCGCACTCGAACCGGTGTACGAGAGTCACGCGAGCAGATACTCGCTGACTATCGACCGCGACCAGGCGTGGTGGCGCCACCGCGTCTGCCGGGCACATCCGGAGGAGCCGTTCGTCTACCTCTGGAGCCGCGACGGCGAGCCCCGTTCGTATATCATCTACGAGTTCGAGGGCGATCACCACGAGCGCACGATGGTCGTCAGGGAGTTCGGCTACACCGACATGGGAGGCCTCGACGCGGTTCTCGGGTTCTGTCACAACCACGACTCGCAGGCCGATCGGATACGGATCGACGCTCCCGACACCCCGATATTACGGGATCGCCTCCCCACTCCGGACGACGTGGACTGCGAGCTACACACCGGAGCGATGGTCCGAATCGTCGACGTCGAAGCGACACTCAGTTCGCTGCCGTACCCCGATACCGACGCACAGATCACCATCGCTGTCAGCGACGACACGGCCGACTGGAACGACGATACGTTCGTCCTCGACGTTTCCCCGGATAGCGTGACCTGCCGCGCTGTCGGGGACAGCCGCGACCCTGACGTCGGGCTCGATATCGCTGCGCTGACACAACTGGCTATCGGGTACCGGTCGGTCACCGAACTCTCCCGGTGCGGTCGCCTGCAGACCGCCTCACCCACAGTGACGGACACACTCGGCGAGCTGTTTCCGAAGACGACGGTGTACCTCCCGGACGGCTTCTGAAGCGGCCGGCCGCGTTCGCTGCCTCCTCGCGACACGGCGCCGAGTCGCCCGTGTGGCGTAGAGGTCGGGGGCCGACTGGTAGACCGATCTGTGCGGCGCAAATAACGGGTGCGCCCGGTCGGACTCAGTCCTCGACGTCCGCCGGAGTCACTGTCTTCGGTCCGCTGCCGTCGACCGACGCCGTTTCAGGGAGCACGCGACCCGTGTATCGGTACATCCCGACGACCAGCACGACGATCGCCAGCAGCGGCATCACGGCCGCAGTGACGTACACCGGCGCGAAGCCGACGCGGTCGATCAGCGGGAGTGCGACGACCGGGCCGAGTCCGCCACCGATGTCGCTGAAAAGGTTCGTCGTCCCGCTCGCACGGCCCATCCGGTCAGCCGGCGTCAGATCTGCCAGCAGTGCCATCATCGGTCCGAGCGTCCCGCCCATCCCCGTCCCCATCAACAGACACGCGGGAACGACCGTCCAGACCGACGTCGCGCGTGACAGTACCACGAAGCCACTCGCCAGCAGACACAGGAACAGTATCACGGCGGGTACACGGGAGTCTGCGGCGTCACTCAGGGAACCGCCGAGGAACATGAACACCGCCGCAGAGAGCACTGTCATCGCCATGAACACGCCCGACGAGCCCTGCGCATCGAACCCCAGGACACCGATAGATTCCGCCTCGAGGAAGAGCACGAGCGACGCGAACAGGACGCCCATGTAGGCGAACCACGTCGCCGCGTTCAGCAGGCCGACGGTGACCGTCGGGAGGCTGACGTCGACGTCCCACGGATCGACGGCGCGCGTGCTCTCCGCGGAGACGTGCGTCTCGGGGACGGTAGCGTACGCTAGCACGGTCGCGACCACCGCGAATCCGAAGGCGAGGCCGAAGGCCGTCCTGTTGCCGGCGAGCTCGCTGATGACGCCACCGAGCAACAGCCCGAGCGGGAACCCGAGGATGCTCCCGCCCCGTATCAGTCCCATACTGCGACCGCGCGAATCGGACGCGGTCACGTCCGCGGCGATGGTGTGGGAGGTGGCGAACGTGAGCGCGCTGGCGGCACCGAGGAGGACGCGGGCGCCGAAGAACCACGCCTCGGGCATCGGTGCGCCGAGGCTGACCACGTATCCCAGCGTCGCGACCGCCTGCAGTCCGAGGCCGGCGACAAACGGCGTGCGCGCCCCGAACTTGTCGACCAGCGCCCCCGCGGGTGCGTTGGCGACGAGCCGCGCGAAGCGGTTTGCGCTCAGGATGAGGCCGACCAGAAACGGCGAGATGCCGAGGACGGACCCCAGAGCCGGGAATATCGGGAAGACGACGCCACCACCGAAACCGACGAAGAGTGTGCTGACAACGACGGAAGCGATGACGACCCGGGGCGATGGCTCCCCGTCGTCGCTCTCGCCGGGGTCGGCAGGTGCTGTGGCGGTCATTCGGTCACCCACCAGCAAATATCGGTCGCCCGATTCCGGCCGGGCGCACCCGCTCGCCGAAACCAGCTGTCGGAGGCTCGCATCGTATCGCTACTGCGCCTTGTCGTGAAATCGGGCTTCGAGGAACCGTGAAAGTGCGTTCGACCCGAGGAGCGACGTCGTGTTAGTCGGATCGATGCGTGGCGCGACCTCCATGAGGTCCGCAGCGCCGATCGCGTCACACTCCCCGAGCAGGTCGACGGCGCGAAGGAACTGGTCGCTGGTCAGCCCACCGTGTTCGGGCGTCCCCGTCCCGGGTGCGAACCCGGGGTCGACGACGTCGATGTCCATGGTGAGGTAGACGTGGTCGGCCTTCGTGGTGACGTGGTCGATGGCTCCCTGGATACTCGATTCGATCCCTTTCTCGTGGACGTCGCGGGCGTAGTCCACGTAGATATCTCGTTCCGCCTGAATCTCGAGGAACGATGGCCGCGAGTGGCCTCGAATGCCGACCATCGCGTGGCGGTCGTAGCTCCCATGTTCGGACTCGTCGATACGGGCCATCGGCGACCCGTGGTAATGTTTCCCGTAGAGGTCGCTGTCGTCGGAGGTGTCGGAGTGGGCGTCCAGATGGATCAGACCGATATCTTCACCGACCGCGTTGGCATACCCCACGAACGCTGGATAGGTGATGTAGTGGTCCCCCCCAAGCACGACCGGCATCGTCTCCGTGGCGACCTGCTCGACGTAGTCGACGACGAGCCGTCCCGTCTTCTCGATGTCGTTGGGCACGGTCGGGGCATCACCGCAGTCCCGGAGGGTGACGGAGCTGTAGTCGGCCGTCCGTTCGGTCGGAAGCGTCACCGACTCGCCCTCGGAGTGGAAGCGGCGACCCTGCCACGCACTCGCTTCACGGAGTCCCGATGGCCCGTGGCGGGTGCCCGGTTCCCTCGTGACCCCGCCGTCGAAGGGGACGCCGACGAACCCCGCGTCGACGTCGCCCGACAGGTCGGCCGGCTCACACTGGGGTGCTCGGAGGAACGTCTCGATCCCGCCGTAGCTCGTTCCGTAACTATCACCGCTCGCTACTGTCTCGTCACGTTCCGCTGAGTCGTTTTCACTCATCCACCACAACGAATTGCCGTTATTGTATTAAAGCACCCGTACAAGGAATATATATTGTGGATTGAACCAATTAGTTCCAAGATTATCCAGATATCTGGGCTATTATCACTTAAACATTTAATTCTGTAGTGTGACTACTCCTCCGGACTGTCTGTCGCTGAGAAAACGTGGCGGTTCGACCGTTCCTGACGTCAGTCCGGGTCGTCCCAATCGCCCTTGTTGGGGAAGTCGACGAAGTCGTCGAGTTTCCCGCGAGCGTCCTCGAAGACCGACGAGCCGTGGAAGACGAGCCCCACGTCGAACGCGTACTGCTGCAACCGTTCGAGATTCCGTTCGGCGGCGACGAGGTCGTCCGAGTAGATTCCCTCGACGAGGACGAAGTAGCCGGCCGGGAGGCCGCGCCAGTCGGCACCGAGAACCGCGTCGCCCATGACCGCGAGGTCGCGGTCGGGCGCGACCAGTGCGTAGTTGTCGACGGAGTGGCCCGGGACGTGGACGGCCGTGAACGGCCCGACGGTATCGTCGTGACTGTAGCGGTGGTCAGGGTCGTTGTCTGCCGCCAGTGTGGACTCCTCGGGGACCCACGTCGTCGTGTCGTAGCGGTCGACGACGGCGTCGAATCCACCGTCGTGGTCGGGGTGAGCGTGCGTTACAATCAACCGCTCCGGTTCGATACCGACGCGCTCTATCCGGTCTATGAGCGTCTCGCTCGTCTCCGGGAGGCCGCAGTCGACCAGCGTCGGTCGGTCCCAGTCGAACAGATAGGCCCGGTACCGAGCCGGCTCGACCGTGAGCGTCAGGTCGTAGACGCCGTCTCCGAGTTCGGTGACCGGCTTGACAGTGTCCGGGCGACCCCGACGACTCGCGTGGTCCTCGCTGTCGGTCATCAGCAGAACCGTCGTTCGAGGAACCGAGCGATTGCCATCGAACCGAGCATCGCCGTCGAATCGGTCGGGTCGAGTCTCGGGGCGACCTCCATCAGGTCCATCGCCGCGATGTCGGAGCACGCGCCCAGCCTGTCCATCGCCAGCAGGAGTTCGGAACTGGTCAGCCCGCCGGGCTCCGGCGTGCCGGTCCCGGGCGCGAACGCGGGGTCGACGGCGTCGATATCGACGGTCAGATAGACGGCGTCCGTCCCGTCGGTGGCGTGCTGGATAGCGTGCTCGATAGCGGTCTCTATCCCCTTCTCGCGGATGTCGCGTGCGTAATCGACGTGGATGCCCCGCTCCGAAACGAGCTCGGGGAACCCGTCGCGTTCGTAACACCGTATCCCGACCATCGCGTGGGTCTCGTAGCTGGCGTCGGGTAGCTCGTCGATGCGAGCCATCGGCGAACCGTGCCAGTGGTCGCCGTATATCTCGGAGCCGTCGCTCGTGTCCGAGTGAGCGTCCAGATGAATTAGCCCGATATCACCGTCGACAGCGTTTGCGACCCCGGCGAAGGAGGGGTAGGTGATGTAGTGATCCCCGCCCAGCACGACCGGGAACGCCGATTCGGTGACGGCCTGGACGTACGCGGCAACCTGGTCGCGAGTGCGCTCGACATCGTTGGGAATCGTCGGCGCATCCCCGCAGTCACGCATCGCGATGTCGTCGTAACTGACGTGGCGGTCGGTGTCGACGTTGTGCGCGCCCGCCGGTCCGCCGGCGAACGTCGATTGCCAGCTGCTCGCCGCTCGCAGGGCACCTGGTCCGTAGCGCGTCCCCGGTCGCCGCGAGACGCTGCCGTCGAACGGGACACCGACGAAGCCGACGTCGACGTCGTCAGTGAGCTCGTCGGGGTCCTCGGGCGCTGCGCCGAAGAAGGTGTCAATACCAGCGAAAGTGAGGTCCGGCGGACGGGTGGTCGGTTCTCTGATGTCGTTTGTCATTTGTATTCCGTATCGTCTGGCCGGTCGCGTGCCGGCTGACGGATACGGATGCATCTGGCTGACATCCGGAATAAACGCTGTCCATAAGCTATCGCATCGTCTCGTATGTTCACAGGGAGGTACAGGCGTGTGGTCACCCGTTGGGAGGTCTATCCACGTCTTCGAAGAATATTAGGGGGCAATGGGAGCCAGCCACACCTCTGATGTGTGCCGGTGTAACATAGGGGAACGCTGAAGCGTTGCTTTCCGGAACACGACGATTACGATGCTCCCACCCACGGACGCACCGATTGGTACCACACCGGCACTGATAGTCGTCGACGCACAGGGTGGCTCACCTGACGTGGGCACCGACAGCCCGATGACCTCCGACTCGGGGTCGCTCCCGGGCGGCCGCGAGGCGGTCATCGAACAGATCAACGAAGTCGTCGGACACGCTCGTGACGCCGATGTCCCGATTATCTGGGGGAAAGAGGTCCATCGCCCCGACTTCGCCGACTACGGTGCCGAGTACGACTCCTGTGAACCCGAACACGCGATCGCCGGTGACGACGGGACACGGCTCGACGACCGACTCGTCGTCGACGAGGACGAACTCCCGCCGGCAGAGTACGTCGTCGGCAAGCAGCGGTACAACTTCTTCCACCGGACGGATATCGACCACATCCTCAGGACGTACGACGTCGACACCGTAATCCTCGTCGGCTTCATGACCCACATCTGTGTCCACTACACGGCACACGGTGCCCACGAACACGACTACGCCTACCGCGTCGTCGAAGAGGGCACCGCCTCACCGACACAGGAGCTCCACGAGATCGGGCTTCGGATGTTGCGGTACCTCCAGCCCCGCGGCGTCCGTAATCGCGACGAGGTCACGGCCGCTCTCGACGACTACGAGGGCAACCCGGTCGTCCGCCGGGTCAAAGAGACCGGGCTCGTCCACCCCGACACCGGTCCAGTCCAGCCACTGGACGGCGACCCGGACCCGCTCCGACCGTCGGAGTGAGGCTGCGCTCTAGTGCTCTCTGAACCATGACGACTTCGACAAAACGGGTCACCCGGGGCCAGCCACCCAGTAACCGCCCACACTGGTGCAGGCGACGCTTGACCGGGCCCACGAACGAACCGACAGCAGACCGCGTGTTGCCGTCGCGTGCGGCGGACTGGGGCCGCGTGTCCCGCCGGAGCTTGACGGCACCCTATCCGCTCCACGCCCGGAGGCGGGCGGGGACGGGTTTGCGGCGACTGACCGAACAGCTGCTTCTCCACAGGGTCCCACGATGAAATCGACACGGAATCTCGTTCTCACGAACGGTCGAATCCATCCACTGACGGGCGACGAGCCGGTCGAGAAGCTCCTCGCACAGGACGGAGAGATCGCCAGTGTCGGTACCGCCGACGGGCTCAACCGCGCGAGCGGCGCCGAGACGACGACGATAGACCTCGGCGGGCGGACCGTACTGCCCGGGTTCGTCGACGCACACACCCACATGGAAGTTATCGGCCAGTACCAACTGGAGGCCGACCTCACCGATGCGAGCTCCCCCAGCGACTGTCTGGAGCGACTCGGATCGCTCCGTGACGAGCGCCGCGGGACCGATGACGAGTGGATACTTGGTTTCGGCTACGACGAGAGCAACTGGGGCGGTGACTACCTCAGTCGTGACCAGCTCGACGAGGTGAGTACGGCCCGCCCGGTCATCGCCTACCGTGAAGATATGCACCTCGCGTCGGTCAACAGCGTGGTCCTCGACCGCTACGGCGACGAGTTGCCCGGCGACGACACGCGTACTGCGGGCGGCGAGCCGACGGGCGTGCTCGTCGAGGAAGCGGTCAACGTGCTCCGGGAAGCTACCAGCGCCGACCCCGACCGTACCCGCCAGTATCTCCTTGCGGCACAGGAGTACGCCAATCGTCGCGGCGTGACGACCGTCCACGACATGGTCCGGCGGTCTCACGCGCCGCGGGTCTACCGCGACTTAGACAGTGCGGACGAACTCACTCTCCGCGTTCGCGTGAATTACTGGCGGGACCACCTCGATGCGGTGCTGGAGACGGGGCTACGGAGCAATCACGGCTCCGACCGTGTCCGGATGGGCGGTATCAAGACGTTCACCGACGGCAGCATCGGCGGACGAACCGCCCGCCTCTCGGAACCGTACGCGGACGCCGGGTCGGGCGATTCGCCGCCTGACGAGCGTGGCGACTGGGTGGTCGACCCCGAACAGCTGGCGGAACTGGTCGAACGCGTCGACGACGCCGGCCTCCAGATGACCGCTCACGCCATCGGCGACGAGGCGATCGCTGCGACGTTGGACGCCTACGACAACACCGACGGCGAGCGCCACCGGGTCGAGCACGCGGAGGTACTCACGGACCCGCTAATCGAGCGGCTGGCCGCTGCTGATATCGTCGTGAGTGTCCAGCCGAACTTCCTGAAGTGGGCCCGGGAAGATGGACTGTACACGCGACGTCTCGGCGACGAGCGTCGCCTCGCCTCCAATCGCTTTGGCGACCTTCAGGCGGCCGGGGCCACGCTCGCGTTCGGCAGCGACTGTATGCCGCTCGCCCCGCTGTTCGGCATCGCGCAGGTGGTCGATGCACCGTCGCCCGAACAGCGGCTGTCGGTGACCGACGCACTGCGTGCGTACACCGTCGGCGCCGCGTACGCTGGCTTCGACGAGGAGCGTCTGGGCACTATCGAAGTCGGCAAGTCCGCCGACTTCGTCGTCCTCGAGGAGTCGCCCTGGGAAGCCGACGACATCGCCGACATCGACGTCGAAATGACGGTCGTCGGTGGCGACATCGTCTACGACGGGCGCGATCACTGAACGTCGCGCCACCAGTTCTCAGACGGGATATCCATCTTCGGCGCTGCTTCCCGCAGGCCGACCTCACCGAGCGTTCGTGATCTCTCGCTCAGCAAGTCAAGGGATTCTCGACGGGAGTTATGCTTTTCACTCCCGAGAGTCCGACGTTTGCGCGTGAACGTCGAGTTTCTCCGGCCCCACGTCTTTCACCGCTGGAACGCCACGTAACGGCGACCGAAGCGCGAAATAGAGACCGGCGAACCCGAATCCCCCAGCGGCTAGTCCCATCGTCGCCACCGTCCCCAACTGTTCTGCGAGGAGACCACCGACTAGCGAACCGATTGGCAGCGTGCCTGTGGATACCGTACCTTTGATAGCGGACACCCGGCCGAGCTGGTCGGCGGGGAACACCTTCTGACTCAACGTTTCGAGCATAACAGCGTCGATGCCAGCCGAAACCCACGCCAGACCAAACAGCACGACGGTGAGGACGACCGATGGCGAACCGACCGACCCGACCCAGAGCAGCGCTGAGAACACGTAGGTGATCGGCTTGAACCGACCGTAGGCCAGATGGGTCAGGCGTGATGCGGACACCGACCCCACAACTCGTCCGATACCGAGCGCCCCCAGCAGGAGCCCGTAGATAGCCGGTCCACCGAGCATCTCTCCGAACGCTGGGAGGATTGCGAGCGTTACGCCGACGGCGAAGTTGAACACTGCGGAAGTACCCATAATCTCCACAAACACGGTCCCTCGGAGCACGTCTACTCCCTCCCGCAGGTCTGCGAGGTACGTTGCGGTGGCTGACTCGCCGGCTCCGTCGCTGTCGTCGTCGACGACCGGAATCAGCATTCCGGAGAACAGGAGCCCTGCTACCGCGAAGGTGAACGTATCGAGGAGGAACAGCGTCGTCACTCCGAAGGCGGCGATGAGCAGTCCACCCATCGCATCGAATACCATATCGAGTCCGTGCGTGATGGTCGTGAGCGCCGAGTTACTCCGCGACAACTGGTCTTCGGGGACGATTCGCGGGACGACCGTCGCCCGTAGCGGGTCCGCAACGAGGGTCATCAGCGACAGGACTGGAATCGTTACGAAAACGAGTGGAACGCTCAACGCTCCGGTAGACGCTGCGACGGTGAGCACGAGGATGGCACCGCCCTGCACCACCTGCGTCCCGACCAGCACGTGTTTGATTGGGAGCCGATCAATAAGGGGTCCAGCAGCGATCTGCAACAGGAACGGGAGGAGCAACAGCGAGTTCGCGGCGCCGGTCAAGAACGTGGAGCCACTGAGCTCGAAGACGGCCCAGAGGATAGCGACACTGTAGAGACTATCTCCGGCGTTCGTCACGAACTGGCCGACGAAGAACCGCAGGAAATCTCTGTTTTTCCAGAGCGGCGGAGACGCTTCCCTCTGGCTGTGGTCGTCACTCCGTGCTCTCATATCCCTCTCACCTCGCGTTCTCGCGCGACAGGGAGCACCTGAGGGTGTGCCTGCAGTGGCTGCTTCCGACGTGTCAACCGGGGGCGGTCTGTGTCGTGAGTCGGTACGTCTCTCTTTTCGTCCTGATAGAGGGGTCTCGGCGGCGTGATGTCGAGCGACATTTGCGTGGTTGCTCGTCGGGCGGACGTTGCGACTACGGAGTCCGTAGCGTAGCGACCCGGGTGCTGCAGCTATCCGGCCCAGTTGGCGGCCGGCCGCGGGAGGGGTACAAAAATAGGTCGGCCGATACGTCGCCGGGTCATATGCCGCTCGTTTGAACTGTCTAGATAATCATCTTCATATATTTATCGCCTCTCACGAGCGACAGAACCGCTTTCACAGGGTATCTAATCAGGATGTTGTCACGTGTCTGTCGCTGCGCCCGTTTCCCGGGCGAACTGCGCGAAAAAGCGCTCCATGAACTCCCACCGGGACTCGCCGAGCTGTCGGCCTGGAGCGGTGTACAATGCATCGAGACGCTCTCGTGCCCACTCCCGTAACAGGGCAATGTCCGGTCCCTCGGGGCGGGCCCCGTCGAGTGTGGTCGCGTCATCGATGACGGCATACTGATCGCCGGTTCGTCCCGAGCGTTCACCGACGATACAGGTCAGGCGAACGAGCCCGACAGCACCGGCCGCATCGAGCTTGTCAGCGTCGAAGAGCAACTTCGCCTCGGGTGTCTCGGGTGGTGGTGAGCTCGAACGGATGCTGTGGGTCCGCAGACAGTGCTCGATGGCGGTAATCCGCTCGGCCGTCACGTCCTCCTCCGCGAGAAGGGGCAATACTTCGTTCGCGGCCCAGTCGCCGTGGTCGTCGATCTCCCCGACACGCTCGCGTGGTCGGCCGACATCGTGCAACCACGCCGCGGCCGCTAGAACGCCTCTATCGACCGGACCGGGATGCTGGTCCGCCAGCTGTACGGCGACGTCACGGACTCGCTTCGCGTGGAATATATCGTGTGCCGGGAGGGCCTCCGCGTAGTATGGTCGCGATAGCTCGCGGGCGCGGGGACCGATTCTGGAGGGCATTATCGTCGGGTCGTACGCCAGTCAATCATTTATTGAACAGGTTTGACGCGGACGGGACCGTCCGAAGTGTCCTCAGCGCCGCTTCCAGCGCGATACGTGCCAGACTCGTCTCACGAAGCCCACAAGAACCGCGATGACTTGCGGCCTGGTTTCTGTGGCCACTACTAGCGGCTGCTCTCCGGAGCCACCGTCTCTTGTCGCTCGATGAAGGATCGAACCTTCGGTATCACGCGACCCGGCGCTTCTGCCGGGCCGCCGTGGCCGACGCCCTCAATCTCGAGAAGGTGGTCGCCCGGGAGGGCCGCATCAACTGCGCGGATCCCGTCCCGGAGATGCGGTGGTCCCTCTGTTCCAGTTAGCAGGAGTGTGGGTGCGGTGATATCCAGTGACTCAGGGAGGCGGTAGCCCTCGATCGCGCGATTGATTCGGGCGATATTCTCCGTCAGAGCGACGATGTCCGGCCACGGCGGCCACTCGGCGAGCCATCCGTCGAGGTCGTCGATGTCGCCGCCGTGCATGACCTCTCGAACGTAGAACTTCATCGCCTGGCGGGGTTCGCCGTCGTCGATTCGTGCCTGCATTTGCGACGCGAGATCGGCCTGCTCTCTATATTCTCCGACGAGGACCGCCGGCTCGTACGCGACGAGTTTCTCTACAGAGGCTGTCCGAGCAGTCTCGATCGCCAAGAGGCCACCGAACGAATGCCCGAAGAGAATCGGGTCGTCGTCGACAGCATCGATAACTGCACGAACATCCTCGGCTCCTCGGGAGAGAGTATACTCGTCACTGTCACCGCTTTCGCCAACTCCGCGCCGATGGGGAACGATGACCGTATAGTCCTCAGCAAAACGCGGGATTACCGGTCGCCAATACTGGGGGGCGGACCCACCGTGTAGCAGGATAAGCGGTGGTCCATCTCCGTGTTGCTCAAAAGCGATATCAGTACCGTCTGTCGAAGTCACAGTCTGCATTGTTGCGTTCTTTGTTCTCCGCATAGACGGCGAATACCTGTCTCTCAGCCGTTCGGCGTTTTATATGGGGGCAAATATCTACGTCTGTGGTACTATCGAGTAGGCCACCCGTTGTCGATTCTGTTGAATTTTTCTGCGCTCTGTCGACGTGTGGAGCAATCACGAACGGACACCGGACTACGAGCGGTTCGAGCGCCGCCAAAGCGGTGAAGCGATTGATTTCTCCGCTCAGAGCTCGAACTGCACGTCGCGCTCACCGACCGTGAATCCCTGAGCCGCGAACGCAGCATCGCGGTATCGTTCTGCGAGTACCTGCTGTGGCACGCGGCGGAGGCCGAAACGCCGGTTAGACGTGTACTCGACGTCGATAATGGTCTGTTCGCCGGCATCACTGATTGTCGCGGTGTACGTCGCCCAGGGGGTTCCCTTCACCGTGATCTCTAGTTCGACTCGGTGCTGCCCGTTTGGGGTGGTTTCTGCCCGAGTACGGACAGTCGGTACGACAGAGCGCAATCCGAACAGATACGAGGTCGGATATGACGGTGCGCCGTCTTCCGTGACGACTTCGTCAGCGACTCCCCACTGCAGTGCGAGTACCGGCGGAGTCGGACCCGTGAGCGCGTCGAGAACAGTCTCGGGGTCGTCATCGGTTCGCAGCTGCACCGTTCCCGTAGACTGCAGTATCGGAGCGCGTGCGATGACGACCAGTACTGCGGCGACGACGACTGCTGGGAGGAGTGAGGTCGTAACGTACGTCCCGAGGAACAGTGACACCACGAGCGTTACGATAAGTGCACTAACGAGACGCTCACGTCTGAGGTATCGTCTGGCGACGCGCAGAGCCTCCTGCGGTCGTTCGATAGTATCGTTGGAGGGCATCGTAAGAGTCCGCTCTTCCTGGTTCATTAGCTCTGGTGAAATACGCTGCACGTCTTACAGGCTAGTTTCCCGACGCGCAACTGTCGTCGCTAAGAGGAGACAGCCGAGCATCCCACTGACCCAAACGATGATTCCGACGACTGCTGACTCTCGTATCCCGAACGGGACATAGAGGCACGCTGTGCCGGCGTATACTGGCGTGCTGGCTAATGCGGGGTACCACTCCGAGAGACAGGACTGGGAGACGAGACAACCGACAGGGAGTCCGACTGCGGTGGCCAGTGGGAGGGGTCAACGGACAGTCGACGAGCTGTTCAGATGGATTCGACGCCACCACTATCGTTCACTGACGAAACGGGACATCTCAGACCGGCTGTGACCAGTTCTCTGACACGCTGTCACGTGCGAAGCAGATCCGGACCGTGAGGAACTCTCGCCACGAGACGGAGTCGATGGCACGCTCCTTGTGGGTACAGGACTTCAGTCGCGGGGTTCAGATGGCCACAGACCAGCGCCCATCACAGACGGGCAGCCCCATGTAGGAAGACCAGCGATACGCCAGCGTTTCGGTCAAGCCAATGCCGCTCCCGAGCCAGACGGCGGCTTTGGGACTGCCGATGAAGCTCACGCGCTGTTTGCGTTGTACATCGTCGTACTGCGACCCGGGGCGGTGCCACCGTACCAGGCCGGACAGTTAATGTCAGTCTAAATCAGACATGGCGTATGCAAATCGCAGCAGTCGGAATCGGTGGTGCTGGGGGCCGGATCGTCGATAGGCTGTGGCGGGACAACGAACACCGCGATACGACGTATCTCGGCGCGGCCTGTGTCGTCGACACGGACACCCAAGCGCTCGACGAACTCGACGCGCTCCCGGGCGACCAGCGGCATGCCTTCGGCCTCCTCGAAACGGATGGAAACGGGACGGACGGGAACCGGACGAACGGTATCGCCGCCATCGAAGACGAACGGCTCGAAGTGCGGCGGGCGATAGACTCACTGGTGACGAGCGATATCGACGCTATTGTTCTCGTGGCCGGGCTCGCGGGCGGGACGGGAAGTGGGGCCACGGCACACATCGCCGACGCACTCGGGGAAATTTACACGATTCCGATCTACTGTGTGTCAGTGTTACCCGCCGGCTGGGACGACGACGCAGCCGCGAACACGATGCAAGCGCTCCGGTCGCTGGAGGCAACCGTCGACGGGCGGATTCTGTTCGACAACGAAGCGTGGCTCGGGAGCGAGCAGACAGTCGAGGCGGCTGCCGAGACACTGAACGAGACGGTTGTGACGCGGCTGGGGACGCTGTTCGCGGCAGGCGAGGCGACGGAGCCCGGAGCTGTCGGTCAGAGTGTCGTCGACGCCAGCGAGATAATCAACACCCTCTCGGACTCGGGCTTCGCGACGCTTGGCTACGCCAGTCAGGAACTGGAGACGGACGAAGACGCCGGTGACGGGACAGTCATAGACCATCTCAGGGACCGCTTTTTCGCCGACGAATCCGACGATGTCGACGAAATCAAGGCACACAACGCCGTCGAGACGACGCTTCGCCGAGCTGTGCGTGGCAAACTGACGGCCGAATGCGCGCGGGACTCGGCCGACCGCGCCCTGACCGTGTTTGCCGGGCCACCCACGTGGCTGATTCGGGATGCGGTTACCGATGGCCGGCGGTGGCTCGGGGACGAACTGCAGTCCCCGGAGATACGGAGCGGCGATATGCCGACGCCCGACCGGTCCACGTTGTCGGTGCTCGTCTTGCTCAGCGGTGTCACGGAACTGCCCCGGCTGGCGGAACTCGAAACGGTAGTCGAAGAAGCGAAGTGATACGGCGTGTTGCAGGTTCCCGCACTAGTATCGGCAGTTTCTTCTATCGTGTTGCAAAGCCGGTTCGAGGCAACGCGAAGCGACCGTAATGATGAGAGTTCCACCTCCACTACTGAACCATCGAAGTGCTAGCCGCCGAGTGCAACATCGACGCTGTCAGACGGACCACCCTGAGATTCGCAGGCAACGAAACATTCCGTTATACCTTTAATTAGTTATGATATACATATTAGCTGTGTCCCCAATACTTGCAAGCAGGCTCTCCGACAAGCAGGTAATGAGCACAGACGGCCAACACGTTGGTCAAGTACACAACATTACAGTGGATGTCGAGTCCGGCGACCTGGAGACTCTTGTAATCAAAACTGAGCGAAGCGAAATATTCGGGATAGAGCAGGCTGCTGACGGCCACATACGTCTGCCTGCAACCGTACTCGAATCGGTTCGCGACCATCTCATCATCACCCCGCCGAACGGAGCGGGCGACTAGCACAGCCGTTTTACCGAAATCTGGGGCTTTCGCCTCGCTCTTCGGTGCGGGGAGGAAGTCAACAGGTTGGTGCACGGGTCGAACACAGTTCGCCTTCGAGCACGTGGCCTACGACGCGAATCCCTTCAATACGGCTCTACGGCGGTGTTCGAGCCCGATTCTCGATAGCAGTCGGATGCTGGGGAACCGAGCTCAGTACTGGGCGACTGGAACGTGGACGGTCTAACAGGTGTGGGCACACTGGGCCGTCCCAGCTATACGATACGGTGGGCGCATTTATCGGTGCAGGCTGTGTACTATCTCCTGTATGCCCGAAGAAGTCCTGTTCAAATCAGAGAGCGACCAGAGTCGAGAGGAGATTGCATCGTACCTCCGGAAAGTCGCGGACAATCTCGACAGCGGGGACGCTATCACCCTGAAAGCAGGCTCCGAGTCTGTAACGCTGAACCCCCCTGCGCGACCGACCTTCGAAGTCAAAGCCGAACGCGAAGGCCCGGCTGGCAACATGACTGAACGAAGTATCGAGTTCGAACTCGAGTGGGACGAGAACGACGGTGAGGCAGGCAGCGCAAGCGGTCAGTTGGAAATCGAGTAGGCGCTCCACACTGCACAGCCGATTCGCCACGTCGTTTTGAGAGCGACTCGCTGAGAACTGCTATTTACATCCGTATCCGTCTTACATTTGATTTCCGCGCGTGCGCCTCGCTCTAATTAGCTGTGGTGGCTCTTCGTCGAGAGCGTCCGAAGAATAGCTGGTCGTGCTTCTCGACGCACGTTCCACCGAGCAGACCAACGATCAGTACAGATTCAACAGCAACCGGTAAGCTAAAATTTATCATGCAATCGGACGATTGCGTAGATATGGACACGGAGAGTAGGACTTACGCGGATAACACTGCGTTCAAACTACTCGCACTGGCCCTCGTTGGCGTCCTGCTCGGTGTCTTACTCGAAGCGGGACTGGATACGTTCGGATTCTGATGGTCAGTTCGCTATATATACAGCGCGTATCTCGCACGGAGCCACTTCCTGTTCACAGACGGGCGACGTGCTCAGTGCAGCCTGTCCACTGACCGGGAATTCTCACTCATCACTCGGTCGAGCCTCTATCTCATTTTCGTCGTTTTCTGTCTGTCGTCCATCAAGAGACGTGTCCGACAATAGGGTGTCTAACACCATCGCAGGAACCTCAATGAGAAGTTCGAACAGACTCATACAGGAGACTGTTACTGCAGTTCACTTAGAATCTACCCAAAGATACGCACACAGACACGCTGAGAAGCCGGTTTGTCCCCACAGTTCCGAAATCAGTTCTGTGAGATATGTCCGTAGACTCCGTAACTACGTATTCGATTTCCCTCGTGTCACTCACGCTAATTACGCTACCAGCAGTTACCGCCGAAGACGGTACACCGGGGCAGTTATCGAGCCCACCTGGTCTGAAACACAGGGTGAGCATACCGTTCTCGCTCTCCATACACAATCACGAGTCCGCGTTCCGGAGAATGCATCGCTCGGTCATTGGCCCGTGTTCTGCCGTGCCGATGCGGTCGGCTACGACCGCTCGTGGACGGTGATAACCGGGACAGGTGCCGATCGGACCGTCTTCTCGGCGACACTCCCGAGGAGGATTCGATCGACACCACGGCGGCCACTGGCTCCCATCACGACGGCGTCGATATCCCTCGTCTCGATGTGTTCTCTGATCACCGCTGCAGGCGACCCGTGTTCGACGTACGTTTGGACGTGTGAAAGATCGTACGCATCAGCGTCCGCGTCTACGTCTTCGACAGCTTCGGCTGCCGGGCGCTCGCGTGCATCCGTAGGGAGTGCAGAGCGAACGTCAGGGCCCAGCGACGTATCATCCACGACAGAAAGGGCGTGCACTGTCGCATCGAGCGTCGCCGCGAGGGCGAGGCCATGCCCGGCTGCAGCGGTCGAAGCAGGACTCCCGTCGGTCGGCACGAGAATATTCTCGTACGGGAACCGCAACTGCTCGTCAGCTCGCATTCGAGCGGTTAGAACGGGGACCTCGGACAAGCGCACCACTTTCTCCGTGACACTTCCGAGGAGATAGCGTGAGATGCCGGTCCGGCCGTGGGTCGGCAAGACGATCAGGTCGTAATCGTATCGCTCGGCGTAGTCGACGATCGTCGGGGCTGGACTCCCCTGCACGATATCAGTCCCGTACTCTACGCCCAGGGTATCGAGTGTACGTGCGACATCCGAGACGATATGTTCGCCCTCCCGCTCCAGTGCGTCGACGACGTTCCCGTCGACAACGGTGAGGCTATCCCGAGTCGTATCGGCGACGAATACCACCTGAAGCGTCGCGTCTGTCCACTGTACGAGTTCGGCGGCGTGATGTACGATAGTTGCTGCGTGTTCGCTGCCGTCAACTGGGAGGAGCACCGAATCGTACATGTCACTACCGTTAGATACGGCGAACAGTCACAAAACAGTTCCCACGCCCACCTGTCGAAGTTACGACACGTTCTCTCGGTGTATACGGGCTGCGGTTGTTGTTTAGCCCCCGTCTTTGTCCCGCACCTCGTAGTGGAGCGTGATGTACAATCGGATTCGTGTCGCAACAGACGGGAGTGACACCGCACAACGCGCTACAGGTCACGCTCCCGGCAGCCCGCGGGCCAGTGGCCGAGGGAAAAGCGCGAATCATGGCGGTCTGGTTACCAAGCACACCCGAATCTACGCACCAGGGTCACCGAACGCTGGCAGCGCGAGGTGAGCCCGACGAACATCCTCCGCCCGGGGCTGGTCGCCAGAGATGGACAGGTACACAGCTGGTCGATACGCGGTGCGTCTTCTCGGAGGTCGACGGACGCCCCAATTGGACGCGGACTCAATCACTCGATGCGGCCCATCGATCAGCTCCCCCTGCGTGCCGGTTTCGTCTCGTGCTCTCCACTGGCAGCCTCCGAGAATCGTGGCAGTTCCCCGTTCAGCGATCCGTCTGAGTACCGACCGCCGACGAGTGGGACACATGTATCCACGCCAGAAGTGACGGATATAAAACCACGCCCATCAACAGATGCGCGTCACGTGAGGGCCAGCACGTCGAAACGGCCCACCATCGGTTGGTAGTCCGGATAACTCACAACCGGTGTCGCGGGGTCCCGCCTTCACCGGTGGAGGTCGATAGAACCTAGACAGCTGGGTCGCTGCTGCCATCGAGTGAGTCTCGCATGACCAACAGTGACGAGAGGACGAACGACCCCGCGAACAGCACCGGGAAGCTGAGGACTTGCGCGACCGGGTCCGGAGGTGTGACGAGCGCGCCGACCACGAACGCCAGCAATACGGACGCCGAGTAGGCGGTGACCAATCGTTCGCGTCGGTCGGCTGACCGCGTACGCGCCGCCCAGTCGTTTCGGACGTAGCGGACCCAGAGGTAATAGACCAGCCCGTATCCCGAAGCCAGCATCAGGAACGTCCGGAACGTCGACCCGTCCTGCGCTGTCGCTTCCGCACGGGCCCAGTATCCTAGCGCGACCAAGTTCCCGAGGAGGATGAGCACTGTCAGGGCGAAGGCAACACCGAGCAGTGGGGTTTCGATCAGGGAGAGACCGAATTGCACGTCTCCAATTGGTTACGCAATAGTGATAGGTCTTCTGTGAGGCCGCCACAAGATATGTCGACACAGCACGTCGTACGACCACTTGGAAACCAACCTTCCTCGGCCCGCCGGGTGGCCCGTAGTGAGCGTCACCCAGCCAGACAGCCGTCCAGAAACCGGGCCAGACTGACCCGCCGTAGCGCAGTGGCCGTCCACAGAGAGCAGGCCAAGACGCAAGCGATATGCAGACTCGAAAGCCAGGTTCGTGACAAGCCACCGATGGTCGGCACCTGTGTACCGCTACGCTACAGATGAACACACGAGAGGTCCCACTGGATTCGCAGCCGCCGGATGCAATCCCACCTGGCGAGGATAGCTGCGTCGTCTGGCACTGCAGACAGTTGCGAACACGGGATCAGCCGGCTCTCGACTATGCCACGACGCAGTATTCGACGCTCCTCCCAGTGTTCGTGTTCGACCCGTCCTTTTACGGCCCGGACGGGCTAGCGTGCGATGCCCGGATTCAGTTTCTCCACGAGTCACTGGCGGATCTGGACGAGCAGTATCGCGACCGCGGCGCCGCGTTGACGCTGTGTCATGGCGATCCGGTCCGGATTCTCACGGCGTTCGCTGACGCTGGGTGGGACATCGTCACTACAGCGGATCCGACCGGTCGGTACGGGCTCCGAAGAGACAACGCAACCGCCGACGCCTGCGACGTGACGTTCATCGACGCCGATGGGCTCGTCCGAGGTGAGGCCGACTCGCGCGACGGGTGGGGCGAGCAGGCCGAGGCATGGCTCACTGCAACACAGCGTTCCTGGTGTGCAGACGACGTCACTATCGAACAGGTCGACACAGCGGTCACGACCGAACGAATCGAAGCTGCTTACGACGTGTCGCCGGACAAACAGCGCCTCCCAACTGGGGGAACGGCTGCGGCACGGAAGCGGGTCATAGACTTTCTCGAACAGATCGAGGCCTACCCCGAGAATATCTCCGCCCCAGCCGACGCACGGACGGGGACGAGTCAGCTCTCACCGTATCTCCGGTTTGGCTGTCTCTCGGTCCGCGAGGTGTATCAGGCAGTGACCGACCATGATGGGACTGATCGGGCGACGGAGATGTTCGTCTCCAGACTCTGGTGGAATCGTCACTACAGTCAGAAACTGGTCGACTGGGCAGGCTGGATGGATACAGCAGCGAATCCAGTGATGGAGGGGTTCCATGCCGACACACATGACCCCGACCGCGTTGCGGCGTGGAAACAGGGCCAGACCGGCTATCCGATGGTCGATGCATCGATGCGGTGTCTGAAGGAGACTGGATGGCTGAACTTCCGTATGCGAGCGATGTGTGCGTCGTTTCTGTGTGACCTGCTCCAGCAACCCTGGAAGATCGGGGCGGACTGGTTCTACTATCATCTGATAGATGCTGATCCCGCGATCAACTACACACAGTTCCAGATCCAGGCCGGGATGGACGGGACGAACATGCTGCGAATCTACAACCCCCGGAAGCAGGTGCGAGACAACGATTCCGAGGGTGAATTCATCTATCGGTGGGTCCCGGAGCTACAGCCGCTCCCGGTCGAGCATCTGGATCAGCCCGAAAAAACGCCACTCCACGTCCAGGACGAGTGTGGCGTCCATATCGGTGAGACGTATCCGTACCCGGCTGTGGAATACGAGGCCGCTCGTGAAGCCATCCACGCGAAATTCGACGCTGTCCACGACAAAGCCAAGCGGGCCTTGCAGAACGACGACGTCGCTCGTCGCATCTCGATGTCCCAGCGCGGTCGCGTCGAGGACGACCCAAAACAATCACAGGACGACGCCGACTCAGGGGGCACACAGTCGTCGCTCTCGTCGTTTTGAGAGGGATGCGACTCGGCACCGCGCGAAGCGACACCGTCTGTGAAAGCCGTTCTCGTCACGAAGGGCCCGCTACCAGCGCAGGGCTAGTCCGACCCGGAATACCGGAAGCGGGCTTCCGGACGACATACCGAGCCGCCTCAATCTCGTCACGGCCGTGACCGCGGTACGCTTGGAAGAGAGTTAGTGACGATTCGCTCGCGTTTGTGACATCGTCGTCTCGCCCGCCTAACGGCCGTGGGCTCTGACCATACCGACACCGTGGTCGTGTCGGCCCCGAACACCGGACCTGCTGTGCTCGCGATACCGACTGCTGTCCCGACCGGGTGCCGATAAGCGTTCGCTACCCATGATAGATAAATGAAAACCGAATAAATTTAAATACTTTGTCTCATTCCATGAATATAACGGCAGAAAATACTGTGGGGGAAACTCGGATGACAGAGACTCAGCGACAGAAGCTACAGGCGATATTCGGGGCATTATTACTGATCACTGTGGGGCCAGTGTCAGGACTGAGTGTCGGTGGCGGGGCGCTACTCGGTCAAGCGGGAAACGCTGGCAATCAGTCCATCGGGGCTGGGAACCAACCCACCGCGGACGGCGCCGGAAATGAGCCCGCGGGCGGCGGGGTATCCCAGATCACGTGGAACGATTCTACAGCGCCCAACACCAGCCAGATCGGCGCGTTGGGCCCGCGGTCTGATACGGACCGACCGTATGCCGTCGTCGGGAACCAACCGACTGACCCGGATAACGAGGGGCTGTACGAAGACATCAACGGTGACGGCGAGGTCAATATCGTCGACGTCGATGCGCTAAACCGGCATCTTTCGTCAACAGCGGTCGGCGCAAACTGGAGTGCCTACGATTTCACCGACGACAATCGCACTGATGTCGGTGACGTTCAGTGGTTACTCAATGCGACCCGGTCGACCAGTGTCGACGATTCGGACGGAGACGGGTTACCAGATCCGTACGAGCGCAATGTAACGAGTACTGACCCGCACAACGCCGACACTGATGGTGATAGTGTTATCGATGGGGTGGAAGACTGGGATAACGACACACTCACCGCCTACAGGGAATACCGACTCGGCACGGATCCACGGGCGGAGGATACTGACGGCGACGGGCTCTCAGATACTCTCGAAGTCGTAACACCTGAACTCGATCCCACCGACGCCGACGTGAACGACAACGGCGTTCCGGACGGGCGCGATGACTTCGACGGCGACGGGCTCTCGGTCACCAACGAGACGGCCGCGGGGACCATCATCGGTGACAACGACACTGACGGAGATGGACTCGAAGAGGGGCCGGAAATCCACGAGTACGGAACGAACGCGACCCTCGTCGATACGGACGCTGACGGACTTGATGATGGCGACGAGATAGCGCTGGGGACGGACCCACTCGTCCCGGACACTGACGGTGACGGGGTACGCGACGCAAACGAGACGTACAATACGACGGCTTCCAACGAGACCATCGGCGCGACTGTTACGATAACCGGCCAGGGGAACGTCGCCGCTGACACTGACGTACGGCCCGCAGCACACAGCCGGTACGGAGGCGAGTACGCGCCTAACAGCTCCGTCTCGTCGTTCGTGGAATTCGACACCGAGCGGAACTTCTCTTCGGCGAACATCTCGCTGGGCTACGACGACAGCACGCTCGGAAACGAGAGTGACGCAGCGATATACCGGTTCAACGAGAGCCTGGGTACCTACGAGCGCGTCGGCGGAACGATAGACGCGGCCAACGACACGGTAACTGCCGAGACGGCGCACTTCTCGACGTACGTCGTCTTCAACGAGTCGAGCTGGCAGCGCTATCTCGAATCCCGCTCGGCGCTCGAAGGCAACGTCACCGACGTTGGCCCGCTTCCGCCGGCACCGGCTGACTCGGTCACGATTCAGAACATCGACGCGAGCGACTATCCCAACATCACAGTGTACAGCCACGTCGACACGCCCACGGGCGTCAATGGCACGCTGAACAGCTCGCAGTTTCGTGTCTTCGAGAACGGCAACGAGTTCCCGGTCGAATCCACCAGCTTCACCGAGGGGACGCGACTCGACATCGTGTTCGTGTTCGACGACACCGGGAGCATGGGCGGTGAAATCGACGATATGAAACGCGGTGTCTCGGACCTGACCGGGTCTATCGAAGACGCCGGTATCGACGCCAGATACGGGCTCGTCTCGTTCAAAGACGGGACCCATGTCGACCAGGAACTGACAGACGATACGGGCGCGTTTCAGGAAAGCGTCAACGGCCTCTACGCATCCGGTGGCGGTGACGGCCCCGAAGATAGCCTCGACGCCATTTATCGAGGGGCAGAGATGGATTTCCGCAACGACACCCAGCGTGTCGTCGTCCACATCACCGACTACTCCGCTCACGCATCCGACCGGACTACCCACTCGTACACCGACGTGAGCGAGCGTATCCGAACCACCGGCAGCGAGTTCTACACGGTGTCTCCGGAGTCCACCGACTTCGATACGATAGCCAACGAGACCGGCGGGATCTGGATGGATATCTCCGACTCCGACTTCGGGGTCGTACTCGATGACATCCAGTCGTCGCTGACGAGCCGCTACGCAGTGCGGTACGAAGCGGCCAGACCGCTGGACGGGACCGGCCGACGCGTCGACCTCTACGCCGATGACCCTGCGGTGGGCGTCGGTAACGATACGGACGCCTACATCGCTCCGAACAGGACGACGAAAGACTGTACCGGTCCGGACAGCGATGGCGACGGCATCTCGGACTACTGTGAGCGGACGGGTATACCGCTCGCCAACGGGCCGATCGTCACGACGAATCCCGACGACCCGGACACCGACGGTGACGGCACGCTCGACGGGCGCGAAATCGACCTCTCGGAAAAGGTGACCAACGCCCGCGGCCAGTTTGCCGGATACGCGTGGACGAGTGACCCGACCGTTTCAGACACGGACGGCGACGGCCTCAACGACACCGAAGAACTGGTCGGCTGGGAAGTTCAGGCAACGCTCTCGTCGGATCAGTCCCGGGATTTCGTCGAGGGGCTGTACAGTGACGGGAGCAACGGCGCGAGCCACCTCCGGAACTGGACGGTCGATTCGGACCCGCGCCAGTCCGACACTAACTTCGATGGCCTGAACGACAGTCAGGAACGTCGATACCGTATCGATCCGCGGTCGGCCAACACCGACGGGGACACGCTGAGCGACAGCGCTGAAATCGAGCAGAATCTCGACCCGACGATACACGACCACCGGCCACCGGAAGTGACGGTCTACGTCACAAGCATCGACAAGCCGAACGCGTGGCTGGACAACCGGGCGACCTACACGCTGACCTACGGTGTCGACGACCCGTACGGCGTCTCGCGGATCGCCGTGGTTCACAACGACGAGGTCAGAGATACACCCAGTATCAAGGACGCCGGGAGCTATCTCTCCGAGTTCCAGACCGGCTACGCCGAATCGCTTCAGGACGACCTCTCGGGCGCGAGGACGAACATCCAGGTCCGTGACACCAACGGCAACGAGGACACCGAACTGGGCTTTTCCCGGAGCACGATTCTCGTCGAAGGCGCCAAGGCGTCCGATTCCGTCAGTATCGACTCGGCCCGAGCCGCACGAAGCCTCGGATTCTACTCCGGCATAACGTCTGCCGTGGGTAGTTCTATCGAGGCCGCGCGGTCGTTCGTCGACGACCCGCTGGGGTTCGTCGATTCGATGACCCAGATCATCGGGATGATCGACGAGCTGGGGCCGGAACTCATCCGGGCGATGGCCGACAGCTACGAGCAGCGCCAGCGCACGGCCAATCCCTACAGCGAGGGCTCCAGCTCGACTCGGTATCACCAGTTCCGCACGAACTACTACGGCGGTCTGCTGTGGGGTGAAGTCGCGAAAGCCACGGCCGGCGGACAGGCAGCCAACGCCGTGAAACAGACCCGGTCGGCGAGTCGGGTGGCGGACAAGCTGGACGGGACCAACGTGATGCGCACGGCCCGGACCTACGCGAGAGCCAAGGACCGGGTCGGTCGCTGGGAGGCTCGCCAGAAGGCCCGCGGCGCGGCGCGACTCGCCGACGCGACCGAGACGCCCCGAGCCGTCGCCCGTCGGACGTTGCGGCCGGCCAAGACCGCTACCGACGTGGTCCGTACCCGGTACCACATCCGGCGCGCCGACGTCGACATGGACTCCCTCGACGACACCCAGCAACGCCGGCTGGGCGAGATGCTCGCGGAGAACGACCCCGCGTCGGCCCGAGCCATCCGCAGGATGGATCAAGACGCCGTCGACGACCTCACACGGCTGGACGTCGACGCGAGCACCCGGAGCGACCTCGCGCCGAAATACCGGCAGCTGGACGACAGCGAGCGCCAGCGAGTGGCGAACCTGATCGACAGAGAGGGCGAGGACGGCAGCAAACTGGCCCGCGACATGGACGGCGAGACGCTCTCCGACTTCGTCTCGTGTAGCCCTTCGAGTGTGGGCAGCGGGGCAGCCGCTGCGGGCTCCTACGGGGGGGTCGCCGGCGCGTCACCTGCTGGCGATAGCTGTGACCCCGAGTTCCTCGACAGAGTCGCGGAAGTGAACGCCGATGTGGACGACTTCAACGCCGACGCGTTCGCACGGCGGTACGAGAACGACATCGACGACAAGGCGGCGTTCCGGGCCGCGACGAAGGACTTGGACACCGCCGACCGGCAGGAGCTGCTCCGGATCACCACCGAGGTCGACCGTGAGTACGTCTCGAACATCGGCAACGGCGTCGCCGATATGCGGTCGTCGGACGCCGGTAACCTCGACGACTTCTTCGCGTTCGACGCCGGGAAGGCGACGCAGGTTCGAGCGACGGTGTTACGAGCCGTCGGCGATGGCGATTTCGACGCCGTCACCCCGGAGCGTGCGTACCAGTTCTCGAACGACGTGCGGGAGCTCTCGTCGAACCCGGATGTCGAAGGCGCCAGCAAAGTCATCAACGAGGACCTCACGTCGAGCAATGGGTTCGTCAACGCCAACGACAACAACGTAAAGGGAGCGATGTACGAACTGCGCGTTGCGAACGGAAAACTCAGCGATCGACTGGACGGAGATGCAACTCTCAAGCTTAGCTTCGAACCCGACGTCGACTTCGATTCACTCAGTAGCGACGAAGTGTCGGATATCGCCGATGAGCTTGAGGTCCCGGAAAGCCAGGTACGGGACGAACTCGAGTACGGGTCACCGGACGACCCGAACCCCGAATTCGACGGATTCGCCATCGAGGCCGATGGGAAAGCCATGTACTACGAGGCGAAGTCAGGAGACGTTTCGACTCGTGATATCAAGGGCAAACTGTCCCGCCTACGGGCGTACCAGATGACTGATTCCGATGTGAGTTCGTCCCAGATTCGGCTGAACAGTCTCGAGCCCAAATCGAGCGACAAGGTGACGAACAAGGCTTGGGAGTTCCTGAATGATAAAGAGTTTGGCAACGCAGAACAGTTCGACTGGTGACGGAAGATAAATGTCTGACTCCATCGAGATCGTCTTCGTACTCGACCGCCGCCGGACCACGCCTACCGCCGAGCAATTACAGACCGCCCTCGCCGGGTCGGCAGCACACGAAGCCTCGGTGTCCAGCCCAGAGACAGTGTACATGACCGACACGACTGACGGTCCCGGAGTCGGATGTACGCTGGACGTGTACGATGCAGACGCCGACCGGTTCACGTTGCCGTCGCTTCCCGCGGTGGTGATGGGCGTGACGTTGTCGCAACTACAGAGCGAGGAGTACTTCCAAGAGAACCTGATGAGTCTCCTCAGTCACGTCCGCTACGTCTACGAGTCACTGGACGACTGTCGGTACGTGTACGGGCTCGATGACGAACACTTCAGCAGAATCGACAAGGAGGCCGGACCGGGACGGCCGGTCACCGAAGCGAGCCTTTCTGAAAACCGGCTCGAAACAGTGAGTTGGCTGATGCTGTTCTCACCGCCGCTGGTCGCCGAGTACGACCGCGAGTGGCTTCTTGACGCTCCCGTCTGGCAAACACGGGAACTAGACGACGGAGCAGTCATGCTCGTCGCCTCGCCCGACCCGACCGACTGGGAGGAGTTCCGGGCCGCACGGACGGAACTCGGCGAGTACTTCGATCGGTCGGGGTAGCCCGTCACGGCCTCGATGATTTATGATATAATTGCCATGACAGTCTCTGAAGACAGCTATATCAGCGTGTACTACCTCTACCGGGATGGCGATCCAGCGGCCATCGAGACGGCACACCAGAACGCGTTCAGTGATTATCCACAGTTGACGTGGGATCCGCCCTTCCTGCGAGGGGAGTTTGGAAACGTCAGCATCGGCTGTGAGGACATCGCTGCCGAGATGACCGGGATGGACCATCCCCAGAATTACACGTACGATGGCGGCGAGGAGAAGTGGGACCTGTTCGAGACGCCGCTCTGTGAGTACTTCCTCAAGAGCGATCACGACCTCGGAACCGATGCGCTCGTCGACCAGTTCGTCGAGATGGTCGTCACCGGCTACGAATCCACCGACGACCCACCGCTCGCGGCCCACGCGGAGTCACCGACGGTGCGCGCTGGCGCACACGCCACTACCAGCCCACCGTTCACCGCCGAGTCGCTCGCCCACGACGCGTACGAGTACCTCAGTTGGATCACCATCTTTACACCTTCAGTGGTCGAAACCTACGGCCGCGAGACGCTCCTGAGCGCACCAGCGTGGGAGACACGGGAGCTCACTGATGGCGCCGTCCTCGTAGTCGCGTACGGTGACCCGCATAACCCGGACAGAGACCAGCACGTCGCTGCCGCCCGGCATATCGGTCTCGAATCGTACTACGACGGGTGAAGAGATTGGCTGGAAAAGCTGGAAACTGAGGGGTTGTTGGAATCAAAAAGGTTGGGGCCCGAGGGAAAGTTTGGTGGGACCCATCTCACACACAAACTTCTGGAACAAATCAGATCAGACTGTATCGAGTATCTCTGGAAGTTATTTTCACAATGGCTCATCTCCCTAAGCCCGTTGTTGGCACGTTCGGGATAGTCGAATTGAGAGAAGGAATTGAAATCGAACCCAACTATCGATGAGAAGTAGTCCATATCGATCGACCAATTCAACTAGATGGCGCTTTCTCTGTTTTTTGTCTATTCCTTCCGAGTGGGAATACAACCAATAGCCGAAATTTTTGTGTTGCTAGTTCTCTTGGTGGTAGCCATGCCGGACGGGGTGTCAGTCGTCGCTGGCGGAGAGCGTCTGTGGCATAATATCCCATCGATCCGCAGTCACGCCGTCGACGCCGACTTCCCGCAACGCGCGGACGTCGTCGACCGTCCGTGCTGCCTTCCAGGCGACGACGTCGAGGCCGCAGTCGCGGGCGGCGGAAACGATGTCGGTCTCCAGGCAGAGTTCGTAATGCGGGAACACGTGCGTACAGTCCAGATCGACAGCACGTGACAGATGCCTCCGGGGGCCCTCTTTGAAGAGGAGTCCGTTCGGCACGTCGAGGTGGCTCGTTTCGATTTCCTCGATAGCCTCCGGGAGGAACGACGACACGCGAACGTCGGAACCGGCTGCCATCGCCAACTGCAGCGTATCCAGCGCGATGCCGGGCTCTTTCAGTTCGAGCTGAACGGTCACGGCATCCGGAACGGTCTGAAGCGCCGCTTCCAGACGCGGTATCGATTCGCCAGAACCGCACACGGTCAACTCCCGGAGGTCGGACCACGACGTCTCCGAGATACGTCCCTCGGCGTCGGTGACGCGCTCTAGCGTCGCGTCGTGAAACACGACTAGTTCTCCCGATCCGCACCGACGAACGTCGATTTCGATCGCGGGGAGTCGGCGGGCGGCTTCGCGGATGGCGAGGAGAGTATTCTCCGGAACTTGCTCTGCACAGCCACGGTGGCCGATAATTTCCATCTACTGGGTTCCCAACCGCCAGCACTCATCAACATTGTGTTTCCCGTCGGTCCCGATCTGTGATCGCTACGGGCACCATCTCCTCGGACCCGTCACTCACGGACAACGGATGCGTTCGGACGCAAGCCACGCTCGAGCGCGTTCGAGATCGGACGGTCGATTTACTTCGATGTGCCGCTCTGACGGAATCAGGAGGGGGCTGCTCGGTGTCCGAGGGTAGACGCAGGGGTACCAGTCGTCCAATCGCTCTCGTAGCACCCGAATCGCCGCCGTTCTGTGAGCGCGGCTCACGATTCCGAGCCCAGCGTGTTGGTGGCCTTCGATGAGCCCGTACGCCGTCACGAACCCCGACTCGTCCCAGCGAATCGCCGTCTCCGTGTCCTGCATCCCCGGCAGACAGCCGACGAGGTTGTATCGCCCGTCGAGCGCAGCGAACTGCTCGGTCAACCGACCGATTTCGAGCTCGTCGACCAGCACGTCGCCGTTGAGTATCAGTAGATCGTCGTCGATTCGTTTGAGTACGAGAAGCAACGACGCGGCGTTCTCGTACCGCTCCCACTCCGGGAACACGATCGGATCCTCGGGTTCGTACCTGTCGAGAACGACATCGTGACGATAGCCGAGTACGACGCTCGTTCCATCGACGTACCGCTGGAGCAGTTCTCGCTGGCGGTCATACAGCGTTCGACCGTCGAACTCGAGGAAGGCCTTCGGCACGTCGGCGGTGTAGTGGCCCATTCGCCGTCCTCGACCGGCAGCGAGGATCACGCCCTGCATTCGAGCACCTCCCGGGCCGCGCGTTCGCCGGACCGACCGTCCATCGGAATCCCGAGATACTCGAGCCACGATGCTCGCCGCCGTTTCGCGGATTCCGGCTCGCCGTTCCGGTAGCGCTCGTCGACGAGTTCGAGGGTGAGCGACTCCGTCGTAACTCCGATCGGGGGTACCGCTTTGCCCGGTGCATCGACGTTCGTCAACTGAATCAGCGGTCGACCGGTGTGAAGCCACTCGGCAATCGAGCCCGAGAAATCCGAGACGAGGATGTCCGACCGTTGCATGCTCTCAATCGGTGTCGTGGCCGTATCGAAGACGACGTTCGGTAACTCGGCGATCCGCTTTCGACAGTCACGAGTAACGGCGAGGCCCGGTCCCTCCCGTCTATCGGTCGGATGCGGTCGAAACAGGAGTTCGTATTCCGTCCCGGCAAAGCACTCGATAACCGAACGGGCGGTGTTCGCGTACGCTCCCCGGCCAACGAGATAGTTGGTCGGCGCGTACAACACACGGCGGTCCCGGGGCGACGGCGCGTCGACTAGTTCGTCGGCTTCTGGGATGCCGACGGTGGCGACTCTCACGTCGTCGGGCGCGACAGCGCGGTAGGCCCTCGCCCATCGCTCGCCCGGCGCCAGTGCGACGGACACGTGGTCGAGAATAGTTTCCGTTGTCACAGCGACCTCCCCTCGACCGATCGACGCGCCGTGTCGAAGGTGGACGAGCGGGTACTCTTCGTAGAACGAGAAACGATCGATACCGAACCGATGGTTGTAGACGACGACGCCAGGGTCGATCGTCCGGATGTTCGCGTCGACCGCGGCCGGATCCCGAACCGCGATTTCGGTGATGGAGTCGCTACAGCCGCGCGCATCCCCACGGACCGGAATGTAGGCCGATTCGACGTCCACACGTCGGTCGATTGCTTCGAACGTTTTCCGCATGAACGGCCGTTCGATAGCATACAGAACGTCTACCATTCTCGTGAACGTTGTAGCAACCGCTGGTGGGTGCCGGATCGAATCCGGAGGGAACGCGTGACTGAACGGCGAAATATACTATACCCTCCGGGCATGGACTAGCTAGGACGGCAGCGGTATTAATACTGTCATGCCGACAGTAGCAAGGTACTCTTCTGACAGCTGTCTTGTCGAATCAGTCGTGAGTCCCCCTCGGTAACTGTGTGGGACGTTCGGAGATAGCAATCTGTCACACCCCTTGTGACGTGAGAATCACTCCGTCGGACTCTGAGGTCGTTACGTCCGTTCTCTGTACCACAGGATTTGCTCCCTACCTAGTGAAGGCCCGTATTTGTGCGGCCGTCGGATGGCTACGGCGTCGTCAAATGCGTCGGTGTGCGTGTGGTGGCGGGGCCCCTTAGAAGTCCGTTCGATAGTCAGAGAGATGGCTGACCTACCAGATAAACATATTATGTACGAGACAAACATGTCATAGTATATATAGTATGACGTAGCTGCACACTAGCAAGCAGATTAAACCCCTTCAAGTCTCCTATTACGGGCATATCACGTCATTTCGTGGTCGACGAATCCTTGCCCGTGTCACCGAACACCAGTTCCGGAGTCTATCGCCGAAAAACCTTCGATAGCGCACCGAAAATCCGGATTTGATAGCACACAGGATACCACGGACACTGAGCCGCAGCAAATTGCTAGAATAAAAATAAATGTCGGGATATACAATATTTCATAGTGAATTCAGTTCAGCTGAACAGTGGTTCCGGGACTCGCTCGCTAGCTCACTCCGCCAAGCTACCCGCGCGCTAACGTCGAACTGGGGGCTGCCACGGCGTGAGTACGAGGCTGGGCATCTGTCGTAACACGTCGACGGCATCGGCAACAGGGAGATGAAACTTTATTCGTCGGCCGCCGGTGACTCCGTACATGGACCACTGTTGCAAAGTCGGGCGGCTCAGCGGAGAATACGCGTTGAAACACGGTGTCGAAGGCCGCCGTTTCGACCGCTATCTCGCCGACCGATGGCTCGGTCGCCGGGACTACACCGCGACCGGTTTACGTCCGCTGTCGAAGGCTCTCAATCACAAACTACTGAAAACGGTGTACAACGAACACGGACGAAACGCCCTCGAAACCCGCGTCGAATCGGATTACGAGGTGCTGGCTGACGGGGACGAGTCGTCGGCACTGCTCGATGACCTCGACTCGGACGGCATCGACGGGCGTAAGCTCCAGCGGGAGTTCGTCTCGTCGACGACGCTGTATCGCCATTTCACCGACTGTCTGGGCGAGTCGAAATCAAACGAGAGTGGCACTGGTGACGGCGAGTCGGACTGGGAAAGCGACAAAGTAGACCACGCACGTGAGGTGCTCCGTCGAAACGTCAGCCAGAGCCTTCGGTCGTTGGCAAATAAAGGGCGGCTCCCGGAAGCGGACACGGCACAGATCAAAACCGAGGTCATCCTCGGGTGTCCCGAATGTGCGACGCAGGTGAGTTTCAGACGCGCGGTCGACCGTGGCTACATCTGTGCGGAGCATATGTCTACTGCGGACGCGGGCACCGAACCGAAGACGACTGACTGATACCGGTCACCGCTACGTGAACGTCTGGTCGAGCGCCAGGCAGTGACAGTAGTTTCAATAGCTTCCGGTCTGCTTGTCCGTGTATGTGGGAACTGAGCCTTCGCAACACTGCGGGCATCAAATCAGGCACTGCGACGCTGGAGTCCGGTCTCAACACCGTCCAGGCGTCGAATTTTAAAGGCAAATCGAGCTTTATCCGGGCGATACAGATTGTGATGGGCACGGCCAGCATGGGCGACCGGGCGGATTTGACCGAAGGGGCGAGCGAAGGTAGGGTCACGCTCGACACACCAGAGACCGCGTACGAGGTGACGCTGCAGCGGTCTGAGACCGGAGCAGTGACGCGACACGGTGACCCGTACCTCACAGCGGACCGGGCCCTCGTCTGCGCTCGTCTGTTCGCATTTCTCGGTGAGGACAACGAAATACGTGCGCGGGTGCGAGCCGGCGAAGACCTGACTGACCTCCTACAGCGACCGATCGATATCGAAGATATCGACGCACAGATCGCGGATCTGCGAAACGAGCGTGACTCGGTGGTGCGCCGCCTCGAAACCGCTGAACGGGCAGCAGAGAATCTCCCGAGCGTCACAGAGGCCATCTCCCGTCTGGAGTCGGAACTGAAAGAACTCCGAGAGCGCCGAGACCAACTCGGCGACCGCGTGGGCGAATCCCCCGACGATGGCTCGCTGAGTGACGACCTCGCAGACCGACGGAGCGAGGTCTCGACGGCCGAACAGACGGTCACCCGGCTCGAAAAGCAGATCGAACGCAAGGAGACAGCGCTGGCGGAGAAAACGGAGGAGTTAGAGACACTCGAAGTACCGGACGAGGTGACGTTCGCGGCGGACATTCAGGAACGCGAGGAGCGTATCGACGAGCTCGGACTGCAGATAGACCTGCTGGAAGGAGTTCACCGGGCGAATCAGCGCGTCTTAGAGGAGGACGAGGTCACGCTGGTCTCGTCGGTCGAGAGCAGTCTGACGGCGGACGAATTCGACTGCTGGGTGTGTGGTGAGACGACGACCGCCGAAGATATCGAGGCGCGACTGGAGTCGCTCGAAGTGAAGCTGACCGAACTCCGAAGCGAAAAGCGGTCGCTGACCGAGGAAATCGAGGCGGTCAAACGGGAACAGGAGCAGGTCAGGCAGCAACGCCAGACCAGACGGCAGCTCGAGGAAACGGTCGGTGACCTCAGGGCAGATCTCGACGAGCTCAGGGGGGAGCTACACAGGGCCAGAGACCGACGCTCGTCGCTTCAGGAGGCTGTCGACGAGCTCGCATCACAGGTCGAAGCGGCCGAAACGGAACTGAACGAACAACTCACGGACATCAAGGCTGAAATCAGGACCGCCGAGTCCGAACTGGACGACCAGCGTTCCCGACGGGACGAGCTCCGGGAGCAGAGCCAGGAAGCGACCCGGCTTCGCACCGAGAAACAGGACCTGACCGAGCGGATCGCAGACCTCCGCAATCGGAAGAAAAAGAAGCAACTGGAGCTCAAAGAGCAGTTCGATACGGCCATGGACGAGGCGATCTCGCAGTTCGCTCCCGGGTTCGACGGCGCTCGGCTGGACGTGCAAACCACCGCCGACGGTGAGGTAGACGCCTTCGAGCTGGTCATCGCACGGGACGGCCGCGAGACCGAGATCGGTGCGTTGAGCGAAGGGGAACGCGAGCTCGTCGGAATCGTCGTCGCCGTCGCCGGCTTCCGGACGTTCGATGTCGCCGACATCGTCCCCGTGATTCTCCTGGACGGTATCAGCCAACTGTCCGCGGATAACCTGCGACGGCTGATCGACTACCTCGACGGTGCCAGCGAGATGCTTGTCACTACCGCGTACCCCGAAGCCGGCGAGTTCAGCGGTAATACCATCCGCCCGACGGAGTGGGAGACGATTTCGGACGAAGAAGCACCGGTCGCGTAGGCCGAGATTCTGAAACACCCTAACTGCGTTTCAAAATTTCGGGGAGAGTGGTGTACGGAGTCGTGACAGCGACGCAGCTGGCAGCCATCTACTGTTCGAGATAGGCGAACAGCTACTGGTCACCGGCGAGCTTATCGCTCTGTTTGGACATATTGATATTCACCTCGATGACGTTAGCGGCACTCACGATACGCTCAGGAATCGCCTGGCGGAACGTCCCCCCTTTGAGAAAGCTGGTTGGACCGGAGACGCTCAGTGCTCCGAGTACGAGACCCTCTCGGTCACAGATAGGTGCCCCAACGGCCCGCAGTCCTTCGATTTCTTCCTCGTCATTGTACGCGTATCCGCGTTCCCGTATTTCGGACAACGTCTCGAACAACTCGTCGGGATCGGTAATCGTGTGTTCCGTCCACCGCGGGAGCCCGTGGGTTTCGATAATCTCCTCGACGCGTTCACGTTCGAGTGCCGAGAGAATCGCTTTGCCCGCGGCAGTCATGTGCAGCCGGTCTCGATGCTGGAGTTTGGCGGCCTGATACTCGTCTCCGACCGCTGTCTCCCCCCGAATTTTGTACAGGTTCACTCCGCGACCGTTCTCCTCGCTCACGAGGTGACAGTACTGTCCGATATCGTCCGCCAGCCGGTCCACTTCGGGCTTCCCGACCTGGTACAGCAGACTCCGGTGTTTCACGTACTCGCCCAGCTGCAGGAACTTATACGAGAGCTGGTAATCGGTGCCGTGTTTCGTGACCAGGCCGGCCGATTCGAGCGTCTGCAGGTGGGTGTACGTCGTACTCTTCGAGAGCCCGAGGTGGTCTGCGAGTGCGGTCACGCCAGCGCTGTCGAGCGTGGCGAGCGCGTCGATAACCTCCGTCGCCGTGGTGACCGTTTTCAGCGTGCGCGGGGTGTTCGGCTCCGTCATTCTGCTGTTCTATTATGTGCGGATACACTTCATTGTTCGCGTATTGGAAACACTAAAACTGGACGTGTATGGAGCGAATATACTAATAATTCACTAATTGCTATATCCGTCGCCTGCCGACAACGCGCGGATAGAGAACGACTGGAACTAGCGTGACGGCCCCCTCGGTGCTACTCGCTGATACGAAGCGTCGCACTGAGAACGCCGTCTCGCAACGTTCGCTCCTCCAGTTCGGCGAGGGCGCTACGCGGCGCCTCGAGGGTCGCGAAGTGATTGCCCGCCAACTCCCCGGCCGGACTCTTGAAACAGGTGGGCCCGCAGGGGACCAGTATCTCCTGTTCGTTCCGGTATCCCGGATACAGCAGCAGGTCTCCACAGGAGGGATACACTGTGTGGTTTTCGCGTGGTATCTCGGGGAGGTCGATGTCGTCGATGTTGATCCACGTTGCGTGGCCACTCCAGCGAACGTGCATCAGTTCCGTCTCCAGCGGCGCGATATCCTTCACTGCCGCGACCGATTCGGGGGCGTCGTCGGGCAGGAACGTTGCGGGGAACACCTCTCCGTCGACGACGAGTTCGAGCCCGCTCATCGGTCGTCAGCTCCGGGGAACTGGGCCACGTCGGTTCTGAGTTCGGTGCGACTGCGTCTGTGGGTCTGTCGTACTGTCATTTGCTTCGAGTTGCGTCTTGTTCGTTAACGTCGCCGGCGAGGGATGCGAGGGCCGCGGTGAGTATCTCGGTCGTCGCGGTGCAGGCGGGCCAGTCAGTCCACTCCAGCTTGTTGTGCGAGTGGCCGTTGTCGGAGGGAGCAAACAGCAACCCCGCATCGGTCACTCTGGCGATTTGCATGCTGTCGTGGCCCGCTCCCGAGTGAATGTCGGTCGTGCCGACGCCGACGGCGTCACCGGCATCGTGCAGGGCCTTGCGACATCGGGGCGCCATATCGACCGGGGCCACGTCGTAGGAACATTCGACCGCTGTCGCGACTCCGCGATCGTCCTCCAGTGATGCGAGCTCGTCGTGGACCGCACCGACGATACGTTTGATCACCGTATACTCGACATCGCGGATATCGGCACTGAGCTCCACTTTGCCAGGGACCACGTTGACCGCCCCGGGGTCGACGGTGAGTTCACCTACGGTCGCGACGGCGGTGTCGCTGTGTTCCGTCTCGGACTGGGCCACCCGTTCGAGCGTCAAGACCAGTTCGCTGGCGGCCGCAAGCGCATCGCTCCGGGCCGCCATCGGCGTCGTTCCGGTGTGATCTGCCTTGCCGTCGATAGTCACGTGGAGGCGGGTGGTGCCCGATATCGTCGTCACGACGCCCGCAGGGAGCCCCCACTGTTCGAGTCGGTCGCTCTGTTCTACGTGGAGTTCGAGCCAGGCGTGCCAGCTACTCGCGTCCAGACGGCCCTCGCCGTGGAAACCGATCTCCGCCAGCGCCTCTTCGAGCGTTTCCGTGCCGTCTGAGCGGTCGAGTGCGACGTCCGCGTCCAGCTGGCCAGCAGCGACCGACGAGCCGAGAACGCCGTCCGCGAACCGCGTTCCCTCTTCGCCAGTGAAACTCACGACGGTGACTGGACGCGAAACCGGTGTGCCGGCCGACTGCAGCGCTCGGACGGCTTCTAGCCCCGCGTACACGCCGAGGGGCCCGTCGAATATGCCGCCGTACGGAACGGAATCCAGATGGCTCCCGACGGCCACCGGCGGGGCGTCGGGGTCACAGCTGTCCGGTTCCCAGGTGCCGGCGATGTTGCCGACGGCGTCGACATCGACCGTCAGCTCTGCCTGAATCATCCGGTCGACGAGATGCTGCCGGGCGCCGCGGTTGGGCTCCGTGCCCGGCAACACGGTCCGGGCTTGTCCCTCCTCGGTTGGGACCGCGCCGAACTGCGCGTTCCGTTCGATGTCCCGCCGGAGGCGCTCACCGTCGACCGAGAACGGCGTAGCCGTCACCGTGTCACCGTCCAGACCGTCGAACGCTTTGCGGTCTTGCATCCCTGCCAGTCACACCGACCCCGGTGGGGCCGCCGCGTGCGAATCCGTTGCACAGGACACCAGCCCGGTTAGCTCCCCCGGTATGTCGTGTATCCGCCCGGCGACAGCAAGAGCGGTACGTGGTAGTGTTCCTCCGGGTCGTCGATGCGAAACCGGACCGGGACTGTTTCGAGAAAGCTCGACTCGGCCGACTGCTCCCTGTAGTACGCGCCCACGTCGAACAGCAACTGGTAGGTTCCCGCCGCCATCTGTTCGGGCGTCAACAACGGCTCGTCGAGCCTGCCGTCTTCGTTCGTCGTCCCGCTGGTCACCGTCTCCATATCGCCCGACTCGTCCAGTCGCTGGAGTGTCACCTCCACGCCGGGCGCCGGCCCTTCACTGCCCGTATCGAGGACGTGTGTCGTGAGCCCGGCGCTCATTCGGTCTCCGCCTCCAGATCGTCGCGGTCCATGGAGAACTGCTGGAAGCCGGTCGGGACGTCCGGCTCGCGCAGCACCTTGGCGTCACCCTCCAGGTCGTCCCGGACGCCGATCCACGTCCGGTTGTTGGCCTCGAAGCCGACCGTTTCGAGTTGCGGGAAGCGTTCGAGCACCCGGAGCCCGACCTGGTAGATGAGGTCCTGTATCGAGTTGACGTCGAGTTCGTCGAACACGACCTGTGCGATATCACGCACCTGTTCCGCGGGCACGTACTGGTCCGACTCCGGGGCGAGCGCGGCTCCGGCGTCGGCGTAGCTCCAGAAGATATCCATCGCCACATACAGCGTCCGGTTTTCCCGTTCGGGGAGCGTCGTGTACTCGTCTTGCACGAAGCCAGTGAAGGAGTTGTCTTTGACCTTGACGAGTTCGATGTCCGTCACCCCGCTGCGCTGGTCTTCGAGTACCGGGCCGTCTTCGCCGCTGTCGAGAACGAGTTCTCCGTAGGCTGACTCACCGTCCGCGACGCCGAAAACGAGCTCGCTCTCGTCGAAGCCGTCCTCGTCGGGGACTAGCCGCTCCTCGAAAGGGATTTCTGTAGCCGATATCTCGACCGATTCCATCTGCTCGTACGTCTCCAGCAGGGCTGTGCCGACGTGTTCGAGGAACCCCTCGAGCGTCGCGCCCTCGTACTCGCCCACGTGGTGGTGGACGAAGTTCTTCATCGAGTCAGTCGCGACCACCATGCTGTTGTCGCCCTCGCTGAACGACGGAAGGAAGGCCTCACCTTCGACCCGGACACGGACGTCCATCCCGAAGAGGGTGTTCGGCCGTCCGTCGAAGGACGACTCCGGAATCGTCTCGATGCCCTCCAGCGGGGTCGCGTACGTGCGATAGACTCTGATTTTCTCCTTCCCGTAGTTCATCGTCCGACCCTCGTCGCTCTGTGAATCGCGGGTCATCGGTCAGTGCCGCTCCATCCGAGTGACGGTGTCTGCAGTCACGTTTCGGTTCGACATATTTGCGATTGGTAGCACACGATTTGTCATCGTCTATCGCTAATTCCTGTGTCCTTGTACAAGTATCTTTGTTTACAGCCACATATATCCAATACTAGCGTTAGAATCTGTCCCACGGGGATGCGAGGAGAAAACCCGCGAGTTCAGTCGCGCGTCACCGACGAGTCGACGATGTCATCCAGACGCAGTCGAGCGATTTTGTGAACCTCCGAGAGAGCGGTTTCGAACTCCTCCTGCTCCGATTGCTCGACCCGCTGTTCCATCGCCGCTCTGATCGCTTCCGGTGACTCGTTTTTGACCGCCATGATGAACGGGAAGCCAAAACGGTCCCGGTACAGGTCGTTCAGCCGCTGGAACTCCTCGTACAGTTCGGGACGCAACTGGTCGAGGCCGGCCGAGGACTGTTCGGCCGCAGACGCGTCCGTCATCTCGGTCTGCTCACCGAGGTCGGGATGAGCGCGCAGTAGCTCCAGCCGGCGCTCGTGCGATGCGTCCCGGACCACCGCTTCGAGCGCTGTCGCGACATCGGTGACGGACTCGAAAGGCTGGTCCGCGTACGCGCCTCGGGCGACCCAGGGTGACTCTTCGTACACGCCACCGAGGACAGCTACGAAGCGGTCCCTATCCAATTCGTTGAGTTCGGCTATGTTCGTGTCTGGCATATGTTGACCGGCTTCCCATTGACGGAGTATCTATCTCTGGTATACAAATGTTTTGGAATATAGCTCAGAAATCAAAATCACTACTCAGAATCGGAATCAAGTGAAACACCTAGCGTAATATAAGGGTGGTAATGGAGAACACTCAAATCTCTCATCTCGGAAACGGCAGGCATGAGTGGTCCAGCAGCCACCGATAGCGACTCCGTCGTACTGTATGGTATCGAAGACAAACCGCCCCTCGGGAAAGCGATACCGCTTGGCATCCAGCACGTGCTGACGATGTTCCTCGGGAACGTCGCGCCACCGCTCATCCTCGCCGGCGCAATCGGGACAGTGACGGGTGAGACGACGTTCCTCGTGCAGATGGCTCTCATTGTCGCCGGCGTCGCGACGATCGTCCAGGCCTTTCCAATCGGCCCGGTCGGCGCCCGGCTCCCCGTCGTGATGGGCACCAGTTTCGCGTTTCTCGGCCCGCTCATCGCCATCGGCAACGAGTTCGGTATCGCCGCAGTGTTCGGCGCGGCGCTGGTCGCCGCCCCCGTCGAGGTGGCGATGGGGCTCTCGCTCGACCGGTTCAGGAACTACTTCCCGCCGCTGGTCACTGGCATCGTGGTGATGCTCATCGGGCTCACGTTGATTCCGACCGGCATGAACTACGCGGCCGGAGCCTCCGCCGGTCCGTCGGCCGAGGGGTACGGCTCGTTCGCTAATCTCGGGCTCGCGGGACTGGTGCTGATTATCACTGTCGGACTCAATCAGTTCTTCGACGGCTTCCTCCGGGTCATCAGCGTCTTCGCCGGCATCGTCGTCGGCTACGTCGCGGCACTCGCCATGGGGATGGTCGACCTCTCGGCCGTCGCGGCCGCCGGCTGGATCACGGTCCCGACGCCCCTGAAGTACGGCCTTACCTTCGAGCCCAGCGCGATACTCACTGTCGCGTTCCTCTACCTCATCACGGGCATAGAGACCATCGGTGATATCTCCGGCACGGTCTCGGCCACCGGACGAGACGCCGACGAAAAGGAACTGCGCGGCGGGCTTATCGCCGACGGCGTGATGAGCGCCTTCGCTGCGATCTTCAACGCGATGCCGAACACGTCGTACTCCCAGAACGTCGGCCTCGTCAACTTCACCGGCGTCGCGAGCCGATACGTCGTCGGCATCGGGGGTGTGGTGTTGCTCGTTCTCGGGTTCGTTCCGAAAGTCGGGGCGATAGTTTCGGCGATGCCGGATGCCGTCCTCGGCGGCGGCGCGCTGATTCTGTTCGCGATGATCTTCGCCTCGGGTGCCCGTCTCATCGCCCAGAACGTCACGTTGAATCACCGCAACTCTACGATTCTGGCGCTCTCGATGGCGCTCGGGCTGGGCGTGGCGTTCCGACCGGAGGTCCTCCAGCAGTTCCCGACCGAAGTGCAGACGCTGTTCGGGTCCGCGCTGGTGACGGGCGGGCTGTCGGCACTTGTGCTCAATGTCGTCATCCCCGGCGGCGGTGTCGGTACGGGACCGACCGCACACACGGACGGACTGGACCCTGATTCAGCGGCTAATATCGGGCCCGACGCGTCCGGAACGGTGGATGACGACTGAGAGCCAGCAACCCACGGTAACGTCCTGCACGCGAGGTCGCTCGTCGTGGTAACTCTCGGTACGCTCATCAAAGGGGGGACTGTCGTTACCGGGGATGCGATGTTCGACGCGGCGGTCGGTATCAGTGATGGCACTATCGCGGGTATCGGGATGCCGGAGGCGCTTCCGCGGGCAGAGAGGTTCGGCCCGCCGGCCAAAGGCCGAATCGAACCCGGCGTCACCGACCTCGTCGTGTTCGACCCGGCGGCGACGTACACCATCTCGGCCGGTCGGAACTACCCGAACGCCGGCGAGATTCCGGACTGGAGCGCGTGAGAGTGGTTCCACAAAAGTTTTTTATACTATACAAGATTACATCGGTTGGATGATATTATCTGGCACAGTACTGGCAGATTCCAGTACGATTATCGAGGATGGTGCCGTTGTCGTTACCGATTCCGAAATTGTTGCTGTCGGAGAGCGTGACGCGGTCGTCCCGGAGTTTCCGGCCCTCGACGAGCAGCGCTACGACGTGCTCATGCCCGGGCTGGTGGGGAGTCACATTCACTCCGTGCAGAGTCTCGGACGAGGGATGTCGGATGACCGGGAGCTGCTCGACTGGCTGTTCGACTACATCCTGCCGATGGAGGCGACACTGAGCGCGGACGAGATGGAGGTGGCCGCCCGGCTGGGGTATCTGGAACTGATCGAGACGGGGACGACCACGGCCATCGACCACCTCTCGGTGTCCCACGCCGAACGGGCCTTCGAAGCGGCCGGCGACATGGGTATCCGCGGCCTGCTCGGCAAAGTGCTGATGGACCGTCGGTCGCCAGTCGGGTTGCTCGAAGAGACGGAGGCGGCCCTCGCGGAGTCGGAGGCGTTGATTCGGGAGTATCACGGCGCCTTCGACGATCGGATTCGCTACGCGGTCACCCCTCGGTTCGCGGTCACGTGCAGTGAGGCGTGTCTCCGCGGCGCCCGGGAGCTCGCCGACGCCTACGACGGCGTGCGAATCCACACACACGCCAGCGAGAACCACGACGAAATCGAGACCGTCAGAGCCGACACCGGCAAGCGGAACATCCACTGGCTCCACGAAGTCGGACTCACGGGTGAGGACGTGGTGCTGGCCCACTGTGTGTGGACCGACGAGTCTGAACGCGAACTGCTGGCCGAGACCGGCACGCACGTCACGCACTGTCCGTCCTCGAACATGAAACTCGCCAGCGGTATCGCCCCAGTCGTGGACTATCTCGACCGCGACATCAACGTCGCGCTCGGCAACGACGGACCGCCGTGTAACAACACGCTCGACCCGTTCACGGAGATGAAACAGGCGAGCACCCTGCAGAAGGTCGACCAGCTCGACCCGACGGCGGCGCCCGTCGAGACGATTTTCGAGATGGCGACGATAAACGGCGCCGAGGCCGCGGGCTTTGACCGTCTCGGCAAGCTCAAGCCCGGCTGGCGGGCCGATATCGTCGGGCTCTCGACGGACACGACGCGCGCGACGCCGCTCCACGACATCCTGTCGTACGTCGTGTTCGCGGCCCGCGGCGAGGACGTGCAGTTCACGATGGTCGACGGCTCGGTCCTCATGGAACAGGGCGAGGTGGTCGTAGCCGATGCCGACGATATCAGGGCGGCGGCTCACGAGGTGGCAGCGTCGCTGGACCTGTCGGACGCGCGGATCCAGGCCCGGAAACAGAAACCCTGACGGACCGCTCGGTTACAGTTCGGCGACTGCCGTCTCGACTATCTCCGCACACCGGTCCCAGTACTTCGGCGTGTGGCCGGCGTTGTGCGGCGTGATGTGACAGTTCTCCAGCTCCCACAGCGGGCTGTCGGCCGGCAGGGGCTCGGGCGCCGTCACGTCCAGCGCCGCCCCGCGGATCTTGTTGGTCCGTAGCGCGTCGACCAGCGCGTCGGTGTCGACGATCTCACCGCGCGCGACGTTGACAAGCGTCGCGTGCGTCGGCAGTAACAACAGCGCCTCCTCGTCGACGAGCTCGGCCGTCAGCTCGGTCAGCGGGCAGGCCAACACGAGATGGTCCGTCCGAGCCAGTGCGTCGTGGATGGCGTCGTCCTCGAACCCGATGACCTCGTCGGCGGGGCCGCCCTTCGACGGGGTGTACCGGACACCGACCGTCGTCACATCGAAGGCGTTCAGTCGGTCGACGATGGTCCGGCCGATTGGTCCCTGCCCGACGACGGTCGCGGTCGAGCCTTTGAGTTCGCCCGCCTGGTAATGGTTCCACGAGGAGCGCTGCTCCTGTCGCCACCCCTGGTCGAGCCGACGGACGAAGGTGAGGACGTTTCCGAGCACCTGCTCGGCGATGTTCGGCCCGTGGACACCCGACGCGTTCTCCACGGTAACGCCGTTGGCTTCGAGTGTCTCCAGCGGGAGGTGGCCGGTGCCAGCGAACGTACAGATGAACAGCGACAGCGAATCAGCGGACTCGACTTGCGCCTCGGAAATCTGGTAGCCGGTGGCGACAGTCGCCGTCTCCAGCAGTTCGGCTTTCTCCGCCGGGGTCCGTGCGAGCGCGATGTCGTATTCCGGGAGCGTCTCTCGCAGGGCCGCGGCGTAGTCGGCCGCGGAGAGGCCGTGGATCTTGTGATCCAGCACGACGATGTCCGTCATCGCTGTGGCCCCACTGGCGGTCGGTCACTGCTCGGTTCGGTCCGGTCGATGGCTGAAGTGAGTTCGTACATAGCTGGTCTGTCTTCGAGTGCCCGACTCGCGCGGCTGGCCGACCGCCGTCGGGTCGACGGAGCTGTCGGTCTCACGGGCGGGGCCAATCCTGCATCGCGGCAGTGGCATCGGGCCGTTACGACAGACCAGATTACGGATAGATATAAAAATAATTCGTTCTGCCCGCCCGTTCGGGGGCGGTATCCGCGATTTGTCTGACGAAAGTTACGCGATAGTCACGCGTCGGTGGCCGAGAAAAGTGATTTGTAAACGTACGACTCCAGAAGCGCCAGCCGATAGTCAGCTGACGCTTTCTTGTTGTCGAGCACGGCGTCAGCGTCGATGGCGTCTCCCGCGACAGACGCTGCTTCCTCGAGGGTGTCTGAATCGAGCGAGCGGCCGGTCAGTGCCTGTTCGGCGGCGGTGAGCCTGACAGCGCTCTCCTGGAGCCCGTTCACCGCGACGGTCGCAGCCCGGCACTCGCCCCGAGCGGCCCCGTCGAACGTCAGGTCTGTCGCGACGCCGACGATAGCGTTCCCGGACGCGGGCTCTTTTCGTTTCGCGTACCCGCCGCCCCGCTCGCCGTCGACGGTCGGCAGCTCGATGGCGGTGACAATCTCGGTGTCAGTGAGAGCCGTCCGACGGGCCCCGCGGACGAACTCCGCGATGGGTATCGACCGGCTCCCGTCGGAGCCCCGGACGTGAATCTCACACCCTGCGGCCAGTAGCGCTCCCTCGTAGTCGTAGCCGGGGTGGGCTCGGGCGAGGTTGCCACCGACGGTCGCGAAGTTGTGGACCTGCCGACCGCCGGTGATATGAGCGACGGTCCGGGGCACGACGGGGACCGCCGCATCGAGAACCGATGATTCGAGCACCTCGCGATGGGTAGTGAGCGCACCGATTCTGACCGCCCCGTCGCTTCGCTCGATTCCCCGGAGCCGGTCGAGCCGACCGATGTCGACGACCGTTTCGGGGGTCAGCTCCCGTTTTTTCAGTGCCGGAATGAGGCCGTGGCCGCCGGCCAACAGCGTCGCCTCGGGCTCGGTTGCGAGCAGTTCGACCGCGTGTTCGACGCTCTCCGCTCGGTGGTAGTCGAATTCGTCGGCGTGCATGGGTTACTCGGACCCTCCCTCGGCCATCGCTCGCCAGACCATCTCCGGGGTGACCGGCGGCGTCATGGGCTCGGTGTCGAACGGTTCGAGCGCGTCCGCGATGGCGTTCATGATGGCGCCGGGCGCGGCGATGGCGCCCGATTCACCCATCCCCTTGGCTCCATGTGGAGTGTGTGGCGACGGCGTTTCGGTGCTCTCGACCGTTATCTCGGGGATATGCTCGGCCTTCGGAAGCGTGTAGCCACCGCTCGACCCGAGCGTTTCGTCCCGCAACGCGTCCGACAGCAGTGTTCCGTCGCTATCGTACTCGACGTCCTCGTAGAGAGTCTGTCCGATGCCCTGGGCGATACCGCCGACGACCTGTCCCTCGACGATGTCGGGGTTGAGCTGGACGCCGCAGTCCTCTGTCGCGACGTAGTCGTGGAACTCGATGGCGCCGGTATCGGGGTCGAGTTCGACCACGGCGACGTGCGTGCCGAACGACCACGTCCGCGTCTCCGGGTCGAAGTAGGTCTGCTCTTCGAGCCCGGGCTCTAACTCGTCCGGAACTGCCGCGCCCATGTGGGCTTGTGCCGCGATTTCCTGAAACGAAAGCGACTGCTCGGACGCCCCGTGAAAGGCGCCGTCGTCGAACGCGACAGTGTCTACGGGCACGTCCCACTCGTCGGCTGCTATCTGCCGTCCCTTCTCGATTATCTTGCGACAGCTCTCGGTGATGGCGCTCCCACACAACGCTGCGGTCCGGCTGGCGAAGGTCCCGACGCCGTCGCTGACTTCCTTCGTGGAGTTCTCGACGACACTGACGTCGTCGAACGGGACACCGAACTCCGTTGTGGCGATCTGTGCCAGTGACGTCTCGTGGCCCTGGCCGTGGTTCGCGCCGCCGGAGTACACAGTCACCTCTCCGCCCGGGTGGACTTGCACGCGGCCGTACCCCCAGGTCGGGACATCGAGTTCGCCACACGGCCCCAGCGCCGCGCCCTCGATGTAGGAGCAGAGCCCGACGCCGAGGTACCGATTCTCGTCCCGTAGCGCCTCTTTCCGGGCCTGGACCGCTTCGTAGTCGACGGCCTCCAGCCCCATCTCGAAGTTCCGGGCGTAGTCCCCGCTGTCGTAGACGGCCCCGGTCGCGTTCTCGTAGGGAAACTGGTCCGGGTCGACGAAGTTCCGGCGACGGACCTCCGCCGGGTCCAGCCCGGCTTGCTTCGCGACGCGGGTGACGAGCCGTTCCAGCATCATGATCATCTCCGTCCCCGTGACGCCGCGGTATGCGTCGACACGGGCTTTGTTCGTCACGACGCCGGTGACGTGGGAGTACACCGCCGGTACGTCGTACTGCCCCGGCAACACCGAGTTCCCCGACTGAGCGAGTCCGCAGGCCCCGCGGGCGACCCACGCGCCGAGGTCGTAGCGGATATCGGCCCGCAGCGCCAGGATGTCGCCGGCTTCGCCGAGTGCAATCTCCCAGGTCCCCTCGTAGCCGCGGCCGTCGTTCTCGACGAGCTGGTTCTCCGTTCGGCTCGCCCGCCATCTGACCGGTTCCGACAGGTCGAGCGCACACCAGCCCACGAGGACATCGGCGGGATAGGGATGCTGACGGGCCCCGAACCCACCGCCCATGTCCGGGACGGTCACGTCCACCTTGTGTTCGGGATGATGGAGCATCTGTGACAGCAACCGACGGTAGCCGTGGGGAATCTGCGTCGTCGCGACGAACTCCAGCGTGTCCATCGACGGGTCGTGGACGGCGACGGCCGCACGGGGTTCCAGCGGACACGGCGAGACCCGCTGTGGCTCCTTTTCGAGCTCGGCGGTGTAGGCAGCCGTCTCGAAGTTGGCCTGTGTCTGTGCCTCGTCCCCGCTGGCGCCCTCGAACACGATATTGTCGGCGACGTCGTCGTGGAGCACCGGCGCGTCGTCGGCGAGCGCCGCCTCTGCGGTCATGACTGGTTCGAGCGTGTCGTAGGTCACGTCGATGTCGTCGAGCGCGTCCCGGGCCGCTCGCTGGTCCGTGCCGACTACTACGCCGATGATTTCGCCGTGATACCGGGCTCTGTCGGTCGCGATGGAGCGCTGGAGGTAGGCGTCGTCAGGATACGGGACGCCCTTCATCGGCGCGGCGTACAGCGAGAACGGCTCCGGCGTCGGTGTCTCACTGGCTTCGATATCCGCCGCGGTGTAGACGGCGACGACATCCGAGCGGGCCCGCGCCGCGCTCGCGTCGATGCTGAATCGCGCGTGGGCCTTCTCGCTGCGGAGGAACTGTACGTGCAACGCGTTCGGCACGGCGAAATCGTCGGTCCCGGTCGAGTTGCCGGTGAGCACTCTGCGGTCCTCGTTGCGGCTGACACTCTCGCCGATTCCGCCGTCCGGATTCACCGTCGTCATCGGTGCGACTCGTCCAGTGCCTCCGCCGCGACTTCCACGGCGTCGACGATGTTCTCGTAACCCGTGCAACGGCAGAGGTTCCCCTGCAGCGCATCACTGCGAATCTCCTCGCGCGAGGGGTTCTCGTGGCTATCGAGGTACTCGTCGACGGCCATGACCATACCCGGCGTACAGTAGCCACATTGCAAGGCGTGTTCCTCGGTGAAGGCGGTCTGAAGGTCCCCGAGGACGCCCTCCTCGCTCACTCCCGCGACGGTGACGATTTCCGCGCCGTCGGCCTGAGCGGTAAGGCGCGTACAGGACTTCAGGGCTTTGCCGTCCGACCGGACCGTGCAGGCGCCACAGATGCTCGATTCACAGCCGATGTTGATTTCCGTACAGTCGAGCCGGTTCCGCAACGTCTGGGACAGCAGTTCCCTGGGTTCGACTTCGACCTCGTGTGACTCGCCGTTGACGGTCAGAGTCACGTCTAGTTTATCTGCGACCATTCTCTTGACAAACTACCTTTGTAGCACCAGTTAATAAAGTTTGTATGGCCACTACTGGACGAACTTGCTAAAAATAGCCGTATTCCAAAACGAATCGTGTCTTATTTCGCGGAGAGTCAGTCGCCGGCGCGCTTACCACGGGCGACCCCGCCCTCAAGGGTCCGGACGCTCGTGGATAGGACCGTCGGCTGTCCGGAGGTGGGTCGGCGTCTTCCCGTTTCGGACGGCAAGCAGTTCGGCGGCGATGCTCTGTGCGATCTGGTGTGGCGAGCCGCCACCGAGGTCGAGGCCCACTGGCGCGTACACGCGTTCGAGGTCCGTCCCCGGTGACGGGTCGAGTTCGGCCACCAGCTTCTCGTACCGGTCAGTCGGTCCCAACAGGCCGATATACGGGGCCGGCGAGGCCAGCAGCCGTTCGACGGTGAGACAGTCGTCGACGAAATTGTGGGTCATCACGACAGCGTACGTGCGCTCGGTCAGGTCGAGGCGCTCGTCGATTCTGGCCGGTGCAGTCGTGAGCGTGCGGTCCGCATCGACGAACCGAGCGGCCATGTCGACACCGCCACGGAACCCGACGACCGTAACGCGGAAACCGGCGTCGGTACCGGCGTGGACTACCGGCCCGACGTCGTGCCCGCTCCCGAAGACGACGAGTTCGGGCACGGGCTCGACCACGTCGACGAACACGCGAAGCGACCGCCCGTCGCTCGTCTGGGTCGTGACCGCTGGCCGCCCGCGAGCAACCAGCTCGTCGGCCCGTTCAAGCAGCGTCTGCCCGCCCCAGGCGTCGCGTGTGCTGCCGTCACGGGGCTCCAGTGTTCCCGTCTCCGGCCGGTAGTACGCCCTGCTGCCCGGCTCGAGCGGTCCCGTCTCGTCCGCGAGCACGGTGAGGACGCCGAGGTGGCGTCGGTCCCCGAACGCCTCGACGACGGGACGGTACCGCTCCGAGAGCGGTTCGAGCAAGACGGTAACGACTCCTTCACAGCCGACGCCGAGGCCCCAGGTCTCGCTCTCGTCGCTAGTGAGGTCGTAGGAGCGCAGTTCCGGTTCGCCGCTCTCCCTGACTCGGCGGCTCGCGTCTGCGAGGTCGGTCTCCAGACACCCGGCCGTGATAGAGCCGGTGGCGGCTGTCCCCTCGAACAGCATCTTGGCCCCCGGCCGCCGGTAGGCGCTCCCACGGACATCGACGACGGTGGCGACGGCAGCCGCATCGTCAGTCCCGAAACGGTCCCTGAGACGGCGCCGAAAAACGGGTTCCGGGGCGCTCCAGTTGGTCCGCTGCATCACTCTCATCACACTGTTACTCTCGTCGTTATTAAACACTCGTGTTGATATCTGGCTACGTTATCGAGATACCGGCGGGAGTAAGGGCTAAAATAGAACGTTCACTCGTACCCGGTCCGGGAGACGAGGTCAGCCGCCGTCGCGGAGGCCCGGGCGAGGACATCGTCGACCGACTCGTCGAACGAGCGGATATCGCGGTCGCGCATCACGACCTCGCCGGCACAGACGACGGTTTCGACTTCGAACCCCTGGGCCGCGTGGACGAGGGCGAACACCGGGTCCGGGGCTGGCGTCAGATGCGGGTGGTCCATGTCGACGATGGCGATATCGGCCTGTTTCCCGACCGCGAGCGAGCCGAGTGACTCGCCGCGGCCTATCGCCCGGGCAGCGTCGATAGTGATCATGTCGAACGCCGTCTGGGCCGGGACCACGCCGGCGTCGCGATGGTATCCCTTGTGGCCACCGGCCATCGCACGGACGTCGCCGAGGGGGTTGACGGTGTCGCTCAGAATCGAGTTGTCGGTCCCGAGCCCGACGGTGACGCCGCTTTCGAGCATCGTCCGGACCGGCGCATAGCCGGTCGCGAGGCGCATGTTCGCCATGTAGTTGTGTGCCACGGCGGTGTCGGTCCGTTCGAGGAGTCGTACGTCGCTCGTAGAGAGCTGGACGCAGTGGCCCAGCAGGGTCCGCTCGCCGAGATACCCGACGTTACGGAGATACTCGATACTCGATATCGAACGCTGTTCCTGGGCCTCGGCTTCGGCGACGTGTGCCGTCGTCATCACGTCGTGCTTTTCGGCGAGTTCGTACGCCTCGCGAAACCCCTGGTTGGTCGTCGTCTCGACCACGACCGGCGCGGGCCAGACCGCCTGCCGTCCGTCCGCAGTCCCGTGATACGTTTCGATGAGCGAGTCGACCGCTGCGACGACATCGTCGGTCGCCTCGACGAACGCGTCTATCGGGGGGTGGTCGACGTCGTCTTCGCGGGCCTGAACGTCGGTGACGAGCCGCTGAAACTCGTCGTCGGCCGGCCGGTCGACCATCCCCGCACCGTAGACGTTGCGGATACCAGCCCGCTCGTACGCATCGAGTTTCGCCTCGATAGTCGCCCAGTCGTCCCAGACAACCTCGGTGTCGTTTTCGACGAACGTCGTGACGCCGGCCCGAATCGCTTCGATGCAGTACAGCATCGCGGCGGTCTCGTGTTCCTCGGGCGCCATCGCGAGGGTCCCGGGCCGCTTGACGTTGTACAGCCAGTCGAGCAGGCCACGGTCCTCGGCGAAGGAGCCACGCAACAGGATATCGGAGACGTGGGTGTGTGGGTTGACCAGTCCGGGGATAACAGCACAGCCAGACGCGTCTATCACCTCGTCGGCGTCGGACGCCGGGACCAACTCCTCCGTGGGACCGACAGCGACGATTCGACCGTCCTCGACGGCGACAGCACCGTCCTCTATGACTGTCCGCTGGTCGTCCTGTGTCACCACCCGCCCATCGCGAATCAGCAGGTCAGTCATGGCCCCACTCGAACGCAGGCAGTCGCGAGTCACAGCCCGTCCGCTGCGGGTCGGTACACAGCCGGTTTCGGAAAGGTAGCACACCGGTACTCGCACAGCTCGATAGAAATACCTGCTCGATTCGTCATCTTTTGCGAGCGGACCGGGAGCAACGGAACGGAACCGCCGATATCGGCTCGGAAAATTTCACATTGCGATGAGTTCCATATTTCGGGAGTGAGAGTGGATATACAGACACAAAACTGTGCGAATATCGCCAATTTAGGTGGTATTATATGCTACTGGTGTCACCTTTTCAGATAACCGGATAGTATGACCGAAGACGCATTTGTCCAGATGGAAGACATCACGAAGACGTTCCCGGGTGTCGTCGCGAACAACGAAGTGTCGCTGTCGATTCAGAACGGGGAGATACATGGGCTCCTCGGAGAGAACGGCGCGGGCAAGAGCACGCTGATGAAAATCCTGTACGGGCTCTATTCGGCCGATGAGGGGCGGGTGCTCCTCGACGGCGAGCCGCTCGAACTGTCGTCGCCACAGGACGCTATCGACGCCGGGATCGGGATGGTCCACCAACACTTCAAGCTGATTCCGCGGCTCTCCGTCTCGAAGAACATCGTGCTCGGGATGCGTGAGCCGGCCTCGAAGTTCCGTGGCGACGACGACGGGTGGCTCTCCTCGCTGACGAACAGTCGGCCGCTGACCGAGCTCGCGACGCGGTTCACGCTCGGTCTCGACGAGCCCGAGACGAAAATCCAGTCGCTGGCCGACGACTACGGTTTCGATATCGACGTCTCCTCGAAAGTCTGGGAGCTCGGCGTCGGCGAGCGCCAGCGGGTCGAGATACTGAAGGCGCTCTATCGGGACGTCGACCTGCTCATCCTCGACGAACCCACGGCGGTGCTCACCCCGGCGGAGGCCGACCGGCTGTTCGACACGCTCCGGGAACTCGCCGACCAGGGACTCTCGATTATCATCATCACGCACAAACTCGACGAAGTCGACGCGGTCACCGACCGGGTCACCATCCTGCGCGATGGAGAGGGGGTCGGAACGGTCGACACCGCCGACGTGGAGGCCGACGATCTGGCGCGGATGATGGTTGGGCGTGACGTCCTGTTCACCGTCGACAAGGAGCCGGTCCAAACGGGCCAGACCGTCCTGGAAGCGGACGGGCTGTGGGCGGAGGACGACCGGGGCATCGATGCACTATCGGGAGTCGACCTGACCGTTCACGAGGGCGAAGTCGTCGGCCTCGCCGGTGTCAGTGGGAACGGACAGAAAGAACTCGCGGAGACGCTGGTCGGCGTCCGCGATACGACCGCCGGGTCGATTACCCTCGACGGGGAGGACCTGACCCACGCCTCGCCCCGGACCTTCATCGACAGTGGCGTCTCGTTCGTCCCGGAAGACCGCCACGTCGAGGGGTGTGCCGGCGGTCTGTCTGTCATGCACAACGCGGTGATGAAAGGGTACGTCGACGAAACGTTCTCCGACGGCCCGTGGCTCGATTACGAGGCGACCGCCGACTACGCGGAGCGGCTCGTCGAGGAGTTCGACGTTCGCGGGATTAGCGACGTCAGAGACATCACCGCAGGCGAGCTCTCCGGCGGGAACCTCCAGAAGCTCATCCTGGCCCGCGAGATGGTTCGAGAGCCGGACCTCCTGGTCGCCAACCAGCCCACGCGGGGAGTCGACGTCGGGGCCATCGAGTTCATCCGGGAGCGACTCATCGAACAGCGCAAACAGGGGACCGGCATCCTGTTGCTCTCGGAGGACTTAGACGAGATATTCGACCTCAGCGACCGGATTCTGGTCATCTACGAGGGCGAAATCGTCTACGAGGCGACGCCGGAGGAGACCTCGCGGCGCCGCATCGGGCTGGAGATGAACGGCGGAGAGGCTCAGACCCAGTCACAGCAGGTGGCAGCGGACGGAGGGTGTACCGACTCCCGATGAAACTGGACGTGGAACTCACCCCGAGAGAGGAGGTCCCGCGCTGGATGGGGTACGGGACGCCGGTGTTTACTATCCTGGCGGCGCTGGCTGTCAGCGCTGTCGCCCTGGTGGCCCTCGACGTGAGCCCACTGGCCGCGTACCGCATTATGTTCGTCCAGACGCTGACGACGAGTTTCGGGCTGACGGAGACAGTCGCGAAGGCGGTGCCGCTGATATTCGTCGGGCTGGCGGTGTACCTTCCGCTCAAGGCCCAGCTGTGGAACATCGGCGCGGAGGGACAGCTGTTTCTGGGTGCCATCGCCGGCACCTGGGTCGGGGTCAACGTCTCCCTCCCGACGTACGCCCTGTTGCCGCTGATGTTCGTCGCCGGGGGGCTGGCCGGCGCCGTCTGGATTGCGGTGCCGGCGTGGCTGCGCGCGAAACTCGGCATCAACGAGATTATCACCACGCTGTTGTTCGTCTTCATCGCCACCGAGATCAAGAACTACCTCGTCCGCGGTCCGATGCAGGCGCCGGGTGCGAACTTCCCGCAGACACCAGGGCTTCCCGCCGCAGCGCGACTGCCCGACCTCCCGATAGTCGGCTTTCCCGCCGGCATCGTCCTCGCCATCGCGCTCGTCGGTCTGATACACGTACTCCTCAACTACACCCGACTGGGATTCGAGATCACGTTTATCGGTGCGAACGACGAGGCCGCCGAACACGCGGGGATGAGCAAGTTCAAGATCTACATGATAGTGCTGCTGAGCGGCGGTGCCATCGCGGGCTTTGCCGGCGTCAGCGAGATGGCCGGAGTCCAGGGTCGCCTGCGGGCGCAGTTCGCACCCGGATACGGGTTCACGGCGATTCCAATCGCCCTGCTCGGTCGCAACGGAGCCGTGCAGGTGATGCTCGCGGCGCTGTTCTTCGCGGTGTTGTTCGTCGGCGGGTCGAGCATCCAGACCCTGCTGAGCGTGCCGGCGGCCATCGTCAACATCATCCAGGCGCTCGTGATCCTCTTTCTGATCACGGCCGAGTTCTTCAAGCAGTACAGCATCGACCTGTCGCTCACGAAGCGGCCGGACTCGAACGCCGCTGGTCGTGTCGAGGGTGACCTCTGATGGCCGGCCTGGTCACCGGCCTGGCGAACGCGACGGTCAACGCCAGCACGGTGCTCATACTGGCTGGCCTCGGCGAACTCATCAGCGAGCGCGCCGGCGTCCTCAACCTGGGCGTCGAGGGCATCATGCTCGTTGGAGCGCTGTCGGGCTTTGTCACTGCGTTCGTGACCGGCAGTTACTGGCTCGGCTTCGGCGTCGCGATCCTCGCGGGCGGCCTCATCTCGCTGGTCCACGCCTTCTTGTGTATCTCGCTGAACTCCGACCAGGCGGTCAGCGGCATCATGTTGACCTTGCTCGGGACCGGCCTGACGACGTACTTCGGCAACAGTTGGTCCGGCAAGTCCATCTCGGGGTTCCCGGAACGGACGCTGCCGCTCGTCGGTGAGTACCTGGTCGAGATACCGATCCTCGGCACCGCGCTGTTCCAGAGCACCGTCACCGACTACGCTGCCTTGCTGCTCGTGCCAGTCGTCTGGCTGTTCCTCTACCGGACCAACATCGGCCTGGAACTCGTCTCGGTCGGGGAAGACCCCGAGACCGCGGACACGATGGGCGTCGATGTGTTCAAGATGCGGTATCTGGCGGTCGTACTCGGCGGGATGTTCGCCGGGGCTGCCGGCGCGCACCTCTCGCTGGCGTTCAACGAGATCTGGTCGGCGTCGATGACTTCGGGACGGGGATGGATCGCCGTGGCGCTGGTCATCTTCGCCCGCTGGCGCCCGGAACGCATCCTGCTGGGGGCGTACCTCTTTGGCCTGTTCAACGCCCTGCAGCTGTACTCACAGGGGCTGGACATCACGCTCGGGACCGGCGTTCCGCTGGCCGGACTCCTCAACCCGGTCCTCAACTTCGTGTTGAATCCGACCATAATGTCGACGTACCCCTACATCGTGACGCTGCTCGTGCTGGTCCTGACGGTTTTCAGAGCCGAAAACCGCGAGCTTGCACAGCCGTCCGCGCTGGTCCAGTCCTACAGCCGGGAGCTGGACTAGGGGACGTCGCAATAACAAAGGCATTGGTAATATTTAAGTTTCTTTGATTTAAAGTGGGCGTGTAATCGAAAGTGCGCACAAGGTACAGACATATGTTGGTAATAAGCTCGAAAAACAAGGCGAATCGATAGAATGGTTCGGAAGCAACTGACGCGACGGGATGCACTGAAAGCGGCAACTACCACTGGACTCATCGGCCTGGCAGGCTGTTCGGGCGGTTCGAGTTCGGGCGACAGTGACGGCGTGAGCGCGGCGTTCATCTACCAGGCCGAGGTCAGCGATGTCGGCTGGGACCGGGCCCACGAGGACGCCCGCCAGGCAGTCACGGACCAGTACGACTGGCTCGAAACGGAGTTCTCCGAAGCGGTCGCTCCGGGCGACGTCCAGCGGGTTATCGAGCAGTATATCTCCAGCGGGATGGACGCCATCTTCGGGACGACCTTCGGCTATATGGACCCGATGCACGAGATCGCACCGGAATACCCGGACGTCGTCTTCGAACACTGTTCGGGGTTCAAAACGCGAGAGAACATGGGCCGGTACTACGGGCGACTCTACCAGGCGCGGTTCCTCTGTGGCGTGGCCGCCGGCCTCCTGACCGAGACGAACCAGCTCGGCTACGTCGGCGCGTTCCCGATTCCGGAACTGGTCAGGCAGATAAACGCCTTCGTCAGGGGGGCTCGTCTCGTCAATCCGGACGTGACGGCGAGCGTCCGCTGGACCAACGCGTGGCTCGACCCGCCGGCCGTGACCCAGGCGGTCAACGCGCTCGTCAACGACGGCGCGGACGTCATCAACAACCACCAGACCTCGACGGCCGCCGTCCAGACGGCCGCCGACAACGAGGCGTACGCCTTTACCTACACCACCTCGATGGCGGACGCCGGTGGCGACTGGTACGGCAGTTCGGCGCTGTTCAACTGGGAAGAGTTCTACGGGCCGACGCTCGAAGCGATAAACAACGGGAACTGGGAGTCGGAAGCCTACTGGAACGGCCTCGACGCCGGCGTAGTCGGCGTCGACGATTTCGGCCCGCAGGTCCCCGACGATGTCGTGTCGGAGGTCGAAACCTACGAAGAGGAGATCGTCAGCGGCGACCGAACCGTCTGGCAGGGCACGAAGTTCGAGGGCGAGTCCGACGAGTTCCTCTTCGGCGAGATGAGCAGCTACGTCGAGGGCATCGAGGGCGAAGTGCCCAACTCGTGAGCTCACGACCGCGGACGCTGTCACACCACCGATGAGACGAACAATCGACGCAGACGACACCGCCAGCCCGCTCGGCCCATACAGCCACGGCGCGACCGACGGGCGACTCCTGTACACCGCCGGTCAGATTCCGGTCACCCCGGACGGGGCCGTGCTGGCTGACGAGCCTATCGGCCCCCAGACCGACCAGGCCCTGACGAACATCGAGCGAATCCTCGCTGCTGCCGGCCTGGAGATGGCCCAGGTGCTCAAAACGACGGTGTACATGACCGATATCGACGACTTCGACGGCATGAACCGGGTTTACCGGTCGTACTTCGAGGGGGACCCACCGGCGCGAACCGCCCTCGAAGTCAGCCGTCTCGCCGACGACGCGGCCATAGAAATCGAAGCCGTGGCGACACAGGAGCCATGAGCCTGCCGAACACAGGCGACTGGGAGCGTGACGTGGCGGCGCTCATCGAACGCGTTGGCGACGACTTGGCAGACGGTCGGTATCCGATGGCGATGCTGAACAACCCCGACCTCTATCCCACGGAACTCCGCCGGATATTCGGGCACGCCTGGAACTACCTCGGGCACGTCTCGGAGTTCACCGAGCCGGGCGACTACGCCAGACGGTACATCGGGGAGGACCCGTTCATCCTCACCCGCGACGAGAGCGGCGAGCTCCACGCCTTTCTGGACAGCTGTATGCACCGGGGCGCACAGTTCTGTACGGCCGAGAGCGGGAACACCTCGCACTTCCGGTGTCCGTACCACGGCTGGACCTACAAGAACGACGGCACGCTACAGGGGATGCCCCACATGGCCGAGGCGTATCAGGACCTCGACGAGGAGGAGATTGCGCTCACGGAGGCACACATCGACAGCTACCGGGGCCTGATTTTCGGCCGTATCGCGGACGAGGGCCCGACGCTCCGGGAGTATCTCGGGGAGTTCACGTGGTATCTGGACGTGCTGTTCGGCGCGACGAGCGAGGGGATGACCGTCGTCGGTGAGCCACACCGCTGGGAGGCCGACCACGACTGGAAGACCTCGGCCGATAATTTCTCCGGGGACTCCTACCACGTGTTGACGACCCACCAGGCAGGTTTAGAGACGGAGACTCTGGCCCGCGGGCCCTGGGAGAAACTCGACGACTTCCCGGGCGCGTCCTACCTCGCCTGTACGGACCGCCACTCCGTCGGTTACTACCTCTCCCAGGAGGAGGGAACGTTCATGGGCTATCCCGATTCGATACGGGACACGCTGAACCCAGCGCTCAGTGACGAGCAGCGGGAACTGTTCAGCCGGTCGGTGTTTCACTTCGGGACCGTCTTCCCCAACATGTCGATCATCCACGGCATCCAGTCGGGCGGCTGGGGCGGACCGTGGGCCTGCATTCGGAAGTGGAACCCGCGGGGACCGGGCACCACCGAGACGACGAGCTGGTGGCTGGTGCCCACGGAACTGGCCGATGACGAGGGGTTTCTGGAGGACTCCCACCGCGGCTGGGAGAGCCTCAGCCCCGGCGGCGCGTTCGAGTCGGACGACCTCACCATCTGGGAAGGCATCTCCGACAGCAGCGGGGCCGTCACGCACGAACTACGGGAAACCCGTGGGAACATGCAGCAGGGACTCGGGGCGATGTCCGACGAAGTCGAGACGGTGGAGGACCCGCTCCACGGCCCCGCGGCGGTGACAAGCAAGGGGCTCTACTTCGACGAACGCAACTCCCAGACCCTGCTGCGGTCGTGGTACGAGATGATGCGGCAAGGAGCGCCAGAGTCGTGACAGAACCACGGACTGGGGCCACGCTGCCTGTCGATGCCGAGACCCAGCACCGGGTCGAACAGTGGCTCTACGACGAGGTCGACCTGCTCGACGGGTTCGCGCTCGCGGAGTGGCTCGAACTCGTCGAAGCGGACGTGCTGTTGAAAGTCCCGGTTCGGGTTGCACGCCACCCGGGCTCGGAACGCTCGGAGTTCAGCGCCGAGTCGAACTACCTCCGGGAGGACTACGAGATGATTCGCGAGCGGGTGGGTCGTCTGGAAAAGGAGTACGCGTGGTCGGAGAATCCGCGGTCGCGGGTTCGGCACGTCGTCGGTAACGTCCGGGTGCTCGACGTGAGCGGTGACGAACTCACGGTCGCGAACAATCAGCAGGTGTTCCGGAGCTACGGAGACACGGCCGACCACGACCTCATCTCCGCACAGCGACACACCGTGTTGCGAGAGCGCGACGACGGCTACGGCATCGCGGCCCGGACCGTCTATCTCGACCACTCGATACTGAACACGAAGAACCTCACCCTCCCACTCCTGTGACGATGCCCGACGAACCACCCAGCGAGCAGTCCGGGCGCATCGAGCTGGCCGACGCGGACGGCACCGTCGTCGTGGAGAAAATCGTCTCGAAGGGGGAACGACTGGCGATAGTGGACGGCGAGCGCACCGTAAAACTCGACGCGTTGTTGCTCGAAGGACTGTCCTGGCAGCGCGACCGGGCGGCGATAGACGAGCTCCTCGATTCGGCGACGGCCGTCACCGGGGACCCGGTCGGTCCAGCGCCACCCGTCAGCCAGCCAACCGACGAGTCGGTCGGGCTGGCCATCTCCAGCGAGTACGCACACGTTCACGTTCGGAGGGTCGTGACCGAAGCCGGCCACGGCATCGAGATAGCGACGCCGGGGCGCAACACGGCCATCACGCTCGGCCCCCAGTCACTCCGTGGCTTGGCCGCCGTGGACGACACGTACGTCTTCTCGGTATGGTTCAAGACGCCCTTCGGGCCGGAAGACACACCGGTCGAGGGCCCACTCTGAGGGGCGGCCGCAGCGACTCACTCGACGACGACGTCGAACGCGGCCGCCGTCTCCTGTATCGACATGTCGGAGCGGAGTCCGCCGACGGGCAGCGCGAGCGTCGGCGGACTCCGTCGAGGGGTCGTACACGGCGTGCCACCGCCGACCTCCCGGAGGTGATTCGCGGCGCTGCCCGTTCGATGCGGGTCGACCGCCTTCGACGCGTACTACTCTCACGGGAGTTCTTGATCGTATGTCTTCACCACGATACGCACGAAGATATGGCGCCGGGTCAGCTACAGTCGGGAACCGGCCGGAGTACCACGAGGAAAGGTTCAGTACCCTGCGATCCGAACGCTCGGTATGCCCGACGAGCGGGACCGGACCGTGGGCGGGGTCGTGCTCGCCGCCGGAACGAGCGCCAGATACGGCGCGGAAAACAAACTACTGGCACCGATTTCAGGGGTGCCGATGGTCAGAGTCGTCGCCGAGACTGCGGTCGAATCGACGCTGGAGGAAGTCGTCGCGGTTGTCGGTCATCAAAACGAGGCTCTCTCGGATGCGCTGTCGGCCACAGTCGACGCCGTCCGGTACAACGGCCGATACCCGGACGGGCAGAGCGAATCAGTCCGACACGGGGTCGCGATAGCGCGCCAACACGACTGGGATGCCATCGTGTTCGTCTTGGGCGACATGCCGTTCGTCGAGACGGCCACGCTCGACCTGCTCGAAGGCACCTACCAGTCGTCGACGGCGAGTATCGTCGTGCCGCGCTACGACGGCCGCCGAGGGAATCCAGTTCTGTTCGGCCGCCAGCACTTCGAGCAACTGGCGAGCCTCTCAGGGGACCGAGGTGGACGGGAGATACTACTGAACCACGAGGGGACCCGATTCGTCGACGTCGACGACTCGGGCGTCGTCGAAGACATCGATACCAGACAGGACAGAGCGGCCCATATCGAGTGAACGCTTTCAGCGGTGGTTCCCCGGTGAAACGGCGTCTCTGAGGGCACTGTAGCGGTCGTGCTTCACCGACGGCCCGCACTGGCGGAGTGTGCTCATCTTCATTTCGCCGCTCAGAGGCTCTGAGAGTGGCTGTTCGGTATCGGTAGGTCTACCGGCTGTTGACTGTGCCTCAGCACCTGCGAGCGACAGTTTCTGGGCGTGAGAAGGACCAGAGACGATGCCAGTGGGGGTACACGCTCGATACCAGTCTGAATCGCCGTCCGGTGTGTCACTCCCCAAGGAATGACCAGATGTCGGCTCCAGACTACACAGGTCAATAGTGTTTAGTTTACAGCTTCGTGTCAGTGAGTGGACCTCTGGAGCCAGTGTTCTGTCGTGCTCGGTTCGGCGTGACAGAAATGATTTGAAAGGCGATATTTCTGGCGGTTTGATTTTCTGTAGACACGTTCGACAGCGTCGCGATTTCCGCGGCGTTCTGTCCGAAATCGGAGCCCGGGTCGTCGAATCGGAGTCTGGGAACGCATCGCGCCATAGACCGGAAAGGCGGCGGTTTCGAGATCGGATTTTTCCCGCAGTGCTTTGAGAAAGATGTAGCAGGGGCGAGTGTAGGTGTTGAAAACACCTCCAGTGGGGGCTCGTCTGTCTGTCGACTCGCGGCGGCGTACAGACAGAGCTGTCGGCCGTTGATCCGGACCGCTGTTTCGGCGACCACGACCTGCGTCGGAGCGCTGCCGCTGACTGGCCGTCAATCGGCCTTCTGTACCCAATCGCCGACGGCTTTTCGAGGGGACTAGACAGCCAGAATATCAGAAATATATACTGTGTCTGATAGTGATATTACGGTGCAACTGAAGACGGTATCGCCCGCTGAACGAGCACAGGCCGCTGGCAAGTTTTCCGCGTATCCGACAGTATATGCCAACACTAACCATAGGTAGCGGCAGCCGAATGTACGATACCACCGAGACGGGCCGTCCGCCGACGCGAGTGTCGAACGCGTTGGTCGCCGCGCCACACTCCCTGGCCAGTAGCGCCGGTCTCGCAGTTCTGCGCGCCGGCGGGAGCGCGGTCGACGCGGCCATCGGAATCAACGCCGTCCTCGCCGTGGCGTACCCCCACATGGCAGGGTTGGGCGGCGACGGGTTCTGGCTTATCGCTTCACCGGACAGCGATGTTCGCGCGATCAACGCCAGCGGACCGGCCGCTGCCAGCGCGACCCAGTCGTTCTACGACGGTGCGGACGAGATTCCCGAACGCGGCCCCGGCGGTGCGCTCACGGTTCCCGGCGCGGTCGACGGGTGGCGACTGGCCCACGAGGCGTACGGTCGCCTCAGCTGGGAGCGACTGTTCGAGGATGCCATCGGCGCTGCTGACGACGGCGTCCCGGTGACCGAGAAACTGGCCGGCTGGATGCGCCGGGACCGGGACGTGCTCGGCGCCGACACCCGGGCGGCATCGACGTATCTGCCGGGCGGAGAGCCGCCGGCAGCCGGTCACCGACTCGTGCAAACTGAACTGGCCGATTCACTGCGGGTCGTCGCGAACAGGGGGCCGCGGGAGGGGTTCTACGAGGGGCGGCTCGCGACGGAGTTCTGTGAGAGCCTCGGACCGGAGTCGCCACTCGACCCGAGTGATTTCGCGGCGTACAGCGCGGCGTGGGTCGACCCGATATCGGTGTCGTATCGCGACCACACGGCCTACGCGCTCCCCCCGAACACACAGGGGGTGACCGCCCTCCAGATTCTCGGGCTCCTCGACGGGTTCGACGTCCCCTCCTGGGGCGACGGGACGACGGACTACTACCATCACATGGTCGAAGCGACGAAGGTCGCGTTCGCCGACCGGGACGCGTGGGTGACCGACCCCGCGACGGTCGACATCCCGATAGCGGAGTTGCTCGCGGACGGCTACTTGGACGAGCGACGGGCCCTGATTTCGGCGGAGACCGCCGTGTCGTCTGACCTGGAGTCGGGCGTTCACCACGACGGTCACAGCCGGGCTACTGATTCCCCCGGTGGTGACACCTGTTATTTCACTGTCGTCGACGACGACGGGCTGGCCGTGTCCGTGATACAGTCGATTTACTTCGACTTCGGAGCGGGTGTCGTCGCCGGTGACACCGGCATCATCCCCCAGAACCGAGGGGCGTACTTCTCGCTCGACCCCGCCAGCGTCAACGCGCTGGAACCGGGGAAGCTACCGTTCCACACGCTCATTCCGGGGCTGTTGACGAAGGACGGTGACCCCTGGCTTACGTACGGGACGATGGGCGGGGAAGGCCAACCCCAGACGCAAGCTGCACTGGTGTCTCGTATCGTAGATTACGGCTACGACGTCCAGCAAGCGATCGAGGCACCGAGATGGTTGTACGGCCGAACGTGGGGAACGTCGTCGCGGTCGCTATCCCTCGAAAAGCGCATCGGCGACCGCGTCGTCGACGGTCTGGAGGAGCGCGGTCACACCACCGCGCTGGCGCGTGAATTCGACGCGGCGATGGGGCACGCTCAGGCGATTCGGGTGCACGACGACGGGACACTGTCGGGCGGGTCGGACCCCCGCGGCGACGGAGCGGCTATCGGCTATTGAACCCGCCGGGACGACTGTCGGCCGTCGCCGTTCTCGGAGCGTGGCGTCAGTCGTCGTGGAACGAGTTAATCCCGTCCTGAAACAGAGTAACTGTGTTTCAAAGAGCACGGTCTGACCGTCCTCGGAACGCCGGAGTCCACTCACCGAGAGTGACCGCGCGCCGGAGCGGATGTGGCTTCGACGTGGAGCGAGCTGTCTCCCCCTCCACGGCGGTGAGATGCCGGTAGTCTGGATAGCCGGGCAGTTGGATGACCGTTCGTTTCGAAAAATTGCGAACTATCCTAGCAGGTTTATCCTTGTAGCCCATCACGGGCCATATGCACAAGACGAATCCGCTGTATCGGTCACAGTTAGGTATACCGGGCAACGAGAAGCAACTGGTCTCCAATGCGCTGAACACGGAGGCCGACGAAATCTTCCTCGATCTCGAAGATTCGCTGGCCCCCGGGGAAAAAGAGTCGGCGAGGGCGGATATCATCTCGATAGTCGAGGACGAAGAGTGGACCGACACGGGCCTTGGCTACCGGATCAACGGGACCGACACGCGGTGGTGGTACGAAGATATCATCGAGGTGCTCACCGCCGTCGGCAGCGAAATCGACTGTATCATCGTTCCGAAGGTCACGACGCCGGCGGACCTCGAGACCGTGGCGAACCTCGTCCAGAGCGTCGAAACCAACACCGGACTGCCCGTCGGTTCGGTCACACTCCGCGCACAGATTGAAACGGCGACGGGGATGAACGCGGTGATGGATATCGCACACGCCAGCCAACGGCTCACTGCGATGATGTTCGGGCCGGCGGACTACGCCGCCTCGATTGGTGCTGCACACGGGGCGATAGAGTATCCCGGACACTACTGGCACTATCCGCTCTCCCGTATCTCACACGCTGCAGCGAGCGCCGGTCTGCTCGCGATCGGCGGCCCATACACCGATGCAGACGATTCGGAGGGGTTCTACGAGGCGTGTCGAGCCGAGCGCGCGCTGGGGTACGACGGAAAGGTTGTCATTCACCCGGACCAGGTCGAGGCCGCCAACAGCGTGTTCTCGCCGACTATCGAAGAAGCGCACCGAGCCCACCGCATCGTCCAGCAGTACGAGGCGGCTGACGAGAACGACGTCGCGGCTATCGACGGGAAGGTCATCGACGAAGAGATGTACCGAATAGGCGAGCAGATTCTCTCGAAAGCGAAGGCAGCAGGCCTGCTGTAGTTCGTCTCGATAGCTGTTCTATTCTCTCGAACGTGCCCTCACGAAGCCAACAGCACAGTGAAATCGGCTACCAGGTGACTCGCACACTGGTTCGTCGATGAGCGGCGAGCGGACCCAGTGGGCGACGAATCCGCGATACCACCCGTTTACCGGCGGGCCTGTGGTGCCGTTCTACGCTCGCAAACGGATGGCGGAAAATGACGCTACCGCCACTGACTATGCAGTTGCTATGGTAATCTATCCCATGGCCTATGAGGCGAACAGACGGGTGAAGACGAGCGCCAGAACGTTTGAGATAGTAGAACGGCTCAGCCGCGATGATCATATCGGAGTGTCACAGCTGGCGGCGGATCTAGAGATGACTAAAGGAATCGTTCACAACCACCTCAGTACGCTCCGGGAGATGGGATACGTGACCAAGACCAGCGACGGCTACCGGTTGTCGCCGAAACTGCTCTCGGTCGGACTCAGGGCACGAGCCAACGCACAGCTCTATCGGTACGCAGACGGCCTCCTCACCGGGTTGGCTGAACAACTGGACGTCGGGGTGGTGCTGTGTCAGGAAGCCGGCACCGACTGTGTAATCGTCGCCACCTACGACGTGCCGCCTCGACTCGACACCGAGGTCGGTACGTCGTTCCCACTGACGGAGTCGATACTGGGCCTCGTCCTCCGTCTCTCCAGCGAGCGAGCGGCCCCGGCCGACCGCGAAACCGAATACGACCTCGCGGCGATCGACCGGGAGCTAGCCGAGAACGCGTACGCTATCGGCCCGCTGTCACGAGGGGTCGCGGTCAGCTGCGTCGCGACGCCCATCCGTGACGACGACGGGTACGGCCACGGGAGCGTGGGTGTGTTACTCACCGAGAGGCAGCGGGAGCAGCATCTCCAGCGGATTACTGAAGCGACTGTCACGTTGCGACAGCAGGTCGAGAAACGGCTGCGATCGGAGTGGACGAGTGAGCGGTCGTTCGCGACGGAGAAACACTCCTGGATCGGCTGACGACGTGCGTTCGAGCCGTCGCCGCCCCGACCGGCCGCCCACGTCGACGTTGGAACCGACCCCCACGGCGACTCCGCTTCAGACGGAGTCGGCACGTGGTTGCGTGTCCCCGCCTCGCCCGATCAAGAGCGAGAATCCGACACCGAGGACCGGAAAGACCGCCAGTACCCCGAACGTCGTCGCCGGGGTGAACACCGACAGGAGGGCTCCCGAGACCGCTGCGCCGGCGGCTCCGATTCCGAAGGAAACGAGATAGGTGTAGCCGTAGGACAGGCCCCGTTCGTCGGGCGGCGACTGCTCGGCGATCGTCGCCTGATACAGCGGCTGTAAGGCAAACAGGAGAAAGCCGAGCCCGGCGCTCACCGCCACCAGGGCCGGCATCCCGAGCCTCGCGGTCGGGACGAACCCGACAGCGACGACGGCGAGGCTCCCGAAGACGACAGCCAGTGCGGTTGTCGGCTCCACTCGGTCCGAGACCTTTCCGCCGACGTACTGGCCGCCGACACCGACTGTGAGCAGCCCGACGTAGAGATACGACGCCAGGTTGAACTGCTCTGCGACCGGGCTGCCGGCGTCGAACATTCGGGCGTACTCGGTGACCGGTGGGAGAAGACCGCCGAGTACGTCCGGGAGGAAAGTCAGGGCCCCCCGATAGAACAGCCCGTTCATCATCACGACGAACATGGCCAGCGTGAACCCGACGGTAAACAGTGCTCGGCTATCGGCGACGAACCCCGAGAGCGACATCGACGGCCGCTCGTCGGTCCCCCCGTCGACGCTGACCGCCGCCGTCTCGTCGAAATCGGTCGCCAGCGCGTACAGGACGGCCACTACTGCGGGCACAACCAGCAGCCTCGTGACGACCCGCCAGTCGAAGTTCAGCAACAAGAGCGCAGTGAGCAACGGGCCGAACGCGATTCCGAGGTTCCCCGCCATGCCGTGGTACGCGAAAGCCGTGCCTCGGTTCTCGACGCCGGTCGAGATGAGGGAGAGGCCCGACGGGTGATACACGCTCGCCGCGAGTCCCCACGCCGCGAGCGCGATTGCGATGGTCACGATGCCGCTGGCGACGCTCAAGAGCAGAAACGACAGCGCCATGCCGACGAGACAGAACAGGATCAGGGTCCGGGAACCGTACCGGTCAGCCAACACGCCGCCGGGCAGTGCTCCGATACCGAACAGCGCGTACCCGAGAGCCACGACGAGCCCGAGCATCGCTGTCGAGACGGAGAACTCGAGGAGCCAGATGACGACCAAAATCGGAATCGAGAGCTCGAACGTGTGAACTATCGCGTGAGAGACACTGGTGAATAAGACGACTGAGCGTGCGTTTTCTTCCATCACTGGGATACGCGATGCTACGAGTGTCGGCAGGCTTAGTCTTTTCTGCAACGGTAGATATGCCGCGGCGAAGAGTCGCCGCGTGCTGTCACAGGGACACCGACCGGACGGCGACGCCGGTCCGACCCCATCGCGGCGAGCGGGGCGACACCGGAGGAACGTGCCCGAGGGGGGCTGAATCGCCCGTTCGTCGCTGCCAGTCCGCCGACGGTACCGTCAGTCGGGTCCAAGCGGCGGGGCCGTGGCGGGCGGGCGCCGCGTTTGAGCCCGACGCTCGTAGGCGGCGGCCATCCCGACGAGCGTCGCTTCGCTGTGGGGCGCGCCGAGTAGCTCGACGCCGACGGGGAGGCCGTCGTCGGTGAACCCTGCGGGCATCGAGATGCCTGGACAGGAGGACTGCGAGGAGATGACGGTGTTGACCGGGTAGTCCGCACGGGTCAGGTCGCCGCTCCGCAGCTCGGCGTGCCGGGGCGGGACGACCTGCACGTCCGGGAACACGAGGGCATCGAGGTCGCGGTCGGCCAGCAGATAGACGAGTGTCTCCCGAAGCGACTCCTGGGCGGCGACCCTTTCCCAGTAGTCCGGGACCGTAGTCGGGTCCTCCGGGGCGGCGGCGATAGTCTCGAACAGCTCTAACCCCTCGTGGTACGCCCCCTTCCGGTGGAGTTCCGCGACGGAATCGACGGGAGGGCGCTCCAGACCGGCGAGAAACGCGTCGATATCACGCTTTGGCTGCAAAGCGTGCAGCGAACTGGTGTCGAGACGCTCCTGTAGCCCCGGGATACCGACCGGGTCGACCAGCTCGGCACCCGCCTCCGACATCGTCGACAGTGCCGTTTCGACGACCGACGTCACCGGCGCTGCAGTCGGGTCAGCGTCGCTCCCGAACACGTCACGAACGACGCCGAGTCGGGCCCCGTCGAGGCCGGTGCCATCGATGGCCGACACGCAGGACCCGGGGGAACCGCCGAACCGCGCGGCCCCCGTCCGCTCGTCGCGTCTATCGAACCCGGCTATCACGTCCAGTACGCGGGCGAGGTCCTCGACTGTCCGTGCCATCGGTCCGGGGGTGTCCTGTCGCGTTACCAGCGGAGACAGCCCCGCGCGACTCACCAGCCCGGTCGTCGGCCGAAGGCCGTAGAGGTTACAGCACGATGCGGGGACGCGAATAGAGCCGCCAGTGTCCTCACCGATGCCGACCGCACCGAGGTTAGCAGCGACGCCGGCCCCGGTGCCTGCACTGGAGCCCCCCGAGTCTCGGTCTAGATCGTAGGGGTTCTTCGTCTGGCCGAGCACGGACGAGTATCCCACGAAGCCCGCGGCCCAGTCCGGGAGGTTCGTTTTCGCGAGGATAACCGCGCCGGCCTCTTTCAAGCGCCGGACGATAGTCGCGTCCTCGGCCGGGACGTAGTCGGCGAACGCTTCCGAGCCGAACGTCGTCACGAGGCCCGCCGTGGAGACCTGGTCCTTGACGAGAACGGGTATCCCGTGGAGCGGGCCACAGAGCCCGCTTTCGGCGAACCGCTGGTCGAGCTCCGCGGCCCGGTCCCTCGCTGCGGGGTTGACCGTGACGACGCTGTTTATCCGCGGTCCGTCCCGGTCGTAGGCCCCGATTCGCTCGATGTACTGGTCGACGATACTCTCACTCGTGAGTTCACCGCGTCGCATCGCGGCGTGTAGCTCCCCGATAGTCGCCTCGACGATAGATGATGGATACGACATTCTGTAATAGATTTCCCGTACTGTCACATATATCGGTGAAATGCGCCATATACGTTTGGAAATACAGGATATTTGTTCGAGAGTTCGTGCTGTCTCTGTCGCGTCCCGGTTCCGTCTGTCCCGCCCTACGGTGTCGGAGTGCATACCGTGTCTCCCGGGATATCCGGTTGCGGCCAGAATTGAATAAACGTTCGAGTGTTATTGTAATAACGGACGTTTGTAACCCTAATCTATATATTGTGTGGGATTGACCAACTGCTGTGGTCAAACTAGTCCTGCTAAAGAAGCCGACGGAAGGTGTCAGCCGCGACGAACTCATCGAGTATCTTCGGACAGTCCACGGGCCGCACAACGCGAGCCTCCCCGGGAACGACTACTCGCTCTCGGTACAGGTCGACCCGGACGACGAGGACGCGATTCCGGACGATATGGAGTACTACGACGAGAGCGAGACCATCCCGGTCGACCCGGAGGACACCGAGTACGACTCCCTGGAGATACACGAGTTCGAGACGGTCGAAGACCTCATCGAGGCCCATTCGACCGAGAGCGCACAGGAGGCGGCCGACAAACTTGACGAAATGATTGACTTTGAAGAGGAGATCGCGTTCGTCGTCGACGACGAACAGATAGAGCTCTAGGTCGCTTTCTCCCGCACGCAGACGGTGGTGGTCACCTGCCTCTGAGCCCGCGAACACAGCAGTCGGCATCCCAGACGGGGAAGACTCGTCACAGACGGTGTGTACCCTGCGGGTCACTGAGCCCACGACATCACCTGCCGGTGGCGCGACCGAAACGCGTCGGTGTGTTCGGGCAATATGGCCGCGAGCGAACACACTAAACCAACGCTCACCGTGGAGTAGAGTGGACAATGGTTGATATCGAGGCGTTAGACCACGAGAAGTTCACCGACCGCGCCTGTGACCTCGCCCGCATTGCCGGCGAGCGTGGCGACGGCCCGTACGGCTCACTGCTCGTCGTCGACGGCGAAATCATAATGGAAGAGACGAACCGCGAGGTGACTGACGACGACCTGTCGCTCCATCCGGAGTTGACGCTCGCGAGACGAGCGGCGCAGGAACTCGACGAGGAGACGGCCAGAGAAGCCGTCATGTACACGAGCACCGAACCGTGCCCGATGTGTTCGACGGGGATGGCCTACGCCGGCCTCGGGGCTGTCGTCTACAGCGTCTCCGGCGAGCGTGCCTCGGAGCTCCGAGGCGGCGGCACCGGCGGGATTCCATCCGACGAAGTGTTCGACAGGCTCGACGCCGATATAGAGGTTATCGGTCCCGTGCTGCAGACGGAAGGCGAAGCGGTTCACGAAGCGTTCTGACCGGGGCGAACAGACACTCGCCAAGGGCGGGCGAATCGACGAAGTGTCAACGACGGCCGAAGTCGACCGTCTTGTCCATCCCGTGCTCGTAGACAGTACTGGTGCGACTTGACTCCGCGATGGGGTTGCCGTCCCGGAGCACCAGAGGTCGCACGGGCTGGGTTCGAAGCGCGTCGAACGGGTCGGTCGCGTCGTACACGACCAGCGAGCCCTCATTGCCGGCCTCGATACCGTAGTCGTTGACACCGAACACCGCCGCGTTCCCTTCGAGAAGCATGTTCCACAGCGTCGCGGTGTCTTCGTCCCCGTTCATGTGGGCGAGGTGGACGAGCACGAACGCGGCCTTCAGCGGGTCGCCGTCGCCGTAGCTGTGGAAGTGGTCGACGATGTCGTCCTGACCGATACCGACGGCGACCCCCTGGTCCCGGAGGGCTTCGATTCGCGTGTGGCCGCGGCGACGGGGGAAGTCGTCGTAGCGGCCCTGCAGGACCGCGTTCGCCATCGGATTCGTGACGACGTTCATCCCGCTCTCCCCGATAATCCGGACGAGCTTGTCGGCGTAGGCGTTCGCGTACGAATGCAAGGCCGTGGCGTGGCTGGCGGTCACTCTCTCCCCGAGGCCGCGTTTCAGCGCCTCGCTGGCCAGGACGCCGGTGTAGCGGGACTGCGGGTCGTCGGTCTCGTCGATGTGGAGGTCGGCTTGCGCGTCGTATTTCTCAGCCGTGTCTAACACCGTCCTGACGTGTGCGTTGCCGTCTTCGGTGATGTGCTCTCTGTGGGGGATGCCGCCGACGATGTCGAGGCCGCGTTCCATCGCCGCTTCGAACCGCGTCAATTTCTCCTCGCCTCCCGTGTAGAGACAGCCCATCGGAAACGCCACAATCTGGATGTCGACGAAGCCGGCCAGTTCCTCCCTGACCTCCAGCATGGCTTCGAGACCGACCTCGGAGCGCTCGTCCGAGTTGACGTCGAGGTGGGTCCGAACACGCGTGACGCCGTTCGCCGCGAACCATCGAGCGACCTTCTTCGCGCGGTCTTTGTAATTCTGTTTCGTGAGGTCCTCTTTCGTGTCGTTCCAGAGCCGCCAGCCTTCCTCCAGCGTCCCGGTCCCGTTCCAGTTGGGGACGCCGGCAGTCAACGCGGCGTAGAGGTGCGTGTGCGATTCTATCAGCGGCGGGGTAACGAGACGCCCGGCGGCGTCGAATCGCTGGTCGTGGTCGAACGCGTCGGGGTCGCCGTCGCCGGCCCGGACGACCCTGTCGATACGTCCGTTCCGGATTTCGATATCGACGTTGTTCTCGCGCTCGCCAGAGGGACCGATCACGTTGGCGTCGGTGACGATGTATTCGGACACACCGTACAACAGCTAAAGTGTACAAAAATAACCCGCTGAATACGCCAAATATTTCCCCAGTGCGCTAATTTATATTCGTATATTAAGGAATAGCCGCGAAAATTTGACTCCACTCACGGGCCGGAGCAGCGATGGGCACTCGGGCACACCACGGCGGAGTCGAGCCGGGAGGTGCGGCGGGCAGACACGAGCGATATCATCTTCACGTGATAATACCGGTTGCATTGCAGTAATCGTAGATTATTTAAACATTAGCCGTAATTGCTAGTTGATGTCCGATTCTATACTTCAGAATTGTACAACTGTTGGTGGAGACTCGATAGATATCGAAATACAGGATGGCGTCATCGACAGGGTCGTCCCCGCCGGGGAAGGGGACGCGAGTGCATACGACCCAGCGGATAGATACGACGTCGACGGCAATCTGGTCACGCCGACCGTAACTGAGTCACACACCCACCTGTTCAACGCGCTCTCGGAGGGGAATCCACACACGAACGACGTCGGGACGCTCGAACAGGCCTGGCAAACGGGCGAAAAGAACAGCGTTCACCGGACGGAAGAGGTCGTGAAGAAGAACGCGCGACGGGTGCTGAACTGGTTTGTCTCCTACGGTGTGACCCGGGTCCGCAGTCACCTCTCGCTGACCGCCTCGAAAGAGGGGCCGTTCACAGCCGCGGAAGCGATGCTCGAAATCAAAGAAGAGTACAGCGATATCGTCGACCTCCAGCTCGTCGGGGTTCCGGATAGGGGGTACATACGGGACGAGGAGAAGTTCAGCCAGTTCGAGACGCTGCTAGATATGGGCATCGACGTCGTCGGAGGGTGGCCACACCGCGAGGACACCCGGGAGTACGGTGTCGAACACACCAGGGCCGCCCTGGACCTGGCGACGGAACACGACCTGCTTGTCGACCTCCACATCGACGAGACTGACGACCCCAACTCGAGGTACACCGAGGTGCTGGCGACCGAAGCCATGGAGCGTGGCATCGGCGACCGAACGACGGCGAGTCACGTTACGGCGATGCACTCGTACCCGAACGCCTACGCGGATAAGCTCTCGCGGTTGTTGGCCGAAAGCGGTGTGAGCGTCATCACGAATCCGCTCTCGAATTCAGTCCTCCAGGGGCGATACGACGACTACCCCAAACGCCGCGGCTTCACTCGTCTCGACGAACTGGCCGATGCAGGTGTGACCGTGGGTATCGGCCACGACGATATCGGGGATTCGGCGAACCCGTACGGGGACGGCGATCCCCTCAAGGTCCTGTACTTCCTGGCACACTTCGCTCACAAGAACCGGCTGGGCGACGAGACACAGCTCTGGAACATGCTCCTCCGGAACAACGCGGAAATCTTCGGCTTGAATCCCCGGGAATCGACGTTGACCGAAGGTACGGAAGGGTCCGTCGTCGTGTACGACTCGCCGTCCGCCTTCGACGCGATCCGAACTATCGCACCGCGGACGCTCGTGATGAAAGACGGGCAGGTCATCGCCCGGACGAGCCGCGACGCCCAGATTCTGTCCAATGATATCGGAGCGGTCGATTTCAGCAAGGAAGACATCTGACCGGACCGCTCCGATGGAAACCACGCAGGACACAGCCTCGCTTGTCGGTATCCTGACGGCCGCGTCGCTCGCAGGCGGCGCATCGAAATACGCTATCGGTCCGCTCGTGCCGGAGATAACCGCGAGTTTCGACGTGACGACTGCGACGGTCGGCATCGCACTGAGCGCGATGTGGTTCGCGTTCGCAGCCGTCCAGTTTATCGGCGGTGTGTTGGCCGACCTGGTCGGTGAGCGGTTCGTTCTGCTGGCATCGGTCTCGCTCATTTTCCTGGGGAGTTCGTTGCTGTTTGTTGCACCCACGTTTCCGATTTTCCTCGGTGCCCTTGTCGTTCTGGGTTCGGGGACCGGAGCGCTGTTGATATCCTCGGCGACCTACATCGGCAAGACCTTCGAGACGATGGGCGGCAAGCTCGGCGTGATAACGCTGGGGTCGTCGGCCGCTGGACTCCTCGCCCCGCTGCTTGCCGTCACGTTGGGAGCGCTCTACGGCTGGCGAATCGTCATGCTGTCCGGTGCGACGTTGGCCCTGCCGATCTTTGTCGGCATCTACGTCGAGGTCGATTCTGTCCCGCGGGTGAGTTCCGACGACCGTCGCAGCGATATCCGGGCCGGCCTCGAACAGGTACTCGCCGGCCGCGTGCTCTTGCTGACGCTGTTCGGGGCGTCGATGTACTTCGTCTTTCAGGCTATCGCGTCGTTTTTTCCGACGATGCTGCTCGGCACGACGGACGTCTCGCCGAGAACCGCGGCCGTCGCACTCAGCGCGTTTTTCGCTCTCACTGCGGTATCCAATCCGGTGTTCGGTCGACTCTCCGAACGCCTCGGCCGAACGCCGGTGTTGAGTGCGTGTCTCGGCGTCTCTATCATCGGGTTCGCGCTGTTGTTCGTCTCGACCACCCCGCTACTCGTGTCGGTCGGCGTGGCGTTCGTCGGCGTCGGGTCCGGGTGGGGGTCGACGCTGACGTCGAAACTGATGGAGCTCTTTACGCGTGGCGAGCGGGGCACTGGCTATGGCGTCATGAACACGCTCGCGAACGTCCTCGGCTCATCAGGGAGTGCCGTCACCGGCGTGTTCGCCCTCAGATACGGGTGGCACCAGACTATCGGCCTGATAGCCGCGATACTGGTCTGTGCGCTCTCTCTGTTGCTCGTCGACTCGATACTTCCGAAGAACGGCGGCGTAGACCCGTCAGAGTGAGCACCCCGAACGACAGCGCTCCCGAGCGGACTAGTTCGACTGCTCTCCTTCGGTCCGCAGTCGTAGCGTCCAAGATTTATAGTAATACTTTTGCGAATGTGCATATATATCACGTATGAATGGACGTATTAATTGAAAATTCGCGAATCGTTGATGGAACCGGCGCTCCGTGGTTTCGTGGATGGGTCACGATGGAAGACGGGACGATAACCCAGGTCGGTCGGCAGTCACAGACGGCCCCGGATGCGACCGAAACTGTCGACGCCGACGGCTCGGTTCTCTGTCCGGGATTTATCGACACCCACTCGCACTCAGACCTCGAGGTGTTCGCCGACCCGGTGCTGGAACCGAAGGTCCGACAGGGTATTACGACCGAAATAGTCGGCCAGGACGGGTTCTCTGCTGGCCCGCTCTCCCGTGACAAGACGGGGGAGTGGGAAGACCACTTGAGCGGTATGAACGGGCGACTGGACGACGACTGGGAGTGGGGGTGCCTGGGAGCGTACCTGGACGCTATCGAGGCGAACAGCTGCGGCCCGAACGTCGCGACGCTTGTCGGTCATGGCACGGTCCGGTACGAGACGCTGGGCATGACAGACCGGGAACCGACCCCGGCCGAACTCGAGGAGATGGCAGCCCTCGTCGCCGGTGCGCTCGAAGACGGGGCGATCGGGTTTTCCACAGGGTTGGTGTATCCACCACAGGTACACGCGACCACTGGCGAGGTCCGACGGCTCGCCCGAGAGCTGGCTGCGTTCGACCGCCCGTTCGTCGCTCACATACGGAACGAATCCGTGGATATCTGGGAGGCCCTCGAGGAGTTCATCCGGATAGGGTCCAGGGAATCGATTCCGCTCCACCTGTCGCACTTCAAGCTCGCTTTCGCACCACAGCACGGCAAAGCTCGGCGAGCGATCGGCGTGCTCAAGTCGGCCCGCGAGCGAGGCGTCGATATCACCGCCGATCAGTACCCGTACACGGCGGGGTCGACGAAGCTCGGAGAGGTGCTTCCCGCCTGGGTGCACGCGGACGGACCGGAGGGGGTAATCGAATCGCTCCAGACGGAGGCAGACCGTGCGAGAATCCGAGCCCATCTCGAGGCGCGCCTCGATGACTGGGACCGCGTCGTCGTGACGAGCGTCGCGAGTACGCGGAACCAGGCCGCCATCGGCGAGACCATAGCCGCCATCGCACGCGAGCGCGGGACCACACCCGAGACGGCGATCATGGACCTCCTCGTCGAGGAACGGCTCGAAGTCGGAAAGATAACCTACATGTTACACGAGGACGACGTTCGGTCCATTCTGCAGTACGGCGGCGCGTGTATCGCCACTGACGGACTGCTCGGTGGGAACCCGCATCCACGGACGTACGGCACCTATCCACGAGTCCTCGGCCACTACGTCAGAGACGAAAATCTGCTCCCGCTGGAAGCTGCCGTCCAGATGATGACTGCGCTCCCGGCCCGAGCGATGGGGATGCAGACTAAAGGGCTCGTTCGGCCCGGGATGGACGCCGACCTCCTGGTGTTCGATCCGGTGGCGGTCCGTTCGAACGCGACGTTCGAACAGCCCCGACAGTATCCCGATGGCATCGAACACGTACTGGTGAACGGCTCGTTCGTAGTCCGTGAGGAGGCCATCACCGGTTCGCTCCCGGGTTCGGTTATCCGCGCGTGAGTCTCTCGGTGTGGCTCCGCCCATCGAACCGGGGTACTGGCACTCACGAGTCACCAGTGTCGCCAGAGTGGCCCGGTGAGGTGCTAGCCGGCAATTCGACCGACCCGGTACGGCGGTCGGAGTTGGATTAGCGGATAGAGTGTCAACTAGAATATAGCCGGCAAAGAAATGTGTGCAAACTCAGGTTTGCTGGCCAGAATCTGTACAAATATAGTGAACTAAGAGTAGGAGCAATACATTAACACACCTAGTACACGCTGGAGGCATATATATTAAAGTTATATAGTAGTCCACCTCGTTCGGGATGTTGTGAAACGCAGAGAGCTACTCGGTACTAGCGCAGCGGCATTGATCGGCGGAATAGCGGGTTGCGGTGGAGGCGGATCCGGAGCGAACTCCCTGAACATCGCAGACATCGAAGAGTGGCCGCCGGCGGAGTACGAAAACGAGATCAACGTCTGGAACTGGTACACGGGATGGCGGGACGTCATCACCGAGCGGTTCATGGAGGAGTACCCCGGGGTAGAGAACGCGAACCTCGACTCTTACAACAATCCCGGGCAGTTCTACGCGCAGATCCAGAGCAGTCACTCGATCGACTCCATCGGGTCCACGGGGGAGTACACCCAGCGGATGATGGCGAACGACCTCGCGGAACCGCTCCCGATAGACATGATGCCCAACTACGAAAACGTGGCAGACCAGTACAAGGAGGTGACCGAGAGTACGTACGCGGACGAGGGCGGTGTGTACGGGCTGCCAAACGTTATCGTCGCGATGCCGGTCATCGCCTACCGTGACGACTACTTCGACAGCCCACCGAGCTCGTTCGATGTCTTCTGGGACGAAGACCTCGCCGGCAACATCCTCATGTGGGACCGGGATTACATCCTGATGCAGACCGCCGCGCTGTACACCGGCCAGGATCCGCACAACCCGTCCGACTGGGACGAACTGCGAGAGGTGCTCATCCAACAGAAGGACCTGAACGAGGCCTACTACCAGAACCACGACACGGCCCAACAGCTGCTCGCGAGCGAGAACGCAGTCGTCGGTGCGACGCCGACGAACTCCGCCCTGCAGGGTCACGATACGCACGACTCCGCGATACGATACACCGTTCCTGAGGAAGGGACGCTGTTCTCGATCGACCAGCAGGTCGTTCCGAAAGGGGCACCGAACCCGGTGGCGGGCGCGATGTTCACCGACTTCTCCATGTCGCGAGAGAGTGTCGAGATACTGTGGAACGAGTCTTACGCGATCTCCTCGCACGCGGACGCGTTCGATATAATCGCGGATATCGAGGACGATCCGGAGCTCGCGGAACTGGCCCGATACGACGACGACTGGGAGTTGTCCGAACGGCGGCCGCTGTCGGAAGAAGTCCGACAGCGGACCAGTGACCTGTACACCGAAGTGATGGGTGCATAAGGAATCCATTGAACGCCTGTCTATCCAAGCCAAAATGTCAAGCGAACTAGAAGACTCGGTAAACAACCGGACGAATCGAACGAATCGAAAGACGACGTTAGAGGTGGACTCCCTAGTCAAGATCTATCAGGGAAAAGAGACAGTTCACGCTGTCGAAGGGGTGAACTTCGAGATCAGAGAAGGGGAGTTCGTCTCTATTATCGGTCCAAGTGGCTCGGGGAAGTCGACGATCCTGCGGATGATAGCCGGGTTCGAAGAGCCGACCGAGGGACAGGTTGTGCTTGACCGGATAGACATCACGAAGCGGCCGCCGTTCGACCGGGATACGAACATGATGTTTCAGGACCTGGCACTGTTCCCGAACTACACTGTCAGCGAGAACATCGAGTACGGCCCCAAACAGGACGGTGTGTCGAAAAAAGAGAGACAGGAGATGGCAGCGGAGATGCTCGACGTCGTCCAGCTCGAGGGTTACGGCGACCGCGCCATCGACGAACTGAGTGGCGGCGAACAACAGCGCGTCGCACTCGCGCGCTGTATGGTCAACAGACCGAGCGTGGTCCTCTTCGACGAGCCTCTCGCTTCACTCGACCGCCAGCTCCGCCGGCAGATGACGACCGAGCTGAGCGACATCCAGAATCGCACGGGCTCGACCTTTCTCTATGTCACCCACAATCAGGAGGTCGCCCTGTCGGCGTCCGATCGGGTCATCGTGTTGAACGACGGGCAGATAGAACAGATCGGAACGCCCGACGAGCTGTACCACAGTCCGGAGACGGAGTTCGTCGCGAACTTCGTCGGTGACATGAACATGTTCAGCAGCGACGTCCGGGAAGGTAGCGCCCCCGACAACCCGGCTGAGATTCCCAGTGAGACGATCACGATGCCCCCGGGGACGGGGATAAGCGACGGAGCGACGTCGATGAAAGTCGGAATCCGTCCCCACGACACCGAACTGGTGACCGATAGAGAAGACGTGTCAGACTTCTACTTAGAGGGCACTGTGAGAGGAGTGATGTTCGCGGGCGAGGAGAAAATCGCCACGGTCGACACCGAACTGGGTGAATTCACCGCCGAAACGAACCTAGATACGGACAAAGGAGACACAGTGTTCCTGTCCTTCGGGCGCGAAGATGTCCACTTGTTCCCGACGGAGGTGAACAATGAGCACTAAGACCACCTGGTCACCGGAGTGGGTGGACGACGGGATAGAGAACGCGCTCGCGTTCTTGCGTGCTAACAAGCGGCTACAGCTGCCGCTGTTCATCGGCCCCATAATCCTGTTTACGTTCTTCGGGCTGATCGTCCCCGTGGCGTACATGGTCGCGATATCCTTCATGAGTGGGCTACCACCGGGTGCGGAGTTCACCCTCGAGAATTACCAGCGCTTCCTGGCGACCGATGTCTACCTGAACATCGGCATAGACACCATCGTGCTCACGGTGCAGACTACCTCACTGGTTGTCGTGCTGGGGTACCTGCTGGCGTACGGGATAGCGATGTTCGCAAAACGGCAGAAGCTGCTGCTGTTGCTCGTGATTCTCCCGTTCTGGACGAACTACCTGGTGCGCAACTTCGCGCTCATCGCCATCTTCCAGAACGGCGGGCCCTTCGACCAGTTGGTCGACAACGTGCTCTTTTTCGTCGATAGCGCCTCTATCGGTGGCGATATCCTGTTTACGAGAACGAGTGTGCTGATGGGGCTCGTCTACAGCTTCCTGCCCGTTGCAGTCTTGCCCATGTATGCGTCCATCTCGCGGATGGACAAGTCGCTGATCAGCGCGTCGAAAGACCTCGGCGCGGGGCCAATCAAGACATTTGTCTACGTCACGCTACCACAGACGAAAGACGGGATATTCGTGGGGACGCTGCTGGCGGCCGTCCCGACGTTCGGAGCGTTCGTCACTCCGGCGATGCTCGGCGGGCCGAACGACACCATGATCGGACGGCTCATCGAGCTCCAGTACATGCAGGTGTACGACGTTCCGTTCGGCTCGGCGCTTGGAACGGTGTTGAGCCTCTTCGTGATCGTCGTTCTGGGTATCAGCTTCATGAACAACGGCGTCCCGATAATCGACAATGAGTAAGGCAAAACTCGACAAGAAAGGATACGTCCACGGGCTACAGAGTCACGGCGGAAAAGTCATCAAGCTGCTTGCCACCGTGCTCCTGGTGATGATGTGGCTACCGATGGTGACGCTGGTTATCCTGTCGGTCTCTGCCGACGGGCTACTCGCGTTTCCACCGCAGAATCTGACGCTCGAGTGGTACGTCGACGTGTTGACAGACCCACAAGGCCAGAAGGCGATATACAATACCCTGAAGATCGGACTGGTCGCCACCCCGATATCGATTTCGGTCGCGACCTTGGCGGTAATCGGCATCGACCGCTACGAGTTCCGGGGCAAGCCCTGGGTGTTGTTACTCGCTATCGCGAAGCTACTGGTCCCGGGAATCGTCGGCGCTATCGCCGTCTTTCAGGCCGCGGAGACCGTCGGAATCAGCGGATACTGGCTCGTCGTGTTCGTACACATCATCGCGACGCTCCCGTTCTCGACGCTCGTGATGCTCGAGACGTTCTCGAATTTCGATGAGAGCCTCGAAGCGGCCGCTATGGACCTGGGCGCGAACGAACTGACGACGTTCCGGAGCGTGACGGTTCCGAACATGCTCACCGGGATCATCGCGACGTCGCTACTGACGTTTACGTTCTCGTTCAACGAGTTCATCTTCACGTATTTCGTCAGGGACAGCGGGAGCGTCACGCTGCCGGTGTACCTGTGGAACAACATCGTCTACGGACTGGACCCGTCGTTAAACGCGATAAGCGTCATCTTCCTCGGAGTGGCGACGAGTTTCCTGTTGCTCGCCGTGACCATTTCCGGCGTCAGGAAAGTCGCTATCTAGCGCCGTCCCGTCTCAGATGCTTTCGACCGGGCGAGTGGGCGGTCGGTGCGTTCTCTCACGGAAACTGTCCCTGTAATGTCACACAAATAATACCAGCACGAGAACCCTTTTCGTGTCCCTCGGTGAACAGCCACCTGATATGTCGACGACTGTGTTCGCTCCGCGAGACGTGCTCGAGCTAGTTATATCACCCCGGTCGGTCACGCTGTCCGCCGCCGGATGGCACCACACCGAAGTCCGACGCCGGTCGCCAGAGCGTCGCCCCCGTGCTGATAGCGGGAGTCCGCCTCGATGAGAAAGCCGTCGGTAGACGAGGTCGCAGCACTCGCGGATGAGCTCTCGATTACGCTCAACGACGAGGAGGCGGACGCGTACACGCAGGTCGTCCGTGAGACACTCGACGTGTTCTCCGAGGTGGAGAGCCGCCCGACCCCACGACACCCGCCTCGGGAGTACTCGTACCGTGGCCGGACTCCCGGCTATCAACCGACAGCGTCGGAGGACCCACACAACGCCTGGATAACCCGGTGTCGAGTCGAGGGAGCCGAGACCGGGCCGCTGACTGGAATGACTGTCGGTCTCAAGGACAACGTGAGCCTCGCCGGTATCGAACTGACGAACGGCTCGCGGGTGATGGAGGGGTACGTGCCCGCCTGCGACGCGACGATAGTCACTCGACTGCTCGAAGCGGGTGCGACTATCACCGGAAAGACGAACCTCTGGAGCTTCTCGTCCGGCGCTCCGGAGTTCGGTCACGTGAGGAACCCCCGAAACCCCGAGTACAGTGTCGGCCACTCGTCCTCGGGGAGCACGGCGGCTGTTGCAGCGGGCGAGGTCGACATCGGCATCGGAAGCGACCAGGGCGGTTCGGTCCGTATGCCGGCCTCGTTCGCGGGCGTCGTCGGACTGAAACCGACGTACGGGCTGATTCCCTACACCGGTATCTTCGGTGCCGATCCATCACTCGACCACGTCGGTCCGCTGACGAGAAGCGTCGAAGAGGCGGCACTGGTGACCGAGGTGCTCGCCGGTCGCGACGGCTTAGACCCCCGCCAACCCCGTGACCTGTCCGTCCGGAACTACGTCGAGGCGCTGCAGTCGGAGGTCTCGGAGCTGACAGTCGCCGTCCTCTCGGAGGGGTTCGACGCGGGCGGCGGCGAATCTGACGTCACCGCGGCTGTCGCCGATGCCGTCGAAACGCTCGCGGACTGTGGGGTCGAGATACAGGAGGTGTCCGTCCCGATGCACGACCGGGCCGGCGAGCTCTCGGTCGTCGTTGCGCTCTACGGGATGGGACAGTTGTTCAGACAGCACGGTCTCTCTCCGGGGTTCGACGGATGGTACGACACCGGAGCCATCGACTACGTGAGCCGAGCACTCGCCGCTCGAAGCAGTGACCTGCCGGCGACGGTGACCCACGCGATACTCGTATCGGAGTTCCTGCGACGGAACTACGGCGGGTCGCTGTACGCGAAGGCGAAGAATCTCACCCTACAGCTGCGAGCGGCCTACGACGACGCGCTCGCGGACGCGGATGCACTGGTCATGCCCACCGTCCCCATGAAGCCCCCTGCGTTCGGGTCGAGTATGGACCTCGAAAAGATGCGGCGGACCGGCCCGGGCTTTGCGGAGACGGTGAACACGGAGCCGTTCAACCTCTCGCACCATCCCGCGCTGTCGGTTCCGTGCGCAACAGTGGACGACGTGCCGGTCGGAGCGATGTTCGTGGCGAGCCACTTCGACGAGCCGACACTCTTTGCGCTCGGTGCCGCCCTCGAGCGACAGACAGAACAGTAGCGCCGCTCTCACCGGTAATCGAGCCGGAAGCTAGTCGGACGTGTCCCGGAACTGCTCGTCTATCGTTCGACTGTGTGAGAGCAGCCCCTCGTCCCGTCCGAACCGCCCGATACAGGCGATGCCGTACGGAAGCCCGGCGTCCGTCGACCCGACCGGAAGCGTCACAGTCGGGACCCCTGCGTGTGTCCACGGGAGGTTCATCACCGGGTCGCCGTCGTCGTCGAGTCCTTCCGGTGCGACACTCGGTGCCGGCGGCGCGACGATAACATCGAGGTCCGCTGAAGCAAATGCCGACTCGACGCTGGCGCGTGTCCGTTTCATGCTGCGCTTTGCCCGCCCGAGCGTCTCGACGGAAACGTCGTCGCCGCGTGCGACGAGTTCGGCCATCTCCGCCGAATAGCGCGCGGGATATCGCGTGTACCACTCGGCGTGGACACCCGCCGCCTCGGCGGCGAGTAACGCGTCGTGAAGGGTGTTTATCTCCTGGATATCGTCGAAAAAACGCATCCGCTCGACCTCGAACCCCGCCGATTCGAGCGAGGAGACCTGTGCTCTGAACCGTCGTATCGCCGCCTGTGAAGCTTGGTCGAGATAGGGGCCGGTCGGGACGCCGATCGTCGGGAGCGAGCCGGGTCGCCGTCGGGTTGTCCAGTTCGTACACAGCAGGGAGGCGACCCGACGAACGCCCTCGAGGTCCTGTGTAAAGAGGCCCACGGTGTCCGCGGTCGGCGCCAGGGAAATCAGCCCCTCGGTCGGGAGCCGGCCGGTGGTCGGGCGAAACCCGACGACACCGCAGAACGCCGCTGGTCTGATGACCGAGCCAGTGGTTTCCGAGCCGAGAGCCAGGGGACACATCCCCGCCGCGACGGCCGCCGCGGAACCGCTGCTTGACCCCCCCGGCGTGTGGTCGACCGCGTGCGGGTTCCGGGTCTCGCCCGTCGGCAGGTGCGTAAATTCCGTCGTCACCGTTTTCCCCACGACGACCGCCCCAAGGTCACGTAATGCACGTACCACCGCCGATTCGGGTCCATCGAGCAGCTCAGTGGGGAGCGACGAGCCCGCTTTTGTCGGAAAGCCGTCGGCGCGAAAGACGTCTTTCAGAGCGACCGGAACGCCGTACAGCGGCGGTCGAAACTGCCTATCGCGCCGTTCGTTTTCGAGCCGAGCCAGCTGAGCCGAGATCCGCGTTTCGGCCACCGATTCGGCGACGAATGCGTGTATCTCGTCGTCCAGAGTCTCGATTCGGTCACACACCGATTCGTGATAGGTTCTAAGCGGAGTCTCGCCGAATCGCAATTCCGGCACAATTTCCCGGAGTCTCGACTCGTATGTGTTCATAAACTCCCTTATTGCTGTCTGTTATTAGTTGTTTCTGGCGCGTTACTGCACGCGCTGTCAACTCTACAGGGAACGGTCTGCCGGTGATTTCCGGACAGTCCGTCGCGGGTCACCGCTTTCATATCGACTGTTGGCCCCCACCGTCCGCGCAGTTCTCCGCACCAGTCAGCAGGGGACCCGGGCTGCGCCGAAACTTCGAGACGGCAGCCGGCTGCCCCTCTGCGAGCTTTTCTCACTGGGCGTATATTTGCCTCAAAATAAAATAAGTATACGATTGCCCGCTAATCGTTCAAACGTTGAGCTAATGTACGACAATATCCTGAGTTTTGCAAAGCTGTTGCAAGTTCAGTTGCGGAGTTCTCGCCACCTCGGTGTTCGGGGTGCTGTCGATTCATGAACGCCCAGCTGGTAGTCACGGACGGAACACTGGTCACGCCGGACAGGAAGGTTGCGGGCGACCTCCTCGTCGATGACGGCCGAATCACCGGAATCGTCTCGCCCGGGACGGTCGTCGACGCCGACACGACGGTCGATGCATCCGGTAAGCTGGTTCTACCCGGCGTGGTCGACCCGCACGTCCACGTGAACGGGCCGAACACGATTGACGGCTACGAGGCCGGAAGCCGGGCCGCAGCGCTGGGTGGCGTGACGAGCTTCATCACCTTTGCGTGGCAAGGGTGGGACAGCCCCGACTCGCAGTTCTCCAGTGACGGGACCCTCCACGAGGCTGTCGAGCGCCAGTACGACGCGGCCAGTTCGTCGCTCGTCGATTTCAGCGTCCACGCGACCCTCACGAGAGACGACCCGGCGGCGCTCGAAGAGATATCCGATCTCGTCGACGGCGGAATCGTCTCGTTCAAAATCTTCACGACCTACGATTTCGGCCTCCGAAACGGGTTCATAGAACGGGTGTTCGAGGAGCTCGCGGAGACGGGTGGGGTCGCCGTCCTCCACACCGAAGACGACGACGTCTGCAGTATGAGGGAATCGGTACTGCGTGCGGAAGGGCGCGGTGAACCGGCGTCGTATCCCGACTCGCGGCCCGACCACGCGGAGGCGATGGCGGCGGACGACGCGGTACGGATGGCCCAGAAGGCGGGCAACAAGTACTACGGCATACACACCTCCTGTCGAGCGGTCGCCGATATCATCGAGGCGGCACAGACGGACAAGTCCCAGATACGCGGTGAGACGTGTGTCCACTACACGACGCTCGACAGATCTGCGTACGAAACCCAGGGGCTGCTCCCCATGATCGCCCCGCCGCTCAGGACGGGCGACGATGTCGACGCGATGTTCGAGCACCTGACGCGTGGAACGCTGGACGTCGTCTCCACCGACCACGTGGCGTTCACCGAGGCGAGCAAGCAGACGGACAACTGGTGGGAGTCGGAGTACGGCGCCAACAGCGTACAACACAGCCTCCCCGTCTTCCACGACGAGGCCGTCAACAAGCGTGGCATGTCGTATCCGAAGCTGGTCCGACTGATGTGTACGAACCCGGCCCGGATATTCGGACTGACCGACAAAGGGACGCTCGAACCCGGAACGGATGCCGACTTCGTCCTGTTCGACCCCGATGGGACACAGACTATCGACGCGACCGAGAACGAGTCGGAAGCGGACTACTCGATCTACGAGGGCCGAGAGGTCACCGGCAGCGTTACCGCTACCTATCTCCGCGGGGAGTGCATTGCCGCCGACGGCGAAATACTCGGGGAACCCGGTTACGGCGAGTCGGTCGAGCGGGAGGCACCGAACTGGAACGAGTAGCTACCCGCCAGGGCGGACGAGCGGTCACTGGTGGCCGCTGGCACCGAGCTATCGACACTACGAGTGGCCCGGTCGCCCGTACCTGAATCTGAATCAGCTGGATTCGGTTTGTAGAGCAGATTAGTCAGTTTTTAAAATTTGTTTCGGATTTTGTGACCCAAATCTGCCGTGAGCGGCGTCCGTCAGATCGGTAGTCAGGTCGCGTGGTCAGTCGATGCACTCGACAGCGATGATTGTTCACGGCCCGACAGACAGGCCGACCGCCGAGAACCCCAGCCCGCTCGATCTAGCACGCTGCAGGCCAAAGTATCCACGTGGCTCTGTGGTGTTTGGGTAGACGAGGCGATACGAACCGCCGATGTAGTCGGCTTCGACACTGAGGTAGTACGTGCCTGACTCTCTGGCTTCGTGGCTGATCTGTCGGTACTCGGGGTCGACCGCGTCAAGATGCGACCCGTCGGCGTCGGTCAGTGTCACTTCCAGATTGCTCTCGCCAGACGGCACGACCCTGGGATCGACCAACTCGCCCTCGCTGACGTTGAACGCGAAATAGTCCGGGTCGCTGTCAGAGACAGTGAGATTATCGTAGCTATCCCCACGAGAGACGGTCGTCGCTCTGCTTCGTCGGTCATCTCCTTCCAGACGGTCACCGGTCGTGTTCCCGTAGACGAACTCGTAGGAACCCGACCCCGCGGTCTCGACCCGCAGGTAGAAAGTACCGTTCTGCTCGACATCGTAGGTTAGCTGGTCGTGGTCGAGGTCGGCCCTGGCGACGGTCTGCCCACCGGGTCCGACCAGTTCCGCGGACGGACTGTCGATACCGTCGCCGAACGTGAACCGTGGGTCTATCAATTCGCCCTCGCTAACGTTGAACGCGAAGTAATCTGGGTCGTTCCGCTCGATAGTGAGATTGTCGTAGCTGTCCCCCGGCGAGACGACCGTGGCCCTCGTCTCTCTGTCGTCGGGCTCCAGCTGGTCACCGGTCACGTTGCCGTAGACTATGTCGTACGATGCTGATTCGTCAGTGTCGGCAGTCACGCGGATATAGTAGGTCCCCGCGGTAGCAACCTCGTAATCGAGCTCTTCATCCGCGAGGTCCACACTAGTCAGGACTGCGCCGCCCTGCCCGAGCAGCTTCGCCCGCGGCGTGTCGACACTGTCACCGAACGAGAACCGCGGGTCGATACGTGCGGTCCTCGAATCGGCCCCGTAGCCGCCGAACTGGTACTGCGGACCGGACCAGCCACCTGAGATATACGTGTCAGCCAGTGATGGCTGCCAGCCGTTGAGATCTCGCTTGCTAACGTTGACTTTGAAATAATCGGGGTCGCCGTCGCTGACGGTGAGGTTCTCGTAGCTGTCACCCGGCGAGACGGACGTTGCTCTCGTCGTTCTGTCGTCGGGTTCGAGCCGGTCGCCGGTCGAATTCCCGTACACCAGGTCGTAGGACGCTAACTCGTCGGTGTCGGCAGTCACTCGGAGATAGTACGTCCCGTCTCGCCGGACCTCGTAGCTAAGCTGTTCACGCGCCGGGGCCACGGTGGTGACGGCCCTGCCGGTGGGGCCGATCAGCTCCAGTCTCGCGCCGGTCGCGTCGTCGCCGAACGATAGTCGCGGGTCGAGCAGTTCACCGGCGCTGGCGGTGAACGCGAAGTAGTCCGGGTCCCCGTCGCTGACAGAGAGATTCTCGTAGCTGTCACCGAGGGAGACGGGTGTGGCTCTCGCAGTTTGGTCGTCGGGTTCGAGCCTGTCACCCGTCGTATCTCCGTACTGGACAGTGTAGTTCGACTGGTCGCTGTTGTCGACCCGCAGACGGAGATGATAGGTACCGGTCTGCTCGGCCTCGTAGTAGAGCTCACCGTAGTCGAGGTTCGTACTGGTCACGGAGGACCCGTTCGGACCGAGCAGTTCCACCCGCGGGTCGGACGCGTCGCCATCGAACGAGAACGATGGGTCTATGACTCCGTTCTCGTCGACAGTGACCGCGAAGGAGTCCGGGTCCCCGTCGCTGATTGTCAGGTTCGCGTAGCTGTCGCCAAGCGAGAGGTTCGTTGCGCGACTGGGCCAGTCGTCCGGTTCGAGCCGGTCGCCTGTCGAATTCCCGTAGACGAGGTCGTACGCGACCGGTTCGTCGGCGTCGATCGAGAGCCCCACGTAGTATGTTCCGGCACTGTTGACCTCGTATGCGAGCTGTTCGTAGTCGAGGTCCGCGCTGGTCATGGACGATCCGTCCGGCCCGAGCAGTTGCGCTTGCGGATTGTCTGCATACCTGTCGAACGAGAACGACGGGTCTATCACTCCGTTCTCATCGACAGTGACCGCGAAGTAGTCCGGGTCCCCGTCGCTGACAGTGAGATTGTCGTACCTGTCCCCGAGTGAGACGTTCGTCGCACGGGTCCGCCAGTCGTCGGGTTCGAGTCTGTCTCCGGTCGAGTTGCCGTATACCAGGTCGTACGCGACCGGGTCGTCCGCGGCGACCGAGAGCTTCACGTAGTACGTACCGTTCTGTTCGACCTCGTATTCGAGCCGTTCGTAGTTGAGGTCCACACTGGTCACAGACGACCCGTCCGAGCGAACCAGCTCTGCCGACGGATAGTCGGCCCCGTCAAGACGTATCTCGGGATCTATCAGCTCGCCCTCTGTCGCGTTGAAGGCGAAGTAGTCCGGGTCCCCGTCGCTGACGGTGAGGTTCTGGTAGCTGTCCCCGACGGAGACGTTCGTGGCGCGACTGGGCCAATCGTCCGGTTCGAGCCGGTCGCCGGACGAACTCCCGTACTCGAAGTCGTAAGAAACCAGCTCGTCGTCCTCGACCGAGAGTTCTAGATAGTACGTCCCGGCTTGGTCGACCTCGTATTCGAGCTGGTCATCGTCGAGGTTCGCGCTGGTCTCAGACGGTCCCTCCGGACCGAGCAGTTCCACCCGCGGGTCGGAAGCGTCATCGTCGAACGAGAACGAAGGGTCTATGACTTCGTTCTCCTCGACAGTGACAGCGAAGTAGTCCGGGTCCCCGTCGCTGATGGTGAGATTCTGGTAGCTGTCCCCGAAGGAGACGTTCGTCGCACGGGTCCGCCAGTCGTCGGGTTCGAGTCTGTCTCCGGTCGAGTTGCCGTATACCAGGTCGTACGCGACCGGGTCGTCCGCGGCGACCGAGAGCTTCACGTAATAAGTGCCACCCTGTTCGACCTCGTAGCTGAGCGACCGGTAGTCGAGGTTCCTACTGGTCACGGACGAGCCGTCGGAGCGGACCAGCTCTGCCGACGGGTGGTCAGCCCCGTCGAAGCGTATCTCTGGATCTATCAGCTCGCCATCGCTCGCGTTGAACGCGAAGTAGTCGGGGTCCCCGTCGCTGATAGTGAGGTTCTGGTAGCTGTCCCCGATGGAGACGTTCGTCGCCCGAGTGCGCCAGTCGTCCGGTTCGAGGCGGTCGCCGGAGGCATTTCCGTACTGGAGATCATAGAAGCCTGGCTCTTGGTTTTCGACCGAGAGCTTCACGTAGTACGTGCCGCCATGTTCGACCTCGTATTCGAGCTGGTCGTAGTTGAGGTCCACACTGGTCACAGACGACCCGTCCGGGCGAACCAGCTCTGCCGACGGGTAGTCGGCGCCGTCGAAGCGTATCTCTGGATCTATCAGCTCGCCCCCGGTCGCGTTGAACGCGAAGTAGTCCGGATCCCCGTCGCTGATGGTGAGATTCTGGTAGCTGTCCCCGAGGGAGACGTTCGTGGCTCGGGTCCGCCAGTCGTCCGGTTCGAGGCGGTCGCCCGTCGAGTTACCGTAAAGCAAGTCATAGGTAGTCGTCCCCGCACCGTAGGTCCACAGCCGGAGGTAGTACGTGGTGTTCTGTTCGGCTTCGTAGCTGAGCTGCTCGTAGTCGAGATTCGCACTCGAGACAGACGAGCCGTCCCCGGTCGTCAGTTCGGCGCGGAGGCCATCGTCGGCCTCGATCTCGGGGTCTATCAGCTCGCCCTTGCTGACATCGAAGGCGAAGTAGTCTGAGTCCCAGTCGCTGACGGTGAGGTTCTCGTAGCTATCTCCAAGCGATACGGGCGTAGCTCTCGTCCTGTGGTCGTTGGGTTCAAGACGATCACCGGTGGCGTTCCCGTAGCGCAGGTCGTAGGAACTCGTCTCGTCCACGTTTAATTGCGAGATCTGCAGGTAGTAGGTGCCGTTTTGCGGAGCCTGGTAGCTGAGCTGCTCGTGGTTGGGACTTGCACTGGCCACCGGCGTACCGTCCTCGGTCAGCAGTTCGGCGCGTATATCTGTGGCGCTCTGATGGGGCGTGATTTCGGGATCGATCAGGTCGCCCTTCTCGACATCGAAGGCGAAGTAGTCGTCGTCCGCCCACCCGACAGTGAGGTTCTCGTAGCTATCGCCGAACGAGACGGTCGTGGCACGGCTCCCCCGGTCGTCGGGTTCGAGTCGGTCGCCAGTCGTGTTCCCGTACTGGAAGTCGTAGAGGGCCCCGTTACCGTCACCGCTGGCGACTCGTAGGTAGTACGACCCGGACCGACTAACCTCGTAGTCGATGGTTTCGACATCGGTATCGGACTCCGACGTTTCGACGACCGTTCCGTTGGAGCTCGTCAAGGTCGCATTGACATCAGCCATGTCGTGGTCGAAGGAGATCCGCGGGTCGATCAGGTCGCCCTCGCTTACGTTAAACACGAAGTAGTCCTGCTCCATCCGGCCGAGGACGAGCCCGGCGTAGCTGTCGGTGACGGCGACATCGGTGGCGTTCCGACGCCGGTCGTTGGGTTCGAGCGGGTCGGACACCGGCTCGCTCACGTTCACCTGTAAATCGTACTCGGTAGACATGTACCTATCCGAGTTGACGACGGCGATACGATGGGTTCCGGACCTGTTCGTAAGTGCTCGGATCTGTTCGGTGCCTCCATACGTGGTCGTTTGCGCCATTTCCGTGCCGTTTGGCCCGTACAATAGTATCTGTCCCTCACTGGCGTAGTTGTCGAACGAGACGTTCAGGCTGAGTATGGTGCTATCGCTGGCAGTCACCGCGAAGCGATCGGTGTCTCCCTCGGTGAGAGTCAGATTCCGGCGGCGGGCGTCAGCCGGTACTCGCGTCGCGTTTCCGGGGTTATCGTTGGGCTCCAGTCGGTCCCGACCCGGGCTGGTCCGCGTCTCGATATCGTAGTTGGCACCGGGTCCGTCGGCTGCGGACACGCGAACGTAGTACGTCCCGGCGGATACAGTCTCATGAGTGAGCTGTTCCTGCTGTCCTGCCGAGGACGCGGAGGCGACGACGGCACCGTTCGGTGCTATCAGTTCCGGGTCCAGGTCCGTCCCACGCTGTGCTGTCGTGATGCTCGCCTCGAACGTCGCGGCCGCACGCAACTCGATCGCGAAATAGTCCTCGTCATCCCCTCCGACCGAGAGATGATTGTACTCGTCGTCCGGTTGCATCGGTGTTGCCGTTGCGGTCCCGTCGTTCGATTCGAACCTGTCGACTGGTTCGACGACGTCGGCAGAGAGGTTGTAGTGGTGCCACCGGTCGCTGGCAGTGAACACGCGAACGTAGTAGGTACCCGACTGCTGTGCTTCGTGCTCAACGTGTTCGTCAGTTGCGGCCGAATCCGCGCGGGTCAGGACAGTGCCGTTCGGAGCCAGCAACTCCATGTCGACATCGCCGGCGCGCTGGTCGAGGTCCGCGCTGGAGGTGATAACCTCGCTAGAATCGGCCTCGACAGCAAAGTAGTCCTCGTCATCGGGCCGAAGCGTCGTGCTCGTCACTTCCTCGCCGGCCTGCAACTGTGTCGCGGTCGATCGAGCGTCGTTGTCCTCGAACTCGTCGGGTTCGGTCACGTCAACGCTGACGTTGTAGCCGACCAGTTCTTCCAGGTCTGTCGCCATCCGGATGTAGTACGCGCCGGACTGATCAGCAGTGTGTCTGAGCCGGTCACGACCAGACAGGGCGGTGTGGACGACCGATCCGTCCGGTGCGATGAGATCAACATCGAGACCAGTCTCGCCATCGATTCTGGTCGTCACCTGCTCACCTTGGTCCAGAGTAATCTCGAAGTAGTCAGGGTTGTCGGCTGCTGTGACGTTCAGCCTCTCGTAGCTGTCACCCGCAGTGAGTTCGGTCGCACTGTCTCGGTTGTCGTCTGGTTCGAAGCGACCCTCGTGCTCGGTAATAGCTACGTCGAACTCGTATGGTATCGACGTGAACACACTGGAACTGACGTTGATATAGTAGGTTCCGGATCGTTGGACCTGGTGACTGATATGGTCATCGGAGCTGCCGGACTTCGTGGCGACCACCGTGCCGTTATCGTCAACCAGTTTGACGGTGAGGTTCTGTTGCTCGTATCTGGTGTTCGTCTGCGGAGCGATAGTGTCTCCGGCGTCGGCCTGAACCGCGTAGTAGTCGACATCTCTCCCGGGGAGCGTGAGCCCTTCATAATCGGAGCCAGGCTGGACTGCTGATGCACTGGCTCGCCTGTCGTTGGATTCGAACCCGTCCGGTGCTCGTTGTATGACGCTTGGGACGTCGACCATGTACTCCATACTGTACCCAACAGTTGCACCGTTGCTCCCATCGGGTGAGCCGTTCTCCAGACGCAGGTAGTAGGACCCAGTTTGGTCCGCCTCGTATCGGATTGAGCGCAACTCTCTGGGCGAGTCCCACCGTTTCAGCGTCGTGCCACTCGAATCGAGCAGCTGCGCATCCATGTCGGTATTGCTCTGTGACTGCGAGATGGACACGCTAATCGTCTCGCCCTCGAAAGCGTGGAGTTCGTAGTAATCCGCTTCATCGGGGTGGAGCTCCAGGCGCTCGTAGCTGCGGCTACTGGAGACGAGGGCCGTTGCAGTGCTGCGTTTGTCGTTCGGTTCCCCTCTGCCGTCGTTTTTGAAAGCGGCCCCGGTCGGATTCAGCGCGATGTCGTACTGTGTTTCTCCTGACGGCGGTCCATCAACTTTTATTTTGTATCGGCCCGTTTTGCCGACTTGGATCTGACGGTCGATCCGCTCTTCAGAGGTCGACAAAACCGTAAAACCGTCTGGGTCGACCAGCGACACTTCTTTTAGCTCCCCGTTGCGCGGTACGACCTCGGTCGAGAGGTTCCGGCCGGCCCGAAGCGGTATGACGTAGGTGTGAGTGGCTTGCGCCCCTATCGACCGACCTTCGATCTTGTCGCCGGTCAACGGGACCTCCGTTGCTTGGTTCCCACTATCGGCGTCCGCGGACCCATCGCCGTTGGAATCCGACCCTCGGATGTCGATATCGAGGTTGTACCGCTCCGGGACATCAGCCAGTGTGTAATCCTTATCTACACCGATGCGGTAGAGTCCCCCCTCGTCGGCGGTGTACGAAATCGTGTTGAAGCGTGTGCGTTTGTTCGTGCCTCCGGGGCCGTTTAGCGTGAGCGAAGCAGCAACATCGTCTTCGCCGTCTGGGGCATCGACGCTCGCTGTCAGGGTTTCCCCTGGTCGGACGTCGACCAGATAGTAGTCATAGGCATAGGTCCCGACAGACACGTCCTCCCAGTACCCCTGGGAAACGAGCCGCGCTTGATCTTCCTCATCGTTTGGCTCCAGCCGGTCGCTGGGAGACGACACCTCAGTGTGTAGCTCGTAGGGTAGCGGTGGATCGCGCGCGATTCCATCGATTTTGATGTAGTACGTCCCCGACATACCCGCTTCGTGGCTAAATTTCGCGGTACCGCCGCGGTTCTCGTCCCACTCGACGGATTTTCCGCTCGGATCGAGCAATCTCGCGCCCAAGGCTCCCTCGCCCCAAGTCTCGCGACGCACGGTGATCTCCTCCCCGGCACGCAGTTCGACTGCGAAGTAGTCCTCGTCGTCATCACTGAGGTTCAGCTGCTGGTAGGTCTCGCCGGGAACTATCTCTCTAGAATTTGATATTTTATCGTTGGGTTCGAAGGGCTCTGTGCCGGGGGGGACCGGATTACGCAGTCCGACCCGGAAATCGTACGACCCGGTTGCCCCCTGAGCCTGAACTCGCAGATAGTACGTCCCCGACCGTCTGGCCTTGTGGCGAATCCCCTCACCGCCGGAGGTCAACCTGCCGTGTTTGATTTTGGATTTATCGGGTCCAAACAGATCCAGCTCCAGATCTGAGTCCCCGGTGTCGAAGTCAATCTCGGACGTAATCGTCTCACTGTGGTTTACATCGATTGCGAAGTAATCCACGTCCTCGACACCGTTTTTATCTTCGATCGCGAGTCCCTGGTAGTTGTCGCCCGGCTCGACCGGTGTCGCATCCTCCGGTCTGTCGTTTATTTCGAGCGAATCGCCGGATGACATCTTCTCGAGACTGAGGTCGTATTTCGTGCTCGCATTATACACCCAAATGTAGTGTGTCTGGTCAAATGCGGCAGTGAACTCGATGTCTTTCGGACTGGTGGTCCCCTGGAAGCCTTTGTACAACGAGGGACCATCCACTATCAGCCTCGGATCGCCAGACACGTCGTCAAACGATGCCGTGACCGTGTATTCCACCCCTTTTTTTGCATTGAATGCGTAATAATCTTCGAATTCAGTGTTGTCGTTGCCGTCGTACAGCGTGAGTCCGTCGAAGTCGGCGCCGCTAGAGATCTCGGTCGCGTTCCTCCTTCGATCGTTCGGCTCGAATCTGTCTCCCGAGGAGGTCCCGTCCTCGTCTTCGGCGGCGTCGTACTTCATCTTCAGGTCGTAGTCAGCAGTACCACCGAACGGGGAGTAGACCTGAACATAGTATTCACCTGATTCCGGAACCTCGTACGTGAGCGAGTCGCTGTTACCGTCGGTCGTCGCCGACTCAACCGTCCCTCCCGACTCGTTGAGCAGGGTCATGTCGAGTTCCCCGTCACCGCCGGTAATCGACAGTTCCGGTTTGAGCGTCGCTCCGGACCGTGCGGTGACGCTGAAGTAGTCTACGTCATCGTCGATGGTCCCACTCACCTGGTCGCCGGGCGAGACTGCCGTCGCGTCGTACCGGTTGTCGGCGTGTCGGTCGCCGGAGCCACCGATATCTATAGAGAGGTTGTACGTCGATACGTCTGTCCCCACGTTGTCTACGTTGATGTAATAGGTGCCCCCACTTGGGGTCTCGTGGACGACTTTCTCGCCGTCGATCACCGGTTCCTCGCGACCGACAGGCCACCCATCCGAATCCTCCAGATCGAGCGACAGGGAAGTTTCGCTCGCATCGAACGAGATCTCTACTTCGATGTTCGTCGCCGACGAAACCTGCAGTTTGTACCAATCCTGGTCTTTGACTTCCAGATTCTCGTACGAGCCGGCGGCGATATCGCTCGCGTTCCCCCGAGCGTCGTTGTCCTCAAACTGGTCGCTGGCATCTTGCTCCTCACTGCCGTCGTCACTCGTCTCGTCGACCGAGAGGTCGTACGTTACGGCCGACTCGCTGTTCGTGGTCAGTTTAAGATAGTACGACCCGTCCTCGTCGGCTGTGTATGTGATCGTTTCTGAATCCCTGATCGAATCGACAGTGGTTATCGTCCCGCTAGGACCGATCAGTTCCGCGTCCAGGGCGGGATCAGTCGCGCTCTTCGATCGGGTGGAGTCAGATTGCTGGAGCGATGTCTTGGCGCTTGCGAGCGAGATCGTCGTCGATAGTTCCCCGCCACTGTCGTCCTCCAGCTCGTAGAAGTCCGTGTCTTCGTCCCGGATCTTGAGCCCCTGGACGTTCTCTCCCGGTTCCACGGCATCGGCGTCGTCCTTGTCGTCGTTTGGCTCGGCGATGTTGTCGATGTAAGGCCTGCCGGTAATCGAGTAGTAGGCCCGAACCCGACCGGAGCCGTACTTGTCGTCTCGCCCCTGGTCGCCCAGATCGAGTGCAGTGTCTGTCAGTTGGTCCCGAACGTCAGCATCGGAAAGGTCACGGTTCCCATCGGCGAGGTCACTGGCCATAATAAGGGCAGCCGTCCCCGCGACGTGAGGGGACGCCATCGACGTTCCCGACCCTGTCCGGTATATCGCGTTCCCGAACATATGCTCGTTTGGGACGGTCGAGCGGATGTTCACGCCCGGTGCAGCGATCTCGACGGCCGGTCCTTCGGCGCTTTTGCTCCACCTTTCGTCATCTCTGTCAGTCGCTGCGACGCCCATCACCTCACTGTAGCGGGCGGGATACATCACTTCCTTGGGGCTGGAGGACCCGCCGCCGCTATTGCCCACTGGAGCCACGAGTAGAGCGTGATTCGCGGCGTACTCGATGGCATCCTCCAGTTTTGGTAAGTCCTTCGAGCTGTTTATTCCCATCAGGATGATCTCGGGGTCGTCATCGGTGTTTAGGGTGTCGTCGGGGCCTCGGGCGGCCATTCGAATGCCGGTGTTGATCCAGTCCGCATCCGTCTGTAGCTTGTTCGTCTGGCGACTCTTGTTGAGGACCTGTACCGAGTACAGGTCGACGTTCGGAGCGACGCCGACGACACCCTTGCTGTTGTTTTCAGCGGCGACGATACCCGCCAGATGAGTCCCATGGTATTTGACATCGTCGGCCGCCTGGATACCCTCTCGAACGGTTCCGTTGGTGGTATCGACCCCCCATTCGAGATTGTTTACCAGGTCGGGATGGTCGGCGTCGATACCCGTATCGACGACCGCAACGTCGACCTCGGACTCGGCCGAGTCGGGAATATCGCTTGCAGCCTCCGTCGCGTTGATACGAGCCACGCCATCCGGAACCATCTGACCCCTCGCTTTGGACGCTACCGTTCCGGTTGCAGTTCCGTTCTCCCCGGATTTGGAGCGGTTTTCGTCCGCTTCCGACGAGGCCGGGTCGTCATTGGACTCTTGCTGCTGTGCACCGGTCTCAGCGCTTCGGTTCGCTGCAGTACCGTTGCTTCGTGACGAGTTCGTCTCATTGCCCGCACTTTCTTCAGACTCGTTCGGCGTCGCGGTGTCGTTCTGTGTCGACGGTTCAGTCGGCGTCGTGGTCGACTCGTTGCCAGCGCCAGCTACCGGCCCAGTGACCGATATCGCACCGACAATCGGCGCCGTAGTCAACATGACCGCGACGGCAAGCACTGCGATGAGTCGTCCCGGTACCGATTGTCCACTGTTCCACCCTGACGTAGACCGCTGCCGATGGGAGCCCCGCACAGATGTCACCTGATGGGACAATCTTCAAGTAGTTTGTACTTAATAATTTTCTAGATTTATATTATATATTGATAAATAAAGGCCTCCACAGTGGTATCAGTACCTGACGAGAGGTTCTACTGAATCACCCGACACCCCCAGATTCTGCGATGAGTGCGGACCTGCGGATATCTCGAGGGGCAGGGACACACAGTGATTCCTGGTGGTTCAATCTGAATCAGCCGAAATCAGAACGTTCAGAGATAATATTTTCTATATTATGTTTCTGTTGGACTTTTTGACTACCAGAGTCTCCACATCCAACAGCGAGAGATGCATACAGAGCATAAAATTGGATAAATCACATAGCGCTATATAGAATGTGCTGCGTCCCAGAGAGCACAGTTTCGGAGAATGATCCAGTTTCGGGTCTAATCTCTGTCGGTTCGGGAGCCATATCCCGACGAAGCGCTCGGTTACTGCCCATCTTGAACGAGATAATCGAATGCACATGGGATATTGCGCGGATTTTGTTGCTATTACAGAGCGTTGCCACTCCTAAGCGGCGAACCCGGTGGGGAATCGGTCGCTCAGTCAGGCGGAATCAATGCCGAAACGATCATCTCGACACATTCTCCCGCAGTCAAGACGGGGGCATAATCCATCTCGCCATCGACGCCCGCTTTCAGCAGAAAGTCCGTGAGCCGCCAGATATTGTACAGCAGCACCGCGAACACGACGTAAAACAAGCGGACGCGGTAATCCTTCGAGACGTCTTCGCGAGAAAATCACCCTTGATGGACTTGTACTCGTTCTCGATTTGCCACCGGCGACTGTAGCGCCGACAGAACGTCTCGGCCTCATCCGGTCCGACGCGGAGATTCGTCGCGAAGACAGTTGTTCCCTCACCGCTCGTCGACGGTACGTACAGGAATCGAAGTAGATGCGAACCCGACTCAACGTGGACAGATGCCGATTCGACGGCGACCTCCGGGTCGTCCTCGTCCATCTGCTTGATCACCTCACGTTCGGAACTCGTGATCCGCTTGGGAATGAGGTAGTTGACAGCGAGATTCGAGAGTGTCTGAAACACCCGCATCGAATCGAATTCGCGATCGCACAGCACCGTCTCGATGGGGACGTGTTCTTTCGCCCGCTGGACGAGGCGACGGACGACACGGTGGATCTGATTCGACGGGTTCTCGTCCCACGATGAACTCTCACGGACAGGCTCGACAGCCAAGACAAGCGGGATGTTCTGGCCAATGATCGAGAGGGTTGCAAACTTGAATGCTCTACCCTCGCCGTCTTTCGTGCCGCTGACCATCGGCATTTCTTCCACATCGACGTAGTACGGGACAGTCGTGATATCGATCGCCGCCGTGACTGGCCGCCGGAACGATGCCTCGGACTCAAGTATCGAGAGAAGCCGGTCCGTCGCCTCGTCAAATCCATCTACGAGTGCCGCAGGCTCAAACTGTTTGACTGCTCTCAGGTGAGTATCGCCGTGTGGTCCGTTTTCTGACCCACGTCGAAACTGGAACCGGGTCGCCCCTTGCGGGGTTCCACAGCCGACCATTCCCATGAACGTCTGGAGCTCGAAAAACTGCGTGTCCTCGTAGGAGGCATTTGCTGCACGGCCTGAATCGAAGCCCTCGAAGCCGTTGGCGCGGGCGAGGCGTATCGTCCGGTGTATCTGCTCGTCTGTGAAGTCCTTGCCACACTTGGTCTCGTCCGTCTCAGAGAACTCACCGGAATCTTTCCGTGGTGTGATAGTCTCTTCTTTGGGGCGGACTGCCGGGACAGATGGGCCATAGTCGTGGATCTCTTTGACGACGTAGTGGGCTGCGGTGGTGATGAACTCACGACTCGCATCGTCGAATCGCTTTCTCCAGGTACGCGAAAGAACCGATTCATCCGGGATGCGGTCGAGGCCGAATGCGTCCGCAAGTTCTGGCTACTGCCCGAGTGTTCGGTAGCTCTTGCCCGTGATCTCCCGATAGAGAAACAAGCGAACCATCCCGTGGAACGAATAGGGAGCTGGATGCCAGGCGGGATACCGATCGTCGAGTGTGTCAAATGGGCCGTCCAGTGATGCAACGGCACGAGTGAGCGACGACCCATCGCGGAGGTGTTCCCGAAGGGTGATGCCAACGCTATAGGCATCGGTGAGACGGCGCTGGCGACTCGTCATACAGTGGACTCACTTGATCACCCACTTGGGTGTATTTCTCCGCTGCCCATACCAGAAATGCACTTACAGGCTATCCATGATTGTGGTCAGTATAGACAAGATACTTGCTTCTTGAGAGGACATCGCGAACATGGATCGCCGCCCGTTCCTCCTTGGGACAACCGGTGTACTGGCCAGCTGTGCCGGTTGCTCGGCCCTCTCCTCTCAGCCAGTCATGCTCGGTCTCGTCGTGTTCAACCACACTGACAGCCTGTACACCGTTCAGTTCGACCTGCTTCGGACCGACGGGAAGTCGTCTCAATCGGAGGGGCCGGCTAATCCGAAAGCAAGAGTACACAGCGAACGGATAGACATCGAGCCACGGGAGGACGGTGTGAACAGGCCGTCAATGACACGACGGGAAGACGTTGCCGAGACAAGACAGTACGTTGTCCGATATGAAGTGTGGAAGAACAACAACTCTTCGACCGACGAAGGCCACGTCCACTTCTTCCCGACGGGTGACGGTGACGCAGACTACGTAGTGTTCGATATCTACTCTGAAGGGACGTTGGAACGAAGGTGAAGGCTTCGCAGGCACAGTGAGCAGACAATTCGGCCATCCCCCTCGTCGAAGAAAGGCACGCATCAATTTCCATCCTCCGAGGTTGTGCAGAGAGCGGCTGTATCGAAAGAACTCAGCGACCGTGGCCCCACTCACCGGGGAGTTCGGTGGCGTCGTCGACCTGTTCGTCTCCCCACCGCAGTCGAGCGACAGCCCAGAGGCTGGACAGCCCGCTGCAGGTGGTGCGCGAGCCACGCCAGGGAGTAGTTCTACGACACCGAGGCAATCGAGTACGAAAAGCGGCTCACGCCCCAACAGGCTATCCTGCGCCACGGAAAAAGCCCGACACCGCCGGACTGCGGTCGCTCAGGACAGGTAAACACTATTGTACGGGCGGGGTCTATTCCGAGTAAGAATCACACGGGCGCCGACCGCCGCCCGCCCGCGCACTCATCAATGTCCGTTACAGCGACGATACACATCGAACACGAACGGCTTGCACTCGTTCCCACACTGCGAACATTAGATGACATCGACATACGTGTCATCACGCAGGGCACGACCGCTCCGGGCGCGACCAACTTCCCGTTTCTCATCAAGTACGACGACCGGGAAGAACTCGAAGCACGACTCGCTGAAGACCCGACCGTCGAGGGGTACGAGCTCGTCGACTGGTCGGACGGTACCGGTATCTACTACATCACACACACGTCGGAAACTCTGCTCATCAGCACCGTCGTCACTGACGTCAACGGTTTCCTCGCCGACACGGAGACGAAAGGCAACGGCTGGCTCGCCCGGTTGCTACTCCCGGAACGGGAAGCACTCAGCGAGATCTGGGAGTTCGCCAGGGAGAACGACATCTCTCTCGACATCATCGAGATATACGGGAACGACGACACGGAGGCCGGGGAATCCTACGGACTGACCGACGAACAGACCGCGGCACTGCGGACGGCGTACGAGGAGGGGTACTTCGGGGAGCCACGGGAGATATCACTCGACGGGGTCGCTTCGTCGATGGACCTCTCCTCGACGGCGGTGAGCGGCCGACTCCGCCGAGGGATGCGAAACCTCATCGCGGCGACTATCGCCGAAGTCGACGATGAGTGAGAGTCACGATTGTAGCGTCGCTGAGGGCGAACACACGGTTCTGATGGAAGGCGGAGTCGACGACGGTTTCCGCGATACCGCCGGACAGCTCCAGTTAGTTGGGCCTCTCAGTTCCGTTTGTACACTGGCCGGAGTGCGGTAGCGTCCTTACTGTACCCGAGCCAGACGCTGAGGGCAGCAGCGACGAAGACGAGGTACACCGGAAACAGGAGGAGGAGCGCGTATCCGGCCAGCAACAGCTCGATAATCCCGAACCAGTAGAGCGTGCCAATCAGGCCGACGCCGAAGATCGCACCCGCACGGAGACCGAGCCGAAAAGCGTGGGCGGCGTCGGGACCGGGTGTTTTCGAGGCTACGGTCATACGTTCTCTAGCGCGCGAAAGCGAATAAACAGACCGAATTCGCGTCCGTTCGCACCGTTTTATGACGAGAATAATCGTGATGATCGTCGGTTTGTATCTATATTTTTCGATTCACGCCAGTATAACGTGGTTCCAGATATATCCCGCTCGTAATTCGGCCGTTTACGTTCAATCTAACACTATTTACAGCTCGATGTGGTATTTTCTCGGGGTAGTACCCTGATTGTATCGATTCAGGCTGTCCGTGAGAGTGGTTACGATTCGTCGTGCTCCTGTCGACGGTCCCCGAACCGCTCGGTGCGCTGTCCAGAGGGGGGCGAAAGACTGACACGGGGCGAGAGTCCATCTACCACGTGATGCGACTCTCGCTCGTGGCTGCCGTCGCCGCAAACGGGGTCATCGGTGCCGATCGGGAGATGCCGTGGCACTATCCCGAAGACCTCGCGCACTTCCGGGAGACGACCGTCGGCCACCCGGTCGTCATGGGACGGCGGACCTTCGAATCCATCGCGGCGGACCTCGGCGGTCCACTCCCGGACCGGCAGAGTATCGTGCTGACCAGTCGACCGGAGAGCCTGTCCGACACCGTAACCGCTGTCTCCTCCCTGTCGGAGGCGCTGGAGGCGGTCCGGGCACACGACGCGGAGACCGCCTACGTCGTCGGCGGCGGGTCGGTCTACCGCCAGTTCCTCCCCGAGGCCGACGAACTCGTCTTGACGGAACTGGACGAGCCCTACGAGGGCGACACCACCTTCCCGACCGTAGACTGGGACCGGTGGCGGGTGGCCGAGCGCGAGCGGTACGACCTGTTCGACATCGTCAGATACGTGCCCAATCAGGGATAAGCACAGACTACTCACGGCGTCACGGGCCCGCATTGGGACCCTGTGAAAAAGGGGAGTCGTTATCCGGGCTATCATTTATTAAAGACTGTTGATATTATTTACAAGTATGTCAGGGAACGAGGAACATCCCAACCACCCCAGTATCGATCAGTCTGACCGGACGGTGCCACGCAACCTGCGCCAGACCGGCGACCCGGGCATCGAGATGCTCGTCTCGACTCGCGTCCGAAAGTCACCGTTCTTCCACAAGTCGTTCAACGAGGAGGGAGCGTGGCGCGCCACCGTCTACAACCGACTCTACCACCCCCGCGGTCTCATCGAACCAGAGGACGGCGGCGTGATGAAGGAGTACGACGCGTTGACCAACGCCGTCACGCTCTGGGACGTCGCCGTCGAGCGCCAGATCCGCGTGAAGGGCCCCGACGCCGAGGCGCTGACGAACTACGTCGTCACCCGCGACGTGACAGGTATGGACGCGATGGACGGGAAGTACGTCATCCTCTGCAACGAGGACGGCGGCGTGCTCAACGACCCAGTCCTGCTGCGTCCCGAGGAGGACGAGTTCTGGTTCTCCATCTCCGACTCGACGCTGATGCAGTGGCTTCAGGGCGTCAACGTCGACAACGACTTCGACGTCGAAATCGACGAAATCGACGTCGCGCCGATGCAGATTCAGGGGCCGAAGGCGCTGGACGTGATGGTCGACGTCGTCGGCGAAGAGGTCGAAGACATCCCCTACTACGGCCTGATGGAGGCAGAGATCGACGGCGTCGACGTGCTCATCAGCCAGACCGGCTTCTCCGGCGAGGAGGGCTTCGAGATCTACGTCGAGGAAGCCTCGAAGTACGCCGAGCGTGTCTGGGACCCCGTCATGGCGAGCGTCAAGGACCATGGCGGCCGCCAGATCGCGCCGGGTCACCACCGCCGCATCGCCGCCGGTATCATGTCCTGGGGGCAAGACCTGGACCACGAGACCTCCCCGTTCCAGGTCAACCTCGGTTATCAGGTGCCCGACGACAAGGAAGCCGACTACATCGGCGAGGAGGCGCTCGAAGAGCAGAAAGAGCAGATCGAGAACGGCAACTACCCGTTCGAGCGCAAGCTCATCGGCCTGAAGATGGCCGGCGAGCCGATCCGGGACTACGCGCCGGACTTCTGGATCATCTCCGACCCCGACACGGGCGAGGAGTGTGGCTACCTCACCTCGCCGTGGTGGAACCCCGACCTGGAGACCAACATCGGCATGGGCTTCGTCCCGGCCGACAAGATCCAGGAAGTGACGGACACGCCGCTCAACGACGAGATCTACGACGAAGAACTCGACCTGGAGTTTCAGGTCCACCTCCCCGACGAGTACGCCGAAGAGGAAGGCGAGCCGGTGTTCGCGACGGTCGCGAAGGTGCCGTTCAAGGAGTCCGTCAACCCGAGCGCCCGCGAGCAGGCGAAGCTCAACGCCAGGCGGGAGGCCGAGAGCAGTAGCGACTGAGGACGTTCGGCCGAACCGGTCACTCATGCGGTCTCCGTCACGCCCGTGACGATTCTTTCTGCGCGCCCCCCAGAACCAAGTCACTCGACGGTCACCTGTCGCGTGTGACCGACAGCTTCGCCGTCGTCGACCCGACGACAGTCCGGCCCGAGGAGTTCCAGACCTGCGAGACGGCCGTCCGAAAACTGACCGAGCGCCTCGGCTGTACCGAGATGCGCGTAAACCAGGTGCTCGTCGAACCGGACGAGGTGACGACGCCACACACCCACGAGGGGCAAGAGGAAGTGTTCGCCGCGCTGACGGACGGCCAGATTTCCATCGAGGGCGACGTCCACGACGTCCCGGCCGGCGGCGTCGTCCGCGTCCACCCGGACACGGTGCGGAACCTCTGCAACCACACCGACGACCGCCACGTCTGGCTGGCGTTCGGTGCCCCGCCGGTCGGCAGCGTCGAAGATTTCGGGTCGTACGTGGTCGAAGAATGAGTCAGCGGAAGCGAGGGCCGCGTCGAGACCCGGTCAGTCGTAGAGGGCGAACTCGTCGGTCAGCCGGTCCACGCGGTCGGCGACGCCCTCGACGACGTCCTCGTCGTGGGGCGCTTCGACGACCTCGTAGATGCAGTCGGCGACCTCGCGACAGGCGTCCTCGTCGAAGCCCCGCGTCGTGAGTGCGGGCGTGCCGGCGCGGATGCCCGAGGGGTTGAACGCCGAGCGGGTCTCGCCGGGGACGGTGTTGGCGTTCAGCACGATGCCCGCCGCTTCGAGCCCCTCCTCGACGTCCTTACCGGTGGTATCGGGGTGGGACGGCCGGAGGTCGACGAGCACGAGGTGGTTGTCGGTGCCGCCCGAGACCAGGTCGAGGCCGTGCTCCTGTAGACGGTCACCCAGCGCGACGGCGTTGTCGACGGTCTGTCGAGCATAGGCCTCGAACTCGGGTTCGAGGGCCTCCTTGAAGCCGACGGCCTTGCCGGCGACGTTGTGCATCAGGGGACCGCCCTGTGCCCCGGGGAAGACGGCCGAGTCGATGTCGTCGGCGTACTCGTCGTCGCACATGATGATGCCGCCCCGACCGGCGCGGATCGTCTTGTGGGTCGAACCGGTGACGAAGTCCGCGACGCCGACCGGTGACTCGTGGACGCCCGCTGCCACCAGCCCGGTTATGTGAGCGATGTCGGCGAGGTGGTAGGCGCCGGCGGCGTCGGCGGCCGCCTGAATCCGCTCGAAGTCGACTTCCCGGGGGTACGCCGAGTAGCCCGAGACGACGATGTCTGGCTCGTACTGCTCGGCGTGCTTGCGAAGTCCCTCGTAGTCGACGTAGCCGGTCGCCGGGTCGACCTCGTACTGCTCGACCTCGTACACCTGCCCGGCGAAGTTCGCCGGGTGCCCGTGCGAGAGGTGGCCGCCGTGGGTCAGGTCCAGCGAGAGTATCTTATCGCCCGGCTCCAGCATCGCCAGATAGACACCCATGTTGGCCTGTGAGCCCGAGTGGGGCTGGACGTTGACGTGGTCGGCGCCCCACAGCTCAGTGGCGCGCTCGATAGCGACACGTTCGACCGCGTCGGCGTACTCACAGCCGCCGTAGTAGCGTTCGCCAGGGTAGCCCTCGGCGTACTTGTTCGTGAGTTCGGAGCTCTGGGCCTCCATAACCGCCTCGGAGACGTGGTTCTCCGAGGCGATCATCGCCAGCGTGTCGTTCTGGCGCGCTCGCTCGCCGTCGAGTGCGTCGGCGATCGCCGGGTCGACCTCGCGGATGCGCTCGTACCTCATACTCGCTAGCCCGAAGCGAAGACGGAATAATTTGGCCGTCGGCACAAGATATAGATGATTCTATATGTTGTGTCGGTCCGGGCGTCGCGAACGGACAGGCCAGACAGTCGGCTCGACGGAGATGCTCTCCCCGGACGCTGAAATCGGCCGTAGTGAGACAGCCGGCAGGCCCTGTCGAAATCTTCAGCGGTTACTGCGAACTGCCTGCTACGTACAGCAGATGTAGTCAGCGGGGCTGCCCAGAGTATCCGCTATTCTCCAGCCGAATCATTGGCCGCTTCTCTTCGTCCAAATCCACCGAGACGCGGGACACGGGCGAGACAGATAGAGTCACGACAGTCGCTCGGCGAAAGACTATTATCAATTTGCCAACAAGATTGCCTATGGTCTGTGTTAACAAGCATCTCCGGACTCGCCCAGCCAGCACGGGTAGCCGTTCGGACCAGTCGACGACACTCGATACCGGGGACGGAGTCCGCAGTCGACGCGACCCGGGTAGACGAGAGTGTTCTGGGCGACAATTCGCTCCGGAGAAACGGGTCGATGTCCGCGGGTGACGACGACAAAGTCGTCGGGGAGACTTCAGAAGGGCTCCAGGTCGAACTGTTCCATCCGGATACCGACCGGGAAACCGGGGACAGGAACGTCCAGGCCTTCGGATTCGACGTGCATTCACGGGTGTTCCCTCTCTCCTGTCTGGTAATCGCGCTCTTCATCGGGCTCACGCTGGTCTTTCGGTCGCAGGCTGCGGGGGCGTTCACCGCGATTCAGACCGGTATTTCCGCCGTCGCAGGCTGGTTCTACATCCTCTCGGTGAACGTCTTCATCGTGGTCATTCTGTACTTCGCACTCGGCAAGTACGGGTCGATCCGGCTCGGGGGCGTCGAGGCCGAAAAGGAGTTCTCCGACTTCTCCTGGGTCGCGATGCTGTTCAGCGCCGGCATGGGCATCGGGCTCATGTTCTTCAGCGTGGCCGAACCGATCTTTCATTTCGGGTCCGTACCCCCCTTCTTCGACGGCGTTCAGGACGGGAGCGCCGCGGCCAGCGGGGTCGCGATGGCGACCACGTTCTTCCACTGGGGCATCCACCCGTGGGCCGTCTACGGCCTCGTCGGCCTCGGCCTGGCGTTCTTTTCGTTCAACCGCGGCCTGCCGCTTACCTTCCGCTCGATATTCTGGCCCCTGCTGGGCGAGCGCATCTACGGCTGGCCAGGCCACGTCATCGACATCCTCTCGGTCATCGCGACGCTGTTCGGGCTCTCGACCTCGCTCGGTATCGGCGTCCAGCAGATCAACGCCGGCCTCACGACGCTCTCGGGGCAGTTCCTCTCGACGACCGTCCCGCAGTCGGTGTGGATTCAGGTTGTACTGATCGGGATCATCACGGCCATTGCGACGCTGTCGGTGGCCGCTGGGCTCGACGGCGGCGTGCGGCGACTCAGCGAGTTCAACGTCTATCTCATGGTGACACTCCTGGGGGCGATGCTCATCGTCGGCCCGACGCTGTACGTTCTCGCCAATTTTGTCACGAGTCTCGGCACTTATATCGGCGTCCTGCCGGAGTTGTCGTTCTGGAGCCAGACCGGCGGCGGGACCACCTGGCAGAGCGGCTGGACGATCTTCTACTGGGGGTGGTGGATCTCCTGGTCGCCGTTCGTCGGGATGTTCATCGCCCGTATCTCCAAGGGCAGGACCGTCCGGGAGTTCGTGCTCGGCGTCCTCCTTGTGCCGACGCTGTTTTCCTTCTTCTGGATGTCCACGTTCGGCGGGGCGGCGCTGTTCGTCGAACTGGAGACGGGCGGTTCGCTCGTCGCCGCGGTGAACGCCGACGTCGCGACCGCTATCTACGAGATGTTCTCGTTCTACCCGCTGTCGGTCCCGCTGTCGCTGCTGGCGGTCGTCCTCGTGGTCACCTTCTTCGTCACCTCCTCGGATTCGGGGTCGCTCGTGATCGACCATCTGACGTCCGGGGGGAAACACGACGTGCCGGCCGCCCAGCGGATATTCTGGGCGGTCATCGAGGGTGTCATCGCCGCCGTCCTGCTGATCGGCGGGGGGCTGGAGGCGCTCCAGACCGCCTCGATCACCGCCGGGCTTCCCCTCACGTTCGTCCTGCTGTTGATGTGTTACACGGTCTACGTGGGACTGTCGAACGAGCTCCGAATCATGGAGTCCGACGCGTTCGCCGAGTGGATGGAACGGCTTGACGACAGTGGAACCGTCGTGGTCGAAGACGACGGCATCGTCGTAACCAGAGCCGACGACGGCGAAGCCTCACCCGGCGATGACTAACACACCTCCGGCTTCTCATCGCTCGATGTGCCGACTATCGATGGGAGCGCAGGAACGAGCAGGATAAGTGGTCTGCGACAGCCACGGTGGTTCGGAAACCGGGAGACGAAGAGCGGCTACCCATCGGTATCGGTATCTGTGTCAGTACCGTCCGTATCCGAATCAGTGTCAGTACCGTCCGTATCCGAATCTGTGTCTCCGTCATCACTGTCTGAATCAGTGTCCCCGTTATCGCTATCCGAGTCGCCACCAGAACCGCTGTGCGAGCCCGTGTCAGAGCCGGCACTGGCGGCGATCAGGTCAGGTTGCTTCGAGTCTGTCCCGACGTCAGTGCCGAAGACGTACAGAACAATCGGCGGGAAGATATACGAGCCAATCGCCAGGACTGCAAATATCGGGTCGATAAAGATAAGCAACCCAAAGATGGTAAGCGCCGCCGCTGCAGCGGCATGGACTGCGGAACGGGTGTATCCCCGGTAATACTCCCAGAAACCGCGCAACCACTGCATTGCTATCGGTACTGGTGCCATACACGGTGTAGACACTGACACGCAATAATCACCGCCCCGCCGAGCGGGTCGAGGGGCACGGCGCTGCGGGCGGCCTGCTACGCCTGCAACAGTCGCGCCGTCGACGACGAGACCGACTGGCCGGTACAGGTCTTCGAGCCACGGTGAACACCTCGCCGGTGGCCGGTTCACGCCTGTATCCATCACGCCCGCCGGGATCTCTCGGTAGGTTTGGGTCGCACCAGGGCCAGCCGGCAGTTCAGGATGGCAGACGGCCGCGCCGCCAGCTCTCGGTATCGGGCGTCTGATTGAACGTGTAGATGTGGATGCCGCGGATGCCGTACGCCTCGTCGTCGGCGTAGGGGCCCAACCCGTCGACGAGGTCGTCGGGCTCGTAGGACCCTCTGGAGCCGATGAGTTGCTTGACGAACCCGAGGATACCGGTCGTCTTCTTCAGGAACTTGACGGAGTCACCGACGCCGACCTTCTGGGATATCTGCATCAACCGCTGGTACTTCATCACGCCGGGGATGCCGATTTCGACGGGGAGGTCGACGCCACGCGCCCGGATGTCCTCGATCCACTCCAGGACGGCCTCGGGGTCGTAGCACAGTTGCGTGACGATGTAGGTCGCGTAGGGCTCTTTCTTCCGCATGGACTCCGCGAGCGTCTCTTCGTCGAGGAACTCGTGGCCCTCGGGGTAGCCAGTGATACCGACGTCCTCGAACTCGTACTCCATCTCGTCGAGCGTCGTGAGGAAGTCGTACGCCGACTCGAACTCCCCGACCGGTTCCTCGCGGTCGCCGCCCGGGACGAAGATGTCGGTGACGCCGGCCTCGGTGAGCCGCCGGGCGATCTCTTCGAGGTGTTCCCGGTCCTCGACGTACCGGGCGGCGACGTGGGGAACGACCTCGAAGCCCTCCTCGATGGCCAACTCGGTCTTCTCGACGGTCCGCTCGATACCCAGCTGCGGGGACGTCGTTATCGCGATGGTCGCGTCCGCCGGGAGGTGCTCGATTTCCTCGTCGAAGCTGTCGAACGGCATCAGTTCGAACCGCGCGTTCCTGAGGAGCGTCTCGACGCCCTCCTGGTCCCCGGAGATGCGTGATTTCAGAGACATTTATGACAGAACGATGGCAGTGGAACCACTTTTGTTTGTGGGTGGGACTGGTCACCCGTTTATGTGGGGGAGGGGCAGGCAGCCCCGGCATCACACTGCCGGATTCGCTGGACGACGTCGTCCTTCGAAACCCCGTGTGGTCGGTCGTCGATGCGGTGTAACACGAGGTCGAGGACGTTGAGCTGTCTGAGGAGGTCGCGAGTCTGCCCGTGGCCGAGACCGAGCGAGCGCTGGACCTCGTAGACGGCCGTCGCATCGACGACAGCGTCGACGATGTCTTCCACGGTCACCCCGTCCGGCAAGCCGATACCGTCCGTGACGAACTGCTCCTCCGGGATGTCCTCGGTGGCGGTCGGCGACGGTCCGGAACCGGCTCCCTCGAACGCCGCCTCCGAGTCGCCAGCAACCGAACTGGTGTCGTCGTCGCAGTCGTCGTGAGCGGTCGTGTCGTAGGACTTGGGACTGTGGATGTCGGCCTCGATCATGTAGCGTCGCACCGTCTCCGCGGCGACGTCCATCTCGATTCGGTCGCTCATATCGGTAAACGTGCCACACGACTCGTAGAGGAGCCGGAGGTAGTCGGTGTCTTCGTAGGCCGGCACGTCGTCCGTTCGAACCGCCGCGAGACGGGCAGTCAGGCCGTCATCGCCGCTGTCGTCTCTCGGTTCTGCGTCCTCGCCGCTGGCGTCACGCGACTGCTCGTCGTCGAGCGCGACGTTGTCGGCTGACACGTCGTCCGCCCGGGCTGCCAGGAGTCGGGCGGCCAGCGTGTCGCTGTTCTCACCCGCGGCTGCATCCGTGCCCGCACCACTCGGGTCACGAGACTGCTCCTCGTCGGGTGCCCCGTCGCCGGTAGTTGTCGCTGCCGCCGCCGACGAGTCGGGAGCAATACGGAATCCGACTGTCACGAGCAGGTCCCCGTCGTCGACGTGAACGCCCTGTTCGTCGATGTCGCTGACCGTCTCGGCCGTCGATAGCTCGGGAAGCAGGTCTGTGGCGGACAAAGTGACGGTGATACCGCCGCTCTCGGACAGAGAGGCACGTTCTAGCGTGAACGACGAGTCGAGCGTCCCGTTCGAGGCCGCACAGAGCGAGACCGGCATCGTCATACTGACGGCCAGCGCGCCAGCGGTATCCGAGTCGGTGGTGGCCTCTACGTCACGGACCGACCGGCCCCGGCGTTCGACCTGTTCGACGACCTGTGAGAGAACACCGAACGCGTGTTGTAATCCCATAGTAATGTTTATTGATGACACAGAACGGCCGGATAGGGGTGTGTGAGGTATACTCAACCCATTCAAAAGTGCGGCCGCTCGGCGGGAGCTGCGTCGATTGTAGCCGGATAGCGGCGGCTCGAAATCGGTGTGGCCCGGGACTCCCGACGCAGTGCCACTCAGACGGGGCGGGCGACGCTGACGAGGGGCTCGCCTGCCACCACTACGGCTTCGCGGCTCACCGAATAGGCGACGCCACCGTCGACCGCCGTGACGGTCTGGCGCCGCTCGAACGTCGACGGGTTGTACACAGCCCCCAGTTCGTCGCCGCTCTCGACGTGGTCGCCGACCCCGATGTCGGGGTGGAGCTCGAACAGCCCAGCGGCGGTTGCGACGGTCGCCTCCGAGTCGTCGTAGAGGCGGGTCTGGTCCGGCGAGTGAGTCGGCCGACCCTGCAGAACGTCCACCTCGCGGAGTACGTCCAGAATCCCCTCGACACCCACCGTGACGGCTTCGGGGGCGATCTGTCGGCTGTTGGCGAGTTCCGCTGTGATTGCCGGGATGCCCTCGCGTGCCGCCGCAGCCCGGAACGTCCCGCTCGGCGTCCCGTCGTCCTCGGGGTCGTCGCTCAGAAGGTAGTCGGTACCGAACGCTTCGCCGAGTCGTCGGGCCGCCGGCCGGTCGGCACGGTATCGTACGTGTTCGAGCATGTCCGCCGTGCCGGTGTGGAGGTCGACGACCGCGTCGGCCTCGGCCACGAGCGGCCAGAGCGCCGCGGCCAGTCGCTCCTGCAGGCTGCCCTCGTCGTCGCCCGGCCAGACCCGATTCAGGTTCGGATTCGTCGCGTCGTACTCCGGTGGCGTCATGTACGTCCGCTGGTCGAACGCCAGCGGGTTCACGACTGGGACGACGACGACGGTCCCCGCGATTGCGGCGTCGACCAGTCGGCCGTGGAGGCGTCGGAGCGCCGCCGGACCGTTGAGTTCGATGCCGTGCTGGGCGGCCTGGACGTACACGGTCGGGCCGGGTCCGCCAGCGTACCGGTGGACGGTGACGGTGACGTCGCCACCCGACGGCAGACGGCCGAGGGTGCGGTCGGTCGCCGTGTGCGTGACCTCCTCGTACTCCATATCTGGTTCCGGTTCGCCGACGGCAAAAAGGCCCGGAAGAGGACCTATCGGCCGCGGCGTCGACGCCGAGGAGGACATGGGCCACGGTGGGCCACTGGAGACGGCGCTGCTAGACATCGTCGCCGAGCGGGAGCCGGGCCCGAGAGCAGCGTAGCCTGCCGATTTGCGGGACGAACGCTCGCCTCGCGGAGCAGTGAGCGTCAATCGGTCAGTTCGTGCCAGCGCTCGACGCCGGCCTCGGCGACCTCGCGGTCCTGTTCGACGGCGCCACCCGAGACCCCGATGGTCCCGACGATCTCTCCGTCGCGTTCGAGCGGATAGCCACCGCCGAAGATGACGATGCGGCCTTCGTCGGTCGTCTGGAGTCCGTACAGCGAGTTCCCGGGCTTCGAGGGCTCGGCGAGTTCGTGTGTGGGCATCTCCAGAGCAGCCGCCGTGTACGCCTTGTTTCGGGAGATGCTGACAGAAGCGAGCCACGCGCCGTCCATGCGGTGCTGCGCCACGAGGTTCCCTTCGCTGTTCGCGACCGTGATGACCATCGGATTGTCGATGTCCTCGGCCTTCGACTCGGCGGCATCGACGAGTTCCGTAGCTGTCTGGAGTTGAATGGATCGAACCATCTGGGTCGTCGGACTCACGTCAAATATATATTATTTTCCCGGTAGTTCGCGGTTTCTGGCTGTTGGCCCTCGTAAGTGACGGTCAGTCGTTTTGGTTCACACCACTAGCTCTGTTATCCCAAACTCTAACTGACATTTGTATTGCATTTCGAGACAGTACGTCAGTACAGGCGATACTTATTTGGGGCCGCCAGAGCGATTTCGACGCATACTCATGGAGACAACCGATAGCGTGCCGAATCAGGCCGATACGGTCATCGTCGGCGCTGGTATCGTCGGCTGCAACCTCGCGTATCAGCTGACGCAACTGGGGCGCGAGGACGTGGTCGTCGTCGACCAGGGGCCGATGCCGACGACCGGCGGGTCGTCGACCCACGCGCCGGGCATCATGTTCCAGACGGCGGAGCCGAAAGAACTCAGCCAGTTCGCGGACTACAGCCGGAAGCTCTACTCCGAACTCGAGGGAGCCGACGGGCAGCAGGCCTACAACGAAGTCGGGGGTATCGAGGTCGCCCGCAGCGAGGAGCGGATGGCGTTTCTCCAGCGCAGGGTCGAACACGCGAACGCCTGGGGCATCGAGGACCCGCAACTGCTCTCACCCGAAGAGGTCACCGACCACCTGCCGCTCGTCGACGAGAGCCGGATTCTCGGAGGGTACTACTCGCCGACGGACGGTCAGGTATCCGGCGTCGTCGCCTGTGACGCGCTGGCTCGCGAGGCGATGGAAAGAGGCGCCGAGTTCGTCCCGCACACGCGCACCGAAGACGTCGAAGTCGAGGACGCTTCGGTCCGGGCGGTCGTCACCGAGAACGGGACCATCGACTGTGAGGAGGTCGTCGTCGCGACGAACATCTGGGCGCGACAGCTCGGCGAGAAACTGGACGTCCACCTCCCGGTGACACCGGTGGAACACCAGTACACGATGACAGAATCGCTCTCGGAGATGGAAGACAGCGCGGTCGATATCACCGACCACCCGCTGTTCGAGAACTACGAGAACGTCTCCGGAGAGAAGGCGAAACGGTTGCTCGTCGGTCCCGACCGCCCCATCCTCCGTGACCAGGACAACGCCATGTACTACCGGACCCACGGGGACTCCTACGGCATCGGCTCGTACAACCACGAGCCCATCGTCCCCGACCCGAAGGAACTCGGCGGCAACGACCCGGACGGCGAGCAGGGGTCGATCCACGAGTTCACCGACGTCCACATGGACACCGCGACGCACCCGGACCGCCCGCACAAGGCCCCGCGACGGGCCAGCGACGAACTCGTCCCCGCCACCGAGGGCGCCGAACTCGAACACAAGTACAACGGGATGTTCGCCGAGTCGCCCAACGGTCTGCCCGTGATGGGGCCCGTCCGCAAATGCGAGGGGCTCTGGACGGCTGCGGCCATCTGGGTGACCCACGCCGGCGGCGCGATGAAGGCGATGGCCGAGTGGATGGAGAACGGCGTTCCGCGGCTGGAGGACGGCCCCATCGACGTCTCCCAGTGTAACGTCAACCGGTTCGACGAACACGAGGGGTCGTGGGACTTCGCCCGAGATATCGGCGCCGAAGAGTACCGTATCGTCTACAACATCATGCACCCGAAGTGGGTGTGGGAGGACATGCAGCGGGACATCCGGCGGACGCCGATGTACCACACCCACAGGGAGCACGACGCCGAGATGTGGGCGTCTGCCGGCTGGGAGGAGCCCCAGTGGTTCGAGAGCAACGCCGACCTGCTGGAGGAGTACGGCGACCGGATTCCGGACCGTGACGGCTGGGAGGGCGTCTACTGGTCGCCCCTCGAAGGCGCGGAGGCGCTCCACGTCCGGAACAAGGTCGGCCTGCACGATATGACTTCGTTCAACAAGATGGAGGTCGTCGGCAGCGAGGCCGGCGAGTTCGTCCAGCGGCTCTGTACGAACGATATGGACCTCGACGTGGGCGACGTTCGCTACACGCTGATGTGTAACGAGGGCGGCGGCGTCCGCGCGGACATCACGGTGACCCGCACGGACGAGGGCCGCTACCTGCTGCTGACGACCGGCCGCGAAGTCGGGAACAACCACGTCGCGTGGGTCCGGCATCAGTCCCCCGACAGCGTGGTGGTCAACGACGTGACCTCCAGCCTCGCGGCGATGGTCTGTACCGGCCCCGACGCCCGGAACGTCCTCTCGAAGGTGACCGACGTCGACCTCTCGGACGACGCGTTCCCGTTCTTTACGAGCCAGCAGTTCTTCGTGAAGAACGTCCCCGTCACGGCGCTGCGCGTCTCCTACGCCGGCGAACTGGGGTGGGAGCTGTACACTCCCTCCGAGTACGGCGAACGGCTCTGGGAGCACGTTCTGGACGCCGGCGCCGAGTACGACATCCGCCCGTACGGCAACGGCGCGCTGGACTCCCTGCGGATCGAGAAAGGGTTCCGGCTGTGGGGCGAGGACCTCCACACGGAGCACACCCCCTTCGAGGCCGGCCTCGGCTGGGCGGTCGACATGGACACGGAGTTCATCGGCAAAGCGGCGCTGCAGGCAGCCCGGGAGGAGACGGCGGCGGCCGCCGACGGTGGTGAGCGATCCGACGGACCGCGAGCCTCGTCGGACGAGCAGCGCGCGTCCGACGGCGGGGCGCGAGCAGACGACAGCGTCTACACCGACCAGCAGGTCGCCTGCCTGACGCTCGACGACGGGGACGCGACCATCCTCGACGACCGGCCCGTCTTCGCTCCGGGCGGGGACGAGTCGCTCGGATACGTCCACAGCGCCGAATACGGCTACACTGCGGGCGCTTGCGTCGCCTACACCTACCTCCCGTCGGAGTACGCCGAGCCGGGGACCGACGTGGAAGTCCTCTTCGAGGGCGAGCGCTACGCCGCGACCGTGCGCGAGGAACCGCTGGTGGCCTGACCGGTACCTGCAACGCGGCGCCGAAAGGGCTGGCCAGAGCCGACCCGGTTCTGTATTTTGTTTGATATTTTGTGGTTCGGTCCGTGACTGTCACTCTCGCGGTGTGTGTTTCAGACAGCGGCTCGTGCGAAAAGGCGATATAACCCGCCATAAGGCCCTCTACCGGCGGTCAAACTGCAACACTCTTCGGTCCCACCGGTGTATTTAACATCGTATCGGGAGGATTCTGACACGAGAACTATGAGCACAGAGGCTCTCCCATCACGAGCGGATACTGTCGTCATCGGTGCCGGTGCCGTCGGATGTAGCGTCGCGTACCATCTGACGGAACTGGGCGCGGAGGACGTCACGGTCATCGACCAGGGGCCGCTGCCGGTCACTGGCGGGTCGTCCGTCCACGCGCCGGGCATCATGTTTCAGACGTCGCCCTCGAAGATACAGACCAAAGCCGCCCACTACACGAGCCGGCTCCTCTCTGATGCGGGCGTCTACGACGAGGTGGGCGGCATCGAGCTCGCCCGCAGCGAGGAGCGCATGGACTTCCTCCGGCGCCGGGTCGAGTGGGCCACCGCCTACGGGCTGCCCGGACCGGAGCTACTCGCTCCCGAGGAGGTGACTGAGAGTCTCCCGATGGTGGACGCCGAAGAGATTCTGGGCGGCTACTACTCGCCGACCGACGGCCGCGTCGACGGTATCGCCGCCTTGCAGTGGTACATGGAGGAGTCGACCGCCGACTTCTACGGCGAGACGGAGGTGACAGACCTCGATGTGGCGGGCGGCGAGATACAGGCTGTCGTCACCGACCGGGGCCGAATCGACTGTGACCGCTGCGTGATGGCGACGAACAACTGGGGGTACCAGACCGGCCGGCTGGCGGGCCTCGACCTCCCGATCGCGCCCGTCGAGCACCAGTACGTCGTCACCGAGCCGATGGCGGAACTGGCCGACGAAGGGAGCTCCGTCGGCGACAACACGACCGGGCTGGACGTGCCCGGCGACCGCGATATCGCGGAGTACATGAGTGAGGGGCCCACCCAGCCGGTGGGTCGCGACCAGGACCACTCGCTGTACTTCCGGAACCACGGCGACGCGATGGGGATGGGGTCGTACAACCACGAGACGCTCTCGGTCGACCCCGAAGAGATGGGGACGAACAGCGAGGAGCGACAGGCCTCGGTCCGTGGGTTCACCGAGGAACACTGGACGACGCCGACCCACCGAAACCGCGACAAGTCGGCGAAGCAGGCCTTCGACGAGCTGCTGCCGGCCACCGAGGACCGAGAGTACGCCGTCACGGAGAACGGTATCTTCGTCTTCACGCCAGACGGGATGCCGGCGGTCGGCCCGACGGCCGCCGTCGACGGGCTCTGGAGCGGGCTGGCCATCTGGTGGACGCACTCGGGCGGCTACGGCCGTATCCTCGCGGAGTGGATGGAAAAGGGCGTCCCGCGCCTGCCGTCCGGGCCGGTCGAGACGGGTGGCATCCACGTCCAGCGGTTCGAGCCACACGCCGGCGAGAAGGAGTTCTTCGTCGACAGAGGCGCCACGCGCTACCAGCAGGTCTACAGCATCGTCGAGCCCCGCTGGCAGCCCGACGACCACCGCAGGCTCCGGACGAGCCCGTTCTACCACCAGCAGACGGAACTGGGCGCCGAGTTCTACCAGAGCGGCGGCTGGGAGTCCCCGCAGTACTACGAGTACAACGCCGACCTCGTCGAGCGCTACGACGACCGGATTCCGGAGCAGGACGGCTGGCAAGGGGTCAACCGCTCGCCCATCGAGGCGGCCGAACATCTCCACACGCGCGAGAACGTCTCGATGTTCGACATGACCACCTTTTCCTCCATCATGGTCGAGGGGGCCGATGCCGAGTCGTTCCTCCAGCGGGTCTGCAGCAACGACGTGGAGATAGACGTCGGGCAGGTGCGGTACTCGCTACTCCTGAACGAGGGCGGCGGCATCCTCGCGGACGTCACCGTCGTCCGACTGGACGACGACGAGTTCATGGTCACCACCGGCGGCGGCAACTCCCCGCAGATTCACGGCAACTGGCTACGGAAACACGCCCCCGAGACCGTCGCGGTCACCGTCGAGGAGGGCGGCAAAACGACCATCGGGCTCTGGGGACCGAAATCGCGGCTCCTGCTCCAGCGCTGTACGGACGCGGACATCACCAACAGCGACTTCCCGTACTTCCGGGCCAAGCAGATATACGTCGGCGAAGTGCCGGTCGTCGCCCTGCGGGTGTCCTACGTCGGCGAACTGGGCTGGGAGCTGTGGGCTCCCGTCGAGTACGGACAGAAGCTCTGGGACACCCTCTGGGAGGAAGGCCGGGACCTCGACGTGCGGCCGATGGGCGGCGGCGCGCTGAGTTCGATGCGGTTGGAGAAAGGGTACCGGCTCTGGGGCACCGACATCGACACGGACTCGAACCCGCTGGAGGCCGGTCTCCCCTTCGCCGTCGACATGGACACGGAGTTCATCGGCAAGGAGGCGCTACAGGAGGCCGAGGCCGATGGCATCGACGACCGCATCACGCCGCTGACCCTGGACGACTCGATGGACATCGTACTGAGTGGTCGCCCCGTGTTGAAAGACACCGCGGAGCAGAGCTCCGCGAGCAGTGCGGCGGAGCCACACGACGGCGAGGCCATCGGCTACGTGCAGGCCGCCGACTTCGGCTACTCTATCGGCGAGTCAATCGCCTACACGTACGTTCCAAGCGAGTACGCCGAGGCCGGCACGTCGGTACAGGTCCAGTGTGAGGGCGAGACCTACGACGCGACTATCCGGGACGAACCGCTGTTCGACCCCGGCCGGGACAAGATAATCAGATGAGCAGTCGGCACAGCCAGCCTATCGAACGCGGTTGAAAAGCGACCCAGACACATGAATACGAGCGACTCACAAGAACTGCCCGTCACGTACGCCGACATCGAACGCGCGCGAGAACGACTCGACGACGACTCCGTCGTCAAGCAGACGCCCGTCGAGCGGAGTTCGTCACTCGACGAGTTCGTCGGCGGCGAGGTGTACCTCAAGATGGAACACCTCCAGTGGACGGGGTCGTTCAAGACCAGAGGGGCCTACAACAAGATCCGACAGGACGTCGACCGCGGCGTCGGCGAGTTCATCGCCGCCAGTGCCGGCAACCACGCCCAGGGCGTCGCGCTCGCCGCGTCGAAGTGCGGGGCCGAGTCGACCATCTTCATGCCGAGGGACGCGCCACAGGCGAAGGTCGAAGCCACCCGTGGCTACGGCGCGACCGTCGAACTCGTCGGCAAGGACTTCCAGGAGACGATGGGCCGGGCCAAGGCGGCCGCCGAGGACACCGACGCCGAGTTCGTCCACGCCTACGACGACCACGATATCATCGCGGGGCAGGGGACGCTGGGCACGGAGATGTACCACGACAACCCCGACGTGGACACCGTGGTCGTCCCCATCGGGGGCGGCGGCCTGATGAGCGGCGTCTCGACCGCGCTCAAGCACCTCTCGCCGGAGACCCGTATCGTCGGTGTCCAAGCCACCGGGGCGGAAACGATGCACAAGAGCCTCGACAAGGGGATACCGGTGACGCTGGACGACGTGGATACGATCGCCGACGGCATCGCGACGGGCGGCATCTCCGAGACGACGCTGCGAATCATGCAGGCCAACGTCGACGAGGTCGTGACCGTCACGGACACCGAGATAGCGCGGGCGATCCTCCTCCTGATGGAGCGGGCCAAACAGGTGGTCGAGGGGGCCGGCGCGGCGTCCGTCGCCGCGATTCTCAGCGACGACCTCGACGTGACCGGTGAGACGGTGATGCCGCTGCTGTGCGGGGGGAACCTCGATATGAGCCGGCTCCGGGAGGTGCTCATCCACGCGATGACCGAGCGCCAGCAGCTCCTCAGCCTGCG